>JAKJGY010000023.1 GCA_022704145.1 Verrucomicrobiota bacterium
GCCAACGACCACCTGCGCGCGCTCAGCCAGGCCAGAGCCCACTGGGTCAGTATGGTCGGACACGAACTGCGCACACCTCTGACCGGCGTCTTCTGTATCGCCAGCGCGCTGTTCGAGGTGGCGCCCAAAGACAGCCCGTTGCACGAGATGCGGCAAGACTACCAGTCCTGCTTCGAGCGCATCCGCAAGCTGATCGACGACGCCACCTTCCTCGCCTCGCTCGACGCCGACGCCGAAGCCTTCCTCGTACAGGCCGCCGTGCCCTTCGCCGGACTCGTCACGGCCGCGCTCGCCGAAGCCGCCGCGCACAGCCACGGCGTCCGCTTCGACTGCGCCGCCGAAACCCTGCCCGCGCGTCAGCTCCGCAGGCCAGCCGAGCTGCTCCGCCGCGCCCTCACCGACCTGCTCGTCACGGCCGCCCACTGCACCCCGCCCCACCAGCCGGTCACCCTCACCTCCCAGTCCGGCCCCGACACCGTCACGCTGCGCATCGCCACCTGCGGCAAACGCCTCCCCGAAGAGGAGCTGGCCGTCTTCTTCGATCTCGGCGAGCAGCACACCCTCCATAAAGGCGGCGCAGACTTCGGCTTCGGCCCGACCCTCGCCTACCGCGTCCTCACCCGCTTCGGCGCCACCGTCACGGTAGAGAACGGCAGGACCGAGGGCATCGTCCTCGCAGCCACCTTCCCCGTACCGTCATAACCGCATCGCCGAGGCGGCCCCGGCCCCGCGCCTCAGCGGGAGCCCTCTCTTCGCAGGTTCAAACGGGTGGAAGGGGCGTGCCTGTTTCTCGACCGGCAGGCCAACGCCGCGCTGTCGGACCGGACGAGGGCAGAGCCGGTTGCGAGGGGGCAAGCCTGGTAACCGGGGATTTGTAACCGGTAACCGGTAACCGGTAACTGGTAACTGGAAACTGGTAACTGGAAACTGGTAACCGGTAACCGGTAACCGGTAACCGGTAACCGGTAACTGGTAACCGGTAACCGGTAACCGGTAACTGGTAACTGGAAACTGGTAACCGGTAACTGGAAACTGGAAACCGGTAACTGGAAACTGGAAACCGGTAACCGGTAACTGGTAACCGGCAACTGGTAACCGGTAACCGGTAACCGGTAACCGGTAACTGGTAACCGGCAACTGGTAACCGGTAACTGGTAACTGGAAACTGGTAACCGGCAACTGGTAACCGGTAACCGGTAACCGGTAACTGGTAACTGGAAACTGGTAACCGGTAACCGGTAACCGGTAACTGGAAACTGGTAACCGGTAACCGGTAACTGGTAACTGGTAACTGGAAACTGGTAACCGGTAACCGGTAACTGGAAACTGGAAACTGGAAACTGGTAACCGGTAACCGGTAACTGGTAACCGGCAACTGGTAACCGGTAACCGGTAACTGGTAACCGGTAACTGGTAACCGGTAACCGGAAATTTGGGGGTGCTGATCCGGGCGGGGCGCGGCTGGGTGGCGGACGTCGTCAGCGGCCACCAACACCCTGAACTGAAGGCGATTGGGTGTCGGGCGGGACGCCGGGTTCGGCCATCATCCGGGTTTCTCGACCAGCCGGCCGTTGATAAACTTGTGCAGGATGCTGGAGAGAAGCGTTTGGTAGGGAAGCCCTTCACGCAAAGCCGTCTTCTGAAACCGGACAAGGTCACGCTCGGCCATTCTGATATTCACGCGTTTGTCTTTCCGCAGAGTTGCGCGAGCCGCTTGACGGTAACGCCCCGCCTCTTGCTGGAAATCCGGAATACGCTTCCATTCTCCCCGCTCAACGGACTCGAGCAAGCTTTTCTCTTCTTGAGTCAGTTTCATTCTGAATCACCTCCCAAATACTGTCGCGTCATTTTACGGCTCGGTATGACCGTCTTAAGGAAGATCACTTCGTCGTTCTCGACAAAGGGCACAAGGCAGGCATAGCCTTCCACATCGACGATGAAAAGCCGCTGGCCAGGGTATTGTTGCTGGTTGGGATGCTCAATCGTATCGAGCAGCCCGCCATGCGCCAGATGAAATACCACATCCTCAAACATGAGGCCGCGCTCTTTTCTGAGCCACTCGTTCTTTTCGTCATTCCAGTCGTACGGCTTCATTGAGAACAAACGTATCACAATGTGTGCATTTTGGCAACAGGGGCTTCCGGGGGCGCAACCCCGTTTCACTGACTCGAGCGTTGGCAAAGAAGAAGCAGCCGGACAGAAGGAACCCGTCGGGGTCGGTATCGGGATCGGGGTCGAAAGGCGACCGTTATGGCGTCTGGCCATGAGAAACCGGACGTTTACCGCGCGGCCCTGGAGCACGTGGCTACGTAAGAGTACCGGACGAGGCAAATCGGCCCCGATGCCGATACCGACCCCGACCCCGAGAGATAACCCTGACCGCCAACAACGCGGTGGAGGCGACGGGTTACCGCCGCCTCACCGCTGTCGTTGGCTATTGGATATTCTGTCCCAATCGAGGACGCGGGGGGCGGCTTGGCTTGACAGCGCGGGCGCCGTATCCGAAACTACCGGCATGCAAGCGCTTCTTGAGCGGATCGCACATCTCAACATCCTGGTGGTCGGCGACCTGATCCTGGATCATTACATCTGGGGCGACGCCTCGCGTCTCTCGCCGGAGGCCCCCGTGCCGGTGGTGCGGGTGGACCGCGACACCTACACGGCGGGCGGCGCCGCGAACGTGGCCTCGAACCTGCGGGCGCTCGGCGCGCGCGCGACGGTCGCGGGGGTTTTCGGCGCGGACGCCGACGGGGCGCGGCTGGCCGAGATCCTGAGCGCGCGCGGCGTGGCGTACGCGGACGCGGCCTGCCGCCGGCTGGGCGTCCCGACGATCGTCAAGACGCGGGTGATGTGCCGCCGCCAGCAGCTCTGCCGCCTCGACCGCGAGGGCGCGCGGGAGGACTACGCGCTGACGGGCGCGGCACGGGAGGCGCTGGCGCGCCAGGTGGCGGAGAGCGACGCGGTGATCCTTTCAGACTACGCCAAGGGGGTGGTGACGAGCGAGTCGATCCGGCTGGTCCAGAGCCTGGCCCGGCCGGGTCAGCTCGTCGCGCTGGACCCCAAGCCGCGCCCGGGCCTGTCGTTCGAGGGCGTCTCGCTGCTGACGCCCAACAAGGGCGAGGCGTTCCAGCTCGCAGGCCTGGAGCAGGCCGGGGCTGGCGCGGACGCCCTGGCCGAGGCGCTGGCGCGCATCCGCGCCCGGCACGCGCCCGACCTGCTGGTGGTCACGCTCGGCGCGGAGGGCATGCTGCTGTGCGGCGAAGGCCGGCCGGGGCGCCAGCTCCCGACTGCGGCGCGCGAGGTCTTCGACGTGTCGGGCGCGGGCGACACGGTGATCGCGACGCTGACGGCGGCGCTGGCGGCGGGCGCGGACCTCGACCGCGCGGCGGCGCTGGCGAACCTCGCCGCAGGCGTGGTGGTCGGCAAGCTCGGCACGGCCGTGGCGACACCCGAGGAGATCCTCGCCCATGCGGCCGCCGGATGAGGGCGCGGGCGCGGCGGGGCTGTTCCTCGACCGCGACGGCACGCTGATCCGCGACGCGGGCTTCCTCAGCGACCCGCACGGCGTGGAGCTGCTGCCCGGCGTGCGCGAGGCGCTGCACCGGGCGGCGCGGACGCACCGCCTCTACCTGTTCTCCAACCAGAGCGGGATCGGCCGCGGCTACTACACGCTGGAGCAGGCGCTGGCGGTGAACGCGCGCATGCTGGAGCTGCTGGGGCTGCCGCCGCCGGGCTTCGCCGGCGTCTGCCTGGCGCCCGAGGCCCCGGACGCGCCTGCGGTCTACCGCAAGCCCTCGCCGCGCTTCATCCTCGAGTGCCTGCGCCGCGACGGGCTGGATCCGGCGCGCTGCTGGATGGTCGGCGACCGGCTGAGCGACGTGCAGGCCGGGGTGAACGCGGGCGTGCGGCCGGCGCTGCTGCTCAACCCGGACTACTACGGGCCGGAGACGCAGGCGTTCTGCGAGGCGCACCGCGTGCCGTGTTTCGCGTCGCTGGCCGAGGCGGTCGGCGCGCTTCTCGGGCCGCCCGACTGAGGGGCCGGGAGCGTCAGTGGATCTCGTCGGTGACCGGCGGGATGTAGTCCAGGCCCTCGCGGTGCTCGATCAGCCGGATCGACCGCCACGCGCCCTTGTGCCAGCGCCACCAGAACCCCACGGCGAGCACGCAGACGTAGGCCGCGAGCCAGACCCAGAGGCCGATGATGCCGTAGCCCAGGCGCAGCAGGAGCACGCTGCCGGGGACCAGCGCCAGCCAGCCGCCGAGGATCATGTAGATCATCACGAAGCGGGTGTCGCCCGCGCCTTTGAGGGCGCCGCTGAGGATGATCGACACCGTGTCCAGCAGGCCCCAGACGGTCATCAGCAGCAGCATGGTGCGGCCGAGCGAGAGCAGCTCCTCGACGGTGAAGGCCCCGTCGGAGGGCCGGAACAGCTCGAAGTAGCCGCGCGGGAAGAGCACGAAGGTCGCGCCGATCGCGCACATGTAGAGGAGGCCCATCTTGAGGCCCGTGTAGCCCGCGCGCAGCGCCGCGTCCGGGTGGCGCGCGCCCTGGTGCTGGCCCACGACGGTCGAGGCGGCCATGCCGAAGCCCAGCAGCGGCGCGAAGGCGAGGTTGTTGATGCTGAAGGCGATGTTGCTCGCGGCCAGCGCCAGCCCGCCCAGGCGGCCGGTGAGCATGATGAACACGGCGAACGAGCCGATGTCCATCAGGAGCTGGAGGCCCGAGGGCGTGCCGAAGCGCACGATACGGCCCAGCAGCGCGGCGTCGGGGCGCAGCGCGGCGCGCCAGCCCGCGGCGCGCAGGGGGCGCTCGCGGAAGAAGAGCGCGAGCTGGATGAGGCCGGTGACGGTGGCGGAGATGACCGTGGCGTAGGCCGCGCCCGCGATGCCCAGCGAGGGGCAGCCCCAGCGGCCGAAGATCATAGCGTAGTTGAGGGCGATGTTGAGCGAGCAGCCCAGCGCGTTGGCCACCAGGTTCACGTGCGTCCGGCCGACGCCCATGAAATAGCCGCCGACCGCCGCGTTGACCGGCACCGCGACCCCGCCCGCCATCAGGATCAGGAAGTAGGCGCGCTCGGCCTCGTAGACGGCGGGCGTGTGCGCGCTGAGGCGCATGACCGTCTGGCCGAGGGGGATCAGCAGGAGGATCAGCGGCCAGGAGGCGAGCGCCAGCCAGAGGCCCTGGGCGGTGGCGCGCACGCACTGGGCGGGGTCTTTGGCGCCGTGGTAATGGGCGGTGAAGGTGCCCGCGTAGCCGGCGAGGGCCTGGAAGAAGCAGACGAAGGTGTGCGCGAGGATACCGGCGGGCAGGGCGGCCTGGATCGCCACGCTGCTGAAGCGCGAGAGGAAGACGCGGTCGCAGAACTGCATGATCGTGTAGGACGCCATGCTGAGGATCAGCGGGGCGGCGATGCGCGCCATCTCGCGGTAACCGCCGGGCGTGGGGGCGCTCTGTCGGGAGGCGGTCACGGCTCGCGGTCCAGATACTCGCGCACGTACGCGCCGACGGCGTCCTCCAGCGGCGTGAAGGCGTGGTCGCAGCCGGCGGCGCGCAGTTTGCGCGTGTCGGCCTCGGTGAAATACTGGTAGGTGTCGCGCAGGTGCGCGGGCATGTCGGTGAAGGTGATCGCGGGCTCGCGGCCCAGCGCGGCGTAGACCGCGCGCAGCAGGTCGAGCCACGAGCGCGCGCGGCCGGTGCCGCAGTTGAAGAGCCCCGCCACCTCGGGGTGGTCGTGGAAGAAGAGCGTCACCGCGACGGCGTCGCGCACGAAGACGAAATCGCGCACCTGGCCGCCGTCGGCGTATTCCGCGCGGTGCGACCGGAAGAGGGCGAAGGCGCCGGTGTCGCGGATCTGGTGGTAGGCCTTATGGACGACCGAGCGCATCTCGCCCTTGTGCCCTTCGCCCGGCCCGAAGACGTTGAAGTACTTGAGGCCCACGGCGCGCGTCAGCCAGCCTTCGCGCAGCGCGAGCAGGTCGAACTTCTGTTTCGACCAGCCGTAGAGGTTGAGCGGGCGGAGGGTCGGCGTGACCGCGTCGTCGTCGCAGTACCCCTGCTCGCCGCCGCCGTAGGTGGCGGCGCTGGAGGCGTAGATGAAGCGCGTGCCGTGCGCGAGGCACCACTCGCACAGCTCGCGCGTGTAGCCGGTGTTGTTATCGTCCAGGTAGGCCTGGTCGGTCTCGGTGGTCGAGCTGCACGCGCCGAGGTGGAAGAGGGTGGTCGGCGGAGGGATCTCGCCCGCGCGCAGGGCGCGCCGGAACGCGTCGCGGTCGAGATAGCGCGCGACGCGCAGCCGGCCGAGGTTGCGCTCCTTCAGCGGATGGTTGAGATGGTCGGCCACCAGGATATCGTCGAAGCCGCGCGCGTTCAGCGCCGCGACCAGGTTGCTGCCGATCAGCCCCGCTCCGCCGGTGACGATAAATCGCTCCATAAATGCCGCCCAGCCCCTTTCCTTGGTTCGGGTTTCAGTGTACCAGCGACGGGCGGCCGAGGAAATACGGAAACGCACTTCGCCCTTGTCTTTTGCGGCGGGCGCGCTAAGCTAATGGGCAGACGGATGGGGAGGGTTTTATGGGCTTTCGCACCGCGCTCTATGAGGAGCATCTGGCGCTCGCCGCCCGTATGGTGGATTTCGGCGGCTGGGACATGCCCGTGCAGTACGAGGGCGTGCTGGCCGAGCACGCGCGCGTGCGGACTGCGGCCGGCCTGTTCGACACCAGCCATATGGACGCGTTCTGGCTGGAGGGCCCGGACAGCCTCGGCACGCTCTCGCGCCTGGTGACGCAGGACGTGCGCACGCTGGCGGTCGGCGCGTGCCGTTACGGCTTCCTGCTGGCGGAGGACGGCGGCGTGCTGGACGACCTGATCGTCTACCGCATGGGCGAGGACGCGTGGATGCCGGTGGTGAACGCCGCGACCGCGCCTGCGGATCTGGCGTGGGTGCGTCAGGGCTGCGATGGCACGCGGACCACGGTGCGCGACCTGCGCGGCGCGCAAGGCAAGCTTGACGTGCAGGGGCCCGCCGCGCTGGACGCCTTGCGCCGCGCGCTCGGGTGCGACGTCTCCGCCCTGCCGCGCTTCCGCTGGCAGCACGGCCGCGTCTGCGGGGCGCCTGCGATCCTGAGCCGCACCGGCTACACCGGCGAGGACGGCGTGGAACTCTACGCTCCGCCCGAGGCGCTCCGCGCCGCCTGGCAGGCGCTGCTGGACGCGGGCGTACGCCCGTGCGGACTCGGCGCGCGCGACACGCTGCGGCTGGAGGCGGGCCTGCCGCTCTACGGCCATGAGCTTGACGCCACCGTCTCGCCCGCCGAGGCGGGCCTGCTGCGCTATTGCTCCAAGACCGAGCCGTTCATCGGACAGGCGGCCCTGCGCAGGCGCGCCGCCGCGCCCGCGACCCTGCTGGTGCCGTTCCGGATGGAGGGGCGCCAGACGGCCCGGCACGGGCAATGCGTCCGGCTCGAGGGAGGCGAGGAGATCGGCCGGGTGACCAGCGGCTCGTTCGGGCCGACGGTCGGCTGCGCGATCGGCTTCGCCTATGTCGCGCCGCCCTACGCCGGCCGCGGCACGCGCTGGTTTGTGGATAACGGCCGCGCCCTGCTGCCGGCGACGGTGGCCGAGCGCCCCTTCGTGAGATCGTGAACGAAAGAAAGGAAGCTGCCGCATGATGCGTTTTACTGAAGAGCATGAGTGGGTCCGGATCGAGGGCGCGACCGCCCGCATCGGCATCACCGACCACGCCCAGCACGCGCTGGGCGACATCACCTACGTCGAGCTGCCCAAGGTCGGCCGCACGGTGCGCCGGGGCGAGGCCCTGGCGGTGGTCGAGTCGGTCAAGGCGGCGAGCGACGTCTACGCGCCGCTGGGCGGGCGTGTCGCGGCGGTCAACGCGCGGCTGGCGGAGTCGCCGGAGACGGTCAACGCGGCGGCCGAGGGCGACGGCTGGCTCTGCACGCTGGAGGGTTTCGACCCGACCGAGGCGGAGGCTCTGATGAGCGCCGAGCAGTACGCCGCCTTTTGCCGGGCGTAAGGAGAGGAGGACCGGGCCGATGTCCTATGTTCCCCACACCCCGCAGGAGCGCGCCGAGATGCTGGCAGCGGTCGGCGTGTCCTCGCTGGACGAGCTGTTCGCCGACATCCCCGAGGCGTTCCGCCTGCGCGCGCTGGCGATCCCCGACGGCCTGTGCGAACAGGAGGTCTACGCCCGCCTGCACGCGCTCTCGCGCAAGAACACGCACGCGCTCGTCAGCTTCCTCGGCGGCGGCTTTTACGACCACGCCATCCCTGCCGCCGTGGACAGCCTCGCGGCGCGGGGCGAGTTCTTCACGGCCTACACCCCCTACCAGCCCGAGGCTTCGCAAGGCACCCTGCAGGCGATCTTCGAGTACCAGTCGATGATCTGCCGCCTGACCGGCCTGGACGCGGCCAACGCCTCGCTGTATGACGGCGGCACCGCGCTGGCCGAGGCGGTGATGACGGCGATCGGCGCGACCGGCCGCAACACGGTGGTGCTGGACGGCGGGGTCAGCCCGATCTACCGGGTGATGATCCGCAGCACCACGCGCAACCTGGGCATCAACCTCACCGAGCTTCCGGCGCCTGCGGACGGGCCCGCCGACCGCGCGGCGCTCGCGGCCGCCCTGAACGGCGACGTGGCCGCGGTGCTGGTGCAGAACCCCAACTTCTTCGGCACGGTGGACGACTTCACCGACCTCGCCGAGCGCGTCCACGCCGTCGGCGCGCTGCTGGTCGCCTCGGTCTATCCCGTCTCGCTCGGCCTGCTCAAGCGGCCGGGCGACATGGGCGTGGACATCGCCACCGGCGAGGGGCAGAGCCTCGGGCTGCCGCTCTCGTTCGGCGGCCCCTACCTGGGGTTCTTCGCGGTGCGGCAGGCGCTGGTGCGCAAGATGCCCGGGCGGGTGGTCGGCGAGACGCTCGACCGGCAGGGGCGGCGCGCCTTCGTGCTGACGCTCCAGGCCCGCGAGCAGCACATCCGGCGCGAGCGGGCGACCTCCAACATCTGCACCAACGAGGCCCTGTGCGCGTTGCGCGCGACGCTCTACCTCGCGCTGCTCGGCCGGCACGGCCTGCGCGAGCTGGCCGAGACCTGCGTGCGCAAGGCCGAATACGCCAAGCGGCGGCTCGCGCAGATCGAGGGCGTGTCGGTCCGCAGCCGGGCGCCGACCTTCAACGAGTTTGTGGTCGAACTCCCCGCGGACGCGGGCGAGGTGGTCGGGCGGCTCATCGACTGCGGGTTCGCCGCAGGTTTCCCGCTCGGCCGCTACTACCCGGAACGCGCCAACTGCCTGCTGGTCGCGCTGACCGAAAAGCGCACCAAGGCGGACATCGACCGGTTCGCGACCGCACTGGAGGTGGCCCTGTGAAACAGCCGACGATCTTCGAGCGCTCCGTTGCCGGACGACGCGGCGTGACCCTGCCGCGCCTTTCGCCCGCCGAGGCGCGCGGGCCCCTGCCCGTGCCGCCCGCGCTGTGCGCGGACGCGCCGCCCGACCTGCCCGAGGTGAGCGAGCTGGATGTGGTGCGCCACTACACCCTGCTGTCCCAGCGCAACTGCTGTGTGGACACCCACTTCTATCCGCTGGGCTCCTGCACGATGAAGTACAACCCGCGCGTCTGCGAGAAGGTCGCCGCGCTCGACGGCTTCGCGGGCATCCACCCGCTGCTGCCGCAGCTCCGGGGCGGCGGCGCGCTGACGCAGGGGGCGCTGGAGGTGCTGTGGCGCACCGAGCGGCTGCTGTGCGACCTGACCGGCATGGAGGCCTTCACGCTCCAGCCGATGGCGGGCGCCCACGGCGAACTTACCGGCCTGCTGCTGATCGCGGCCTACCACCGCGCCCAGGGGCGGCCGCGCCGCCGCGTGCTCATCCCCGACTCCGCGCACGGCACCAACCCCGCCAGCGCGGCGATCGCCGGCTTCGAGGTCGTGCCGGTGGCCACGGGCCCGGACGGCACGATCGACCTCGCCGACTTCGAGGCCCGCCTCACGCCCGACACGGCCGCCGTGATGCTGACGTGCCCCAACACCCTCGGGCTCTTCGAGCGCCAGATCCGCGAGGTCGCGGAGCGCGCCCACGCCAACGGCACGCTGCTGTACTACGACGGCGCCAACATGAACGCCCTCATGGGCCGCGTCCGCCCGGGCGACCTCGGCTTCGACGTGCTCCACCTGAACGCGCACAAGACGCTCTCCACGCCGCACGGCGGCGGCGGGCCGGGCGCCGGGCCAGTGGGCGTGAAGGCCGCGCTCCTGCCTTTCCTGCCGGTCTCGACCGTGGAGAAGCGCGACGACGGCACCTTCGCGCTGAACTACGACCGGCCGCAGTCGATCGGCTACATCGCGCCGTTCTACGGCAACTTCGGCGTGCTGCTGCGCGCCTACACCTACCTGCTGGCGCTCGGCGGGGACGGCCTGCGCGAGGCCACCGACCACGCCGTGCTGAACGCGAACTACCTGCGCGTGCGGCTGCGCGCGTGTTTCGACGTCCCTTATGACCGCCTCTGCCTGCACGAGGTGGTGCTCTCGGCCGAGCGGCAGGCGCGCGCCGGGGTGCGCGCGGTCGACATCGCCAAGGCGCTGATCGACGCGGGCTTCCACCCGCCCACGGTCTATTTCCCGCTGATCGTGCGCGAGGCCCTCATGATCGAGCCTACGGAGACGGAGTCCAAACAGACGCTCGACAGCTTCATCGCGGCGCTGGAGGCCATCGCCCGGCGCGCCGAGGAGGAGCCCGGCTCGTTCGCCGAACAGCCCGCCAGCACGCCGGTGTCGCGCCCCGACGAGACCAAGGCCGCCCGCGACATGCGGCTCAAGGCCTGACGCGCGCCGGGCGCGCGGCTCACGCCCAGACGAACCAGATAAAACCGCAGCCGGCGAGCACCGCCGCGACGGTGAACGGCAGTCCCGCGCGCATGAACTCCGGGAAGCTCACCCGGTAGCCCTCCTTGCGCAGGATGCCCATCGCGACGATGTTGGCCGAGGCGCCGATCGGCGTGATGTTGCCGCCCAGGCAGGCTCCCGCCAGCAGGCCGAACATCATCAGCGGCACCTTCTCCGCGCCGCCCTCCGGCGAGAAGGTGCGCGCCACCGAGTCCGCCACCGGGATCATCGCGACGAGGAACGGCACGTTGTCCACCACCGCCGAGACCACCACCGACACGCCGACGACCGCGCAGAACGCGTAGAGCAGGTGCCCGCCGGTCAGCGCCGTGATCCCCCCGGCGACGCGTTGCAGCCAGCCGGCATCCGAGAGCGACTGAACGAGGACGAACATCCCGACCAGAAAGAGCAGCGTCTGCCAGTCGATCGCGCGGAGCAGCTCCCGCGCGCCCCCCCAGCCCGCACGGACGTACCAGACGCCCGCGGCGACCGCGGCGACCAGCGCCGCCGTGCCCGCCAGCCAGGTGAAGTGCCGGTCCAGCGACGACGAGGCCGCCAGCACGACGACCAGCGCGCCGATCAGCCACGCCGGCACCCACGAGCGCACCTGCTCGCGCTCGATCAGGCGGATCGCGCACCCGTACCGCCGCAGCAGCGCCCACACCACGACCCCCGAGGCGACCGCGCCCGCCTGGACCGCCCAGAAGATGCCCGGGCGGCCCTGGAAGAAGAAGAAGTCGTTAAAGCCGAGGCGCATGTGCCCGGCCATCAGCATGCTGGGCGGGTCGCCGATCAGCGTGGCCACGCCCTGGAGGTTCGAGGCCACCGCGAGGCAGATCAGGGGGCGCACCGGGCTCAGCTTCAGTTTGCGCGTCAGGCTCAGGGCCACCGGCGCGATCAGCAGCACGCAGCTCACGTTGCACAGGAAGATCGAGAAGAAGCCGGTCAGGGCGGTCACCCAGAACAGCGCGTGGCGCGCGTCCTTCGAACGGTCGACCAGCGTCTCCGCCAGCACCGCCGGAATGCGCGAGTCCTCAAACACCTTGGACAGCACCATCATGCCGAGCATCAGCCCGAGCACGTTCCACTCGATCACCTCGCCCAGGAAGAACCGGAAGGTGCCGCCCAGCCCCTCGACCTCCGGCACGCGCAGCAGCCCCGCGCCGTAGAGCGTGAGCAGGAGCGCGCCCGCCGCCAGCGAGACCCAGGGCTTGAGCTTGTCGCTGGCGATAAATAGCACGTACGCGCTGACGAAGACCGCAAGAGGGAGATAGAGGGCTGTCATGCGCGTGTATTATATCCCCGTGCCGGGTGAGGGCAAGCGCAACCGGACAGGATGCGTCCGGGCGCGACGCCAGCGGACGGCCCGGAGGACCGTGCCTACCGCTGGCGGGCTGTGCCAGCGGCCAACCCGTCGAGGCAGACCGCGGCCGCCCCGAGCAGCGAGGCCTCGTAGCCGAGGCGGGTGCGCGTGATGACGACCTCGCGGCAGAGGGGCAGGGCGTCGCGGGCGAACGCCTCGCGCAGCGCAGGCAGCAGCAGGTCGAGCGCATGCGAGACCCCGCCGCCGATATAGATACGCCCGGGGTTGAGCAGGTTGGCGGCCAGGGCGAGCCCCCGGCCGAGCCAGCGGCCGGCCTGCGCCAGGACCAGTCGGGCGGCGGGCTCGCCAGCACGCGCGAGGGCCTCGACGCACTTGGCGTCCACATCGCCGAGCCCGACCTCGCGCGCCAGCCGGCCGATCGCCGTGCCGGAGGCCTGCGCCTCCAGGCAGCCCTGGCCGCCGCAGCCGCAGGGGCGCGGACGTTCGTGCTCGACCTTAAGGTGCCCCAGCTCGCCCGCGCAGCCGCGCGCGCCGCGCACCAGGCGGCCGTCCGCCACCACCGCGCCGCCGATGCCCGTGCTGACCGTCATCCAGACGAAATCGCGGCCGCCGTGCGCAAAGCGCACCTCGGCCCGCGCACAGGCGTTCACGTCGTTCTCGATGTACGTGCGCGCGGCGGCCGGCCCGAGCGCCTCGCGCAGCAGCGGCCGCACCGCGAACGGCCCCCAGCCGGCGGAGGGCGAGCCGAACACGCGGTCGCGGCCGTCGGTCATGGCGGGCAGACTGACCCCCACGCCCGCGAGCGCCTCCAGGCCGAGCCCGCACTCGGCGGCGCACCCGTCCAGCAGGGCGCCGCAGCGCGCGAAGTAGGCGGCCGGGTCGGCCGTCGGCACAGACTCCTGCCGCCGCGCCAGCACGCGGCCGTCCGCCGTCACCACGCCGACCAGCACCTTGGTGCCGCCGCCGTCTATCGCGCCGATGTGCATAATGCCTTAAGAACGAACTACACTGATAAAAAACAAGCTGTTTGGGAATGGTGGAATAATGGAATGTTGGAAGATCCCTTCGGCTACTTCGGTCTCACCCCCATCATTCCACCCTTCCATCATTCCAGTTTTCCAGTCTTCCAATTTGGATTGCGTCCGCGCCCGCGTTAGGAATATCCCTCCGTGCCGCATGGAGGGCCGGCCGCGCTACGTGGCCAGCCGCGCCAGCGCGGGACGCAGAGCGCACACCAGATCGTGGAAGTACACGAGGTGCAGGTCCTCCAGCAGCTCCATCGAGTCGGTGGGCGCGAGCAGGAGCAGGTCGCAGAGCGCCTTCATCTTGCCGCCGTCGCGGCCGCCGAAGCCGATCGTTGACAGCCCCAGCTCGCGCGCGGTCTTCAGGCCGTGTACGACGTTGGGCGAGTTGCCGCTGCCGCTGAAGGCGATCACCACGTCGCCGGGCTGCGCGTACGTGCGCAACAGCACCGAGAAGACCTCCTCGTACGAGAAGTCGTTCGCGAGGCAGGTCACCAGCGCGGTCGAGTCGCACAGGCAGAAGGCCCGGAAGCCTGGGGCGTCGCCCGCGCGGCACCCTTTCACCAGGTCGTTCGTCACATGCGAGGCGGTCGCCGCGCTGCCGCCGTTGCCCATCAGGAAGACCGTGCGGCCCTCGGCCTTGGCCTTGAGCAGCCGCTCGCCGATCTCGGCCAGCCTGCCGAAATCCGTACGCATCAGCCGCTCGGCGGCCTCGGCGGCATAGGCACTCAGACTCGCCTTCAGCTCGTTCACCCCAGCCCCTCCTGACGCGCAGCCAACCTCGTCCGCACCGAAGCAGGCGCGTCGCCGCCTCGCGGACCGTACGCTCCGGCGGCCTCAGATATCGAGGTTGCGCACGTTGAGCGCGTTGTCCTCGATGAACTTGCGGCGCGGCTCGACCTCGTCGCCCATCAGCAGCGTGAAGATCGCGTCGGCGCGGACCGCATCCTCCAGGCGCACGCGCAGCAGTCGGCGCGTGGAGGGGTCCATCGTGGTGTCGTAGAGCTGGTCCGGGTTCATTTCGCCAAGACCTTTGTAGCGCTGGATCGCAAGGCCCTTGCGGCCGCGCTCGCGCACCGTGTTGAGCAGTTCCGGCAGGGCCGCGACCGGAACCTCCTCGCCATCCTCGATCAGATACGCGACCGGCGCGCCCCCGCCCGCGTACTGCTCGGGCCCGAAGCCCATGCCGGCGAGCGTGTCGACCTGTTTCTTCAGCAGGCCCGAACGGTAAAGCTCCAGCCAGCGGAACGGCATCTGCTGCGTGGGATGGTAGCCCTGCACCTGCGTCTCCGCGAGGTCGATCGGCGCGCCCAGGACCTTCTCGGCGGCCTCGCGCGCCTGCGCCAGCTCCACGTCGCAGTAGGAGAAGCTGAAGCGGGCCTCGTCGCCGCTGCCGACGATGGTGACGTAGCGCGGAAACTCGCCGGTGGCGGGCTTGCGCAGGCCCAGCAGCGTCAGCGGCTCGACGCCGCGGCGCGCGATCGCGCTGACGGAGGTCTCGATCTGGGCCAGCAGCTCCAGCAGGCCGCGCAGCTCCTCGGGCGCGAGGACGCGCCCGGCGGCGGTGCGTACGGTCATATCGTCCGCGCCGAGGAAGAGCAGCTTGCGCGTAAGCTGGTCGTCGCTCTCGATATACTCCTCGCGCTGCTTGCGCGTGATCTTGTACAGCGGCGGCTGGGCCAGGTAGACATAGCCGCTCTCCAGCAGCTTAGGCATCTGGCGGTAGAAGAAGGTCAGCAGCAGCGTGCGGATGTGCGCGCCGTCCACGTCCGCATCGGTCATGATGATGATCTTGTGGTAGCGGACTTTGGCGATGTCGAACTCGTCGGCGCCGAAGCCCGCGCCGATGGCGGTGATGAGCGTGCGGATCTCGTTATTGTTCAGGATCTTGTCGATGCGGGCCTTCTCGACGTTCAGGACCTTGCCGCGCAGCGGCAGCACGGCCTGCGTCTCGCGGTTGCGGCCCTGCTTGGCCGAGCCGCCTGCGGAGTCGCCCTCGACAATGTAGATCTCGCACTTGGCCGGGTCGCGCTCCGAGCAGTCGGCCAGCTTGCCGGGCAGGGCGAGGCCGTCGAGCACGCCCTTGCGCCGCGTCAGGTCGCGGGCCTTACGCGCCGCGATGCGGGCGCGCGAGGCGAGCACGGCCTTCTCGACCACCTTGCGGGCCACGGAGGGCTTCTCGCCGAAGTAGGTGCCGAGCTGGTCGTTCACGATCTGCGCGACGATGCCCTCGACCTCGCCGTTGCCGAGCTTGGTCTTGGTCTGGCCCTCGAACTGCGGCTGCGGCACCTTGACCGAGACGACGACCGTGATGCCCTCGCGGATGTCGTCGCCGGTGAGCGCCTCCTCGTTGCTCTTCTGCAGGTTGTTGTCGGTGATGTACTTGTTGACCGTGCGTGTCAGCGCCGAGCGGAAGCCGGAGAGGTGCGTGCCGCCCTCGATCGTGTTGATGTTGTTGCAGTAACTGTACTCGATCTCGTTATAGGCCTCGGTGTACTGCATCGCGATCTCGCACTCGATCAGGTCGCGGCTGCCGCTGAAATAGATCACCTCTTCATGCACCGGCGTCTTGTTCTTGTTGAGGTACTGGACGTACTCGACGATGCCGCCGTTGAAGAGGAACGACTCGTCGCGCTCCTGCTCGTGCTCCAGGTCGCGGAAGCGGATCGACACGCCGCGGTTGAGGAACGCCAGCTCGCGCAGGCGGTTGGCGAGGATGTCCCACTTGAAGGCGTGGCAGGTGAAGATCGAGTGGTCGGGGTAGAACGTGACCTTGGTGCCCGTGCCGTGCGTGTCGCCCACGATCTCGAGCTGCGTGGCCGGGTGGCCCTTCTCGTAACGCTGACGGTAGATCTTGCTGTTGCGGCGGACCTCGACCTCCATCCACTCGCTGAGCGCGTTGACGCACGAGACGCCCACGCCGTGCAGGCCGCCCGAGACCTTGTAGTTCGAGCCGTCGAACTTGCCGCCCGCATGCAGCGTGGTCAGCACCACCTCCACGGCCGGCCGGCCTTCGGTCGGATGGATGTCGACCGGGATGCCGCGCCCGTTGTCCGTGACCGAAAGCGACCCGTCCGGATTGATGGTCACGTCGATGTGCGTGCAGTAGCCGGCCAGCGCCTCGTCGATCGAGTTGTCCACAACCTCGTAGACCAGATGGTGATACCCCCGCTCGCCCGTATCGCCGATGTACATCGCCGGGCGCTTGCGGACCGCCTCCATACCTTCCAGCACCGTGATGTTGGCCGCCGTATAGTTGCCGGCGGGCGCCTCCGCCTGCATGGGATCCTGAACGTCGCTCCGAGTGTCGTCTGACATACCTTTTTTCCGTGTCTTTTGAGTGAATTTCAGTATATCCCAGAACCGGGCCGGAAACAAGAGAAAGTCGCCCCGGCGGCGGGGCCGCGCGCAGGGCGGCAGGCGCTACGAGCCTGCTGTCCCCGATCCCCGCTCCCCGTCGCACGGGCATCCCTGCCCGTGCAGCCGGTCCATGCGCCACGGGCTCCGCCGCGCACTTGGCTTGTGGCACGGGCAGGATGCCCGTGCGACAGATGCGCGGGCCCCGCCCGTGGTGCCAGTCCGCGCGCCACGGGCTCCTGCCGCGCACTTGGCTTGTGGCACGGGCAGGACGCCCGTGCGACAGATGCGCGGGCCAAAAGAAGCGCAGACGGGTGATTGACAGGACTCCGGCGTTCGTGCAGACTGTGTAAGGCGTCGGGCGTGAGGTTCCGGCGCGTGTGGGAGACGAGTCTCGATGAGAAGGATTGAGCTGTCGGGGGAGTGGACGCTGCGGCGGGCGGGGTCGAAGAAGACCCTTGCCGCGCGTGTGCCCGGCTGTGTCCAGGCGGACCTGTTGGAGGCGCGTGAGATACCCGATCCGTTTTTGGGGATGAATCTGGCCTCTGCGGCCGAGGCGTGCGCCTCCGGCTGGCACTATGAGAAGCATTTCGTCGCGGAGGAGTTCGCGTGCTTTGACCGTGTCGTCCTGCGTTTCGACGGCCTGGACGGTGCGGCGTGCGTCAGCCTCAACGACCAGGAGCTGGGGCGGTCCGCCAACGCGTTCGAGTCGCACGAGTACGAGCTGGGGTCGCTGCTGCTGGCCGGGCGCAACAAGCTTTCGGTGGCGTTTGACCCTGTCGCGGCGGGCGGGCCCGTGCGGGGGGTGGCCGCGGCCGCGGGCGCGGGCGGTCAGCCGCAGGCGCCGACACTGGGGATCTGGCGCGGCGTCTCGCTGCTGGCGTTCAAGGGCGTGCGTGTGACCGATGTCCTCATCCGGCAGGAGCATGGGACGCCGGGCAGCGTGGGCCTGGACGTCACGGTCACGGCCGAGCGGTTTGCGCCGGACCAGCATCTCGAGGTGCTGGTGCGCGTCTGTTATAAGGGCAACATCCTGCATGAGGCGCGCGACCTGCTGGGCGCGGAGCGTACGGCGTTGCGGCTCAACCTGAAGAACCCCCAGTTCTGGTGGCCGGCGGGGCTGGGCGAGCAGCCGCTCTACGAGGTCACGGTGGATGTGCTGGCGGGGCGGACCTGCCTGGAGCACGTCTCGCGGCGTATCGGCCTGCGGCAGTTCGGGGTCGAGCGCGAGGCGGACGGGGGGTTCCGCTTCAGCGTGAACCGCCACCCCTTCTTCCTGAAGGGCGCGAGCTGGCTGCCGGCCGACCTGTATGGCGCGCGCCTCACGCGGGTGGAGTACGCGCGCCTGGTCAAGGCCGCGGCGGTCGCCAACATGAACGTGCTGCGGGTCTGGGGGGGCGGCGCCTACGAGGGCGACTCGTTCTATGACCTGTGCGACGAGTACGGCCTCTGCGTCTGGCAGGACTTCATGCTGGGCGCGGCGCAGGCGGCCGCGCCCGTAGCGGCCGAGCGGGAGGCCTTCGCGCGTGAGGCGCGCCAGCAGGTGCGGCGGTTGCGCCACCATCCGTGCCTCGCGGTGTGGGGGGGCGGCGACCGGGGGCCGGAGGGCGGCCCGGCGGCGGCGTACGCCGAGGAGGCGGCTGCGGCGGTGGCGGCGTGCGATCCCGAACGCGTCTTGCTTCCGGCGGCGCCGCATGTGCCGTTCACTTTGCCGTCGGCGGTGGCGGCGGAGCCGGTACCCGCCTTTCCGGAGCCGCGGCTGGCGGCCTCCTACCTGGCAGAGGACGAGCGCAACCTGTCGCATCCGGCCTGCGGCTACCATGTCACGCCAGCCTCGGGGACGCGGCGGGTGGTGAGCGGTTTTGCGGACGAGTTCCTGATGCCCTCGGGGTTCGACAACATGCTCTGGCTGAGCCAGATCTTGCAAGGGGTGACGCTGAAGGACCAATATGAGCGGTTCCGCATGGAGGATGCGGCGGCGGGCTTCGTGTATTGGCATCTGAACCACGGCTGGCCGGGGTGCAGCCCCTCCACGCTGGGCTATGAGGGCGGCTGGAAGGCCGCGCACTATGTGCTGCGGCGGTGTCTGGCGCCAGCCTGGCTCTGCGGCGGTTACCGGCGCGAGGCGGGCGCCGTCGAGGTGTGGGCGTTCAACGATACGCTGAAGCCGGTCAAGGGCGAGGTGCAGTGGCGGCTGACGCTGATGGACGGTACGGTCGCGGCCGAAGGGTCGCGCAAGTCTGCTCTGGGCGCGGGGGCGCGCGAGCAGGCGGCGGTGGTCAAAGTCGGCGAGGCCGTGGCGCGCCACGGGGAGGGGAACCTGGTCCTCTGGCTCTACCTGCTGGACGAGCAGGGCAACCAGACGGCGTGGAACACGGTGACGTTCTGCCGTGCGCAGGCGCTGAAGCTCCAGCCGCCGCGGATGCGCGCCGAGATCCGCAGTATCGACGACAACAGCTACGCCCTGACGCTGACGAGCCATCACCCGGCGATGTGGGTCTGGATCTCGCTGGAGGGGGTGGAGGCGCGTTACGACGACAACTTCTTCTGTCTGGAGCCGGCCAAGCCCTTCCGTGTGCGGGTGACGCCCGCGTCGCGGATGAAGCTCGACCCGTTCCGTCAGATGGTGCGGATCGGCTCGCTGCGCGACACGTGGCAGGAGAAGCGCGGCCTGATGCAGATGATGGCCGCAGCCAAGCGCTGAGGGGCGCTGCGGTCACCAGTGCAGGCGTACGGGCACGCCGTCCGCATGCAGGGCGTCCTTGATCTGGCGGAGGGTGTAGTCTCCGGTATGGATCATGCCGGCCACGATGGCCGCGTCGGCATGGGCGAGGCGGAAGGCGTCGCGCAGGTGTTCGGGCCGTCCGGCGCCGCCGGAGGCGACCACTGGGATGCGGACCGCCTCGGCGATCAGGCGCGTGACGGTCAGTTCGAAGCCCGCGCGCGTGCCGTCGGCGTCCACCGAGTTCACCACGATCTCGCCAGCCCCGAGCTGCTCGGCGCGCCGCGCCCAGACCACCGCGTCGAGCCCGGTGCGCTCGCGGAAGCCGCGCGTCGTGACCTCGTAGCCGCTGGGGCAGCGGGCGGTGTCGGCGGTCGCCACCGGATCCATGCCCAGCACGATGCACTGGGCGCCGAAGGCGCGCGCGCCCTCGGAGATGACCTCCGGGTTGCGGACGGCCAGCGAGTTCACCGAAACCTTCTCGGCGCCCGCGAGCAGCACGCGGGACATGTCCGAGACGGTCGCCAGACCGCCGCCCACGGCGAACGGGATACGTATGGCGCGGGCGACGTCGCGGACCATCTCGATGTCGATCGGGCGGTGCTCGGCCGAGGCGGTGATGTCGTAGACCACCAGCTCGTCGCAGCCGCCGTCCGAATAGCGCACGGCCATCTCGACCGGATCGCCGAGGTCGACATTGTTCTGAAACTTGACGCCCTTGGTGACGCGGCGGCGGATGACGTCGAGGCAGGGGATCACGCGCTTGGTCAGCATGGCGAGTCGGCTCCTGTCCAGGTGGCGAAGTTGGCGAGCAGGCGCAGCCCGAGGCGACCGGACTTCTCGGGGTGGAACTGGGTGGCGGCGACATTGCCGCGGCCGAGCATGGAGGCGAAGGTGACGCCCGCGTAGTCGGTGGTGCCGAGGGCGAGCGCGGGATCGGCCGGAACGGGGTAGAAGCTGTGGACGAAGTAGAACTCGCTCCCGTCCTCGATACCGGCGAGCAGCGGATGGGGTCGGACGAAGCGCACCTGGTTCCAGCCGATCTGCGGGACCTTGTCCCACGGGTCGGAGGGGCTGAAACGCGGCACGCGGCCGGGCAGCAGGCCGAGCGTCGGCGTGCCACCGTCCTCCTCGGAGAAGTCCAGCAGGATCTGCGTGCCCAGGCAGATGCCGAGGAACGGGGTGCCGCGGGCGGCCACCGTGCGAAGGGCGGGTGTGAGCCCGAGTTCGGCGAGGCTGGCCATGGCCGAGCCTGCGGCGCCGACACCGGGGAAGACGACGCGTCCGGCGCTGAGGATCGTCTCGGGGTCCGAGGTGACATGCGCCTCAAGCCCGAGCGCCTGGAAGGCCAGTCGGACGCTGGTCAGGTTGCCGGCCCGGTAGTCGACGATCGCAATCATAGCGGGTTTCCCTGTTGGGGTCTGCCTGACGGACGGCTCGGTGCCGCCGTAGCAACAAGGCGTCTCATTCTGGTTGAGCCGCCGCCGAAAGTCAACTACAATGGCGACAGGATCAAAACGGTTCGGGAACGTGTTAGTGACTCACGAACCAACAACAGCAATCATAAACAAGTTGTTTTGGAATGATGGAATACTGGAATGATGGGAGAACAATGCGGAGGCACGCGATTCAACACCATCATTCCACCCTTCCAATATTCCAATTGGGTTGCGGGCCGCGCCCGCGTTAGAAAGGGGACGGAAGATGCGCGCGTCTTGGACAGGTATCCTGTCGGTGCTGGTCTGCGGCTGGGCCTGGGGGCAGGGCAAGGAGGTCTCGGTGCTGGCGGTCGGGAATAGCTTCTCCGCCAACGCGCTGCGGCAATTCAGCGAGCTGGTGCGCGCCTCCGGGAACCGGGTGGTGGCCACGAACGCCATGATCGGCGGGTGCGATTTCGAGCGGCACATGCGGCATGCGGACGCCTTTGAGCGCGACCCCGCCGACCCCGAGGGGCGGCCCTATCCCGGGAAGCTGAGCCTCAAGGACCTGCTGACCGCCCGGGCGTGGGATTTCGTCACGATCCAGCAGGCCAGCCCGAAGAGCTTCCGGCCCGAGACGTACCAGCCGCACGTCGGCCGGCTGATCGCCATGATCCGGCGGTATGCGCCGCAGGCCGAGATCGTGATCCACCAGACCTGGGCCTACCGCGACGACCACCGCTGGTTTCTGGAACGCGCGAAGTATGCGGAGGAGCCCGAGAACCCTGATGTGATGTACCGCAAGGTCCGCGCGGCCTACGACGGGCTGGCCCGCGAGACCGGCTTCCGGCTGATCCCTTGCGGCGACGCGATGGAGCTGGCGCGGCAGGATCCGGCCTGGGGGCGGTTCGTGCCTGACGCGGCCTTCGACCCCGCGACGGCGGTCTATCCGGCCTTGCCTCAGGAGCGCCGGGCGCTCCACGCCGGCTACAGTTGGCGGCGGAATGAGAAGACCGGGCAGCACACGCTCGGCAAGGACGCGTTCCATGCCAATACGGCGGGCGAGTACCTGCTGGGCTGCGTCTGGCTGGAGTTCTTCTTCCGGCAGAGCGCGGTCGGCAACGGCTTCGTGCCGAAGACCATGACGGCGGAGGACGCGGCGATCCTCCAGCGCGTGGCGCACCGGACCGTGACCGAAGGCGTCCGCCCGGCGGTCGCGCCCTAAACGGAAGAAGAAAAGAGGGACGGGGCCAGCGCCCCGCCCCTCTTTTTGTGTGGCGTCCTGACGACGCGCAGGCCTGAGCGGCTCAGCCGTGGCGCTGCTCGAAGTCCCGCATGAAGTCCACCAGGTGCCGCACGCCCGCGACCGGGAAGGCGTTGTAGATCGAGGCGCGGATCCCGCCGACGGAGCGGTGCCCTTTGAGCTGCTTCATGCCCGCCTCGGAGGCCTGCTTGACGAAAAGCGTCTCCAGCTCTTCGGTGGGCAGGCGGAACGTCACGTTCATGTCCGAACGGAACGCCTGTTTGGCCGTGCCGCGGTAGAAGCCCGAGGCGTCGATCGCGTCATAGATGAGCTGGGCCTTCTCGCGGTTCTGACGGAACATATTCTGCAGCCCGAAGGACTTGAGCCAGCGGGTGGTGAGGCAGAGGATGTAGATGCTGAAGCAGGGCGGGGTGTTGTAGAGCGAGTTCTCGTCGATGTGGGTCTGATAGCGCAAGAAGGTGGGCAGGGCGATGTTGCCTTTGGCGGCGAACTCCTTGCGGATCGCGACGAGCGCGACGCCGGAAGGCCCGAGATTCTTCTGCGCGCCCGCGTAGATCATGGCGCACTTCGAATAGTCGATCGGACGGGAGAGGATGTCCGAGGACATGTCCGCGACGAGCGGGGAGCCGGTCTCCGGCAGCTCGCGCATCTGCGCGCCCGAGATCGTCTCGTTGGTGGTGACATGGCTATAGGCCGCGCCCGGCGTCCAGGACAGCTCACCCGCCTCAGGCATCCGCGTGGGGATATCCTTCTGGCAGTCGGCCGCGATATGCACGTTGCCCACAAGCCGCGCCTGCTTGACGGCCGCCGAGCCCCAGGAGCCTGCGTTCACGTAGTCGGCCGTCTGGCCTTCGCCCAGGAAATTCATCGGCAGCATCGCAAACTGGAAGCTCGCGCCGCCCTGGAGGAGGAGCACGGCGTAGTCGTCGCCGAGGCCCATCAGCTCCTTGACGTTGGCGATGGCCTCGTTATGCAGGGCGTCGTACTCTTTGCCGCGGTGCGACATCTCCATCACGGACATGCCCGAGCCCTTGTAGTCCACGAGGTCGGCCTGGGCCTCTTGCAGCACCTCCAGCGGAAGAATGGCCGGGCCGGCGCAGAAATTGTAAACGCGTGCCATAGTCGTGCTCCTTGATGTTGGCCCGACGGGCGGCCGGGGTCGGTCGCCTCCAGCGGTCCAGATGTCAGTATGATGCCCTCGCCCGCTGAGGTTGTCAATGCGGGAACGGGGCCGGACGCAGGCGCGGACGCTTAGTGCATCTCCACCGCGACCTCGCCGATGCCCTTTCGAAGGTAGTTGAAACGCACGTCCGGGTGGTCGGCCAAGAGCGACATCGGCACGCTGCTGTCCGGTATGCGCTTGGCGATCATCAGCGCCGAAAGGCGGATGCCGAACGGGTTGTCATGGTGGCCCGGGTGCCAGATCGACACCGTCTCGGCCTTCCACGTCTCCACCGGGCCGACCGTCGCGGCGTGCGTCGGCACCAGCGCCACGTTACCGCCGCCCGAGGTGCGCGCGTTCTGGATGATCGTCACCGGATGCAGCTCCACCAGCCGCGCGGACTGCCTGCGGTACTCCTCCGGCGACGGCGGCGCGTCCCGGTAGGCGCCCTCGCGCTTGGGCGGATCATTGAACGCCCAGTGCTTGATCTCGCCCTGGCCGCCCTGCATCAGCAGGCATCTGACCTGGTCGTAGGTGCGCGTGTAGGCCGCGAGGTCGCCGGTCGGAAAATGCAGGTTCCGCTCGGGCATGCGCAGCTCCGGACGGATGCGGTCGAAGCACAGCTCCTTGTCGCACTTCGCGAAGGAGAGCGGATGCGTCGGCGGCACCGTCGCCCCCTGCTCGACCCACTCGTCCATGCCCCAGAAGTGGGCGTCGCCCAGCTTCAGGCCGAGCGCGTTGACCATGCGCGCCACCAGCGGGAGCTGTTCGGTCGGGCCGATCGGCCCGCACACGCCGACCGGGTTGTCCGGCGTGGCCCGCCGCCACGCGGCGATGTACTCCAGCGCCTCGGCCGCGTAAAACTCCTCGACCGTGTCAAAGATGCTGACCGTGAAGCCCGGCCGCGACAACTGCGCCAGATCCTGCGCCGTCAGTTTCGCCGCATCGTTCAAAATCTCGCTATCCAGCGTGGTGTAGTCCCACCACCCCGGCGCCAGCTTGCTGATCGCACGTGCCATACCGAGCCCCTTCCCCTTCCTTTTGCACCATATTACTTGGCCACAGAGGTTCCGTCCACCGGGATAATCAGGCCCTTAACTGAGAACTTACGGGCCGGCTCATGCTCCCCCTCTTGTCTCCACAGTCAGGACACGGCGCTTCAGGTCCTCCCAGCCGACGTGCCTCAGCAGGCCGCGCGCGTGTTGCGCCAGCTCTTCCGCCGGGCGTGCGCGCCATGCCCGCGCGCGGGCGGACGAATAGCCGCGCGCGCCGCCGTGCCGCCTGCTGTCGAAAGCGTCGGCGGGCTCGCCGGCCCACGCCGCTCCGAGCGCGGGCTGCACGAACAGCGGGTCCTCGCCGACCGCCTGCTCGCCGCCCGCCGCCGGACGCCACTCGGCGGAGTCGATCCGCTTGACGCGCTCGGGCGCCGAGTAGAGCGCCGCCAGCTTGCCGTCCGCGGCGGCGCCCGCCGCCACGAGGCTGCGCTCCAGCACGAGGTCGGCGGTGTGCTCGCCCTTGCTGTCCGCATAAATCTGCATCGTCGCGTTGTTCGCCACCGTCAGGTGCGAGGCGCGGACCGTGCCGATCAGCCACAGGCCGTCCTCCGTCCAGCTCCCCCCGCGCTTGAACGCGTTCGCCGAAAGGCAGTTGACCAGATAGGCCGTGCCCCACAGCCGGTAGTTCATCTTGTTGCGCAGGCTGACGCAGTTGACGAAGAGCGCGTTATCCGACTTCACATCCCAGCCGCCGTCGGCGCAGTCGAACGCCGCGCAGTTGATGAACGCCAGGTTCCTGACCCCGCGCTCGGCGCAGTAGCCGTCGCCCTGCCAGTAGCGCGCCTTGGAGTAGACGCAGTTACGCGCGACGCAGTTGACGAAGATGATGTCGCGCTCGTCGGCCCACGGCACAGGATCCCTCTTCGCGTCGCGCGTCGCGTCGCCCTGCAGGTTGAAAGCGATGTGGAACGCCTCCCGCATCCACGCCGTGCCGCCCGCGTCGGCGGTACAGTTCAGCACGCGTACGTCGGTGTTGCCGCCTTGCAGGCGCACGGCGCTCTTGGTGAAGTGGATGAACGCGCAGTCCGCGATCTCGATATCGCGCGAGGCCTCCTCGGGCCTGGCGGCCAGCCCGCCGCCGCAGAGGAAGACGCCGAAACGCATCTCGTACGCGCACACGTCGCGCAGCCGCAGGCCGATATGGCGGCCCTGCTTGGAGAACAGCACGTGCTGGTAGCGCGCCAGCCGCAGGCCCTCGAAGGCGCAGTGGCTAACGCCGTTGCTGAGCGCGAGAAAGGAGGCGCCGCGCTCCACGTCCTTCGGGTTCCAGTCGCCGACGAACCAGGGCAGCCCCTGGCCGGTATCCACGCCGACGAGGCGCTTGATCGCGGCCGGGCCTGTGCCGCCGCTGGCCACCTTGAGCGACAGGTTCGCGTAGAGCCCGCTGCCGAGGCGGCAGGCGCGGCCGGGCGGCAGGGCGTCCCACGCGCTTTGCAGAACGCCGGGCGCGTTGCCGGGCAGGGCGTTCGGCCAGTCGGCGCCGGTGCGCGCGCCCGCACCGTCGGGCGTCAGAAAGAGGTCGCCCGCCGCAGGCGGTAACGGCAGCGCGGGCGGAGGCGGAGGCCGCACCGCGGCCGCGCGCCGGATCGCGTCCGTCCACGGGGCGGCGGCGACGGCGCCAGCGTCCGTCTCCTGGAGCTTCAGTCCGGCGAACCAGGCGGCCTCGCCCACGGGCTTGTCCTTCTCGGACTGCCGCCAGCGGCAGAGCACCTGCACCTCGTCCGCGCCGCCGGAGTCGAACACGCACACGACGGGCGTCCACCCCCCGCCAGCGTTCCACTCCGTCGCCAGGCGCTCGACCTCCCGGCCGTCCTTGCGCAGCTTGACGCCCAGCACCGCAAACTCCTTGCGGGTCGCCTTCAGCAGTCCTTCGACACGGTAGGCGGTCTCCGGTTTCACTTTCACGGACTGCCGGATCTCGCCGAGGCTGCCGCCAGCCGCCTGGACGATGTCCACGCGCAGCGCCGGGCCGCCGCAGGGCGGCTTCGCGTCGGCGTCGGCCGACACCTTCTGTCCCGGGACCACCGTCCAGTGCGCGGGCTGGCCGTCCGTGAACCCGCCCGTGAAGTCGCCGTTATTGAGCAGGTTAGGGGCGGCGGGGACGGCGGACCGCGCGCCCCACGCGGCCGCCAGCACCAGGCAGAACAGCAAACCGTCTCGGGGCGACGGCCGGAACCATGTGCGCATCATCGGGCTCTCCTTTTCCGCTCTCGGTCGATGGGGGTGTATGGTACACTAATTGTGGTCCGCGCGTCACGCGTGCACAGGGTGCCCTGTGTGCGTGGCGCGCGCCTGAACGGGAAGGATTCCGCTCCTATGCGTCATTCGTTCTTGGGTCTCGCCGTCCTGGCCGCCTGCGGCAGCCTGTCCGCAACGCTCTCCGCGGGCGCCGCCCAGACACTCGCCACCTCAGGCGCCACGCTGGAGCTGTCGAGCCCGCGCTGCGCGATCACGCCGCAGCTCTTCACGCCCGACTGGCAGGGCTGCCGCGCCTCGGGCGGGCTCACGCGTGAACCCGACGGCTCGTACACCTTCAAGATCGAAACCAAGAGCGGTACGATCCGCGGCAAGGCCGCCTTCGCGGCCACCACCAACGGCGCAGTCGACGCGGTCTACACCTTCACGCCCGAACGCGACCTCGCGCTCAACGCGCTCTACGTCGGCACATCGCTCCCTACCGAGCACTGGGCGGGCGGATCCTTCGGCGCGAGCCCGCCTTGCGACGGCCGCCTGCCCGTGCAGTACAAGGAGCTGAACGTCTACACCCGTTCGGTCACCGCCCTCTCGCTCGACTCGTCGAAGCTCAGGGAGAGCCTCGTCTTCCGCTTCCCCGAGCCGACCCCGGTCATGATCCAGGACGACCGCCAGTGGGGGCCGACCTTCTCGGTGCGCATTGGCTGCCTGACCTCCAAGACCTTCAAGGCCGGCGAGCCGTTCGTCGTGCGCTTCTCGGTCGCCACGCGCGAGCCGCAGACGCTGGTCCTCGACGAGCCGGTGACGATCACCGCCGGGACGGAGTGGATCCCGCTGCAGCCGGAGACTGACATCCAGCCGGGCTCGGCGCTGGACTTCACGGCGCTCCGGCTCACCGACGCTCCGGCCGGCCGGCACGGCCGCGTCGTCGCGCGCGGGCCGCGTTTCGAGTTCGAGCGGAAGCCCGGCGTCGCGCAGCGCTTCTACGGCGTGAACCTCTGCTTCTCGGCCAACTACCTCGAGCCCGACGAGGCCGCCCGCCTCGCGGCCCGCCTCACGCGGATCGGCTACAACGCCCTGCGCCTGCATCACCACGACGGCGGCCTTGTGGAGGGCTCGGCCGACGGCACCACGCTGAACCCCGCCAATCTCTCGCGGCTCGACGCGCTGATGGCCGCCTGCGTCTCCAACGGGATCTACGTCACCACGGACCTCTACGTCTCGCGCGCCGTGCCCTGGCGCAGCGTCGGCATCGACCGTGAGGGCAAGATCGGCATGAACGAGTACAAGGTGCTGGTGGCGGTGCATGACGGCGCGCTCGAGAACCTCAAGCGCTTCACACGCCAGCTCCTCACCCATGTCAACCCGCACACCGGCCGCCGTTACGCGGACGAGCCGGCCCTCGCCTGGCTCGCGCTGATCAACGAGGGTAATTTCGGCAACTACCTCGGCGAGATGCGGGGCATCCCCGAGTGGCAGCGCGCCTGGGCGGCCTGGCTGTCGGAGCGGCGGGCGCGCGCCTTCGCCGGCGTGCCCGAGACCCTCCCCGCCAGCATCACTGCGGCCGACCGCCACACCGCCGCGTTCGTCCTGTTCCTGAAGGAGACCGAAGACCGCCTGGTCGCGCGGCTCAAGGCGTTCTTACGCGACGAGCTGGGCTGCCGCGCGCTGGTCACCGACCGCAGCGCCTGGACCAACCATGCCAGCGACCAGTTGACGCGGCACGCGCTGTTCGACTATGTGGACGATCATTTTTACATCGACCATCCGGAGTTCGTCGAACAGCCCTGGCGGCTACCCAGCCGGTGCGCCAACGTCAACCCGCTTAAGAATGAGGCTCTGGGCGTGCAGAACGTCGTGTTCACGCGCCTGCTCGACAAGCCGTTCACCATCACCGAGTACAACTATTCCGGCCCCGGCCGTTTCCGCGGCGTGGGCGGCATCGTCACCGGCACGCTCGGCGCGCTCCAGGACTGGTCCGGCATCTGGCGCTTCAGCTACAGCCACGACCGCAACAGCCTGCTGCGGCCCGGCGGAGCGGCGATGTCCTATTTCGATCTGGCGAACGACCCGCTCTCACAGGCGTCCGAACGGGCCTCGCTCTGCCTCTTCCTGCGCGGCGACCTGGCGCCGCTCGCGCGCTCCTACGCGCTGGTGATCCCCCCGGACGAGGCGCTCCGCATGCGCGACAGCATGCCGCAGAACCACACCGCCTGGCCGTGGCTCGCCTGGTACGCGCGCCTCGGCACGCAGGTCGCCGACCAGCCGCCGCCGGGCCTCACGTGGTCCGGCCGCTTCCCGGATGCCTACCGGACGCCCGCCGCGGAGATCCGCGCCCTGCTGGCGCAGGCGGGCGGCGGGACGCCGCCCGCGCCCGGCGATGGCGCGGTGTCGCTGGATCCGGCGAGCGGCTCGTTCGTGATCCGCACGCCGCGCACCTGCGGCGGGTTCGCCGAGCGCGGGCCGGTCGACGCCGGCGACCTGCGCTTCGATGTCGGCGACACGCCCGCGACGGTCTGGGTCAGCGCGCTCGACGCGGCCCCCGTCCGCAGCTCCTCGCGCCTGCTGCTCACCCACCTGACCGACGTGCAGAACAGCGGCATCCGGTATGCGGAAGGGTCCCTCAAGACGCTGTTGTCCTGGGGCGGCCTGCCGCACCTCGCGCGCAACGGTCGTGCCGTGATCCGGCTTGCCGTCGCCCCCGGTAAAGCGTATAACGTGTACCGGTTGTCGACAGGCGGACGGCGCCTGGGCCAGGTCGAGGCCCGTGTGGCCGATGGCCAGCTCAGTTTTACGGCCGCGGTAGACGCGCTCCCCGCCTCGGCGACCTTGCTGTACGAGATCGTGAGCGACTAGCCGGAAACGGACCCCGGCCCGTCAGAACGCCCTCTCGGCAGTCTGCCTATGCTCAACCGGCTCATAACGCTGGCGCTGTCTGGGATGGCTGTCACGGCCTCCGCCGAACTCGCGTTCGGCCCCCTCAAGAACTACCCCAACATCGGGTTCGCCTGCCCGCTCCTGCGGCACGCCAAGGCCGAGCCGCTCCCCTCGCCCGAGGCGTATCCGCACCTGTTCGGCCTGGATGAGGGGCTGTTGCGCGAGGACCGCTTCAGCGCCCTCGAACTCTGGTACGGCCTTCAGTGCTGCGGGCGCTGGCGCGACGCGGAAGGCAACCGGCTCGTGCTCGGACGCGCGACGCACCTGCTGCCGGACCTGGGCGACGAGCCGGTCTCGCGCGAGCGCTTCGCGGCCGCCCTGGCCGACGATGACGCAGCCTTCGACCCGCGCTGCCGCGACTCCCTGAACACCTGGGTCGCCACGTTTGCCGACACGACGGTCTACGCGCCCGAAGAACGGCGCGTCAACGCCTTCGCGCTGGAGGACGTCCTGGCCTACCCTTGCGCCGCCACCAACACCCTCCTCTACGCGTTCCGTCCGCGTCGCATCGGCAACGCCGCCTCCGCCGACTGGTTCTGCGTGCTGCTGCACGCGCCGGGTGCGTCCGACCTCAAGACGCTTCGCGACCGGTTCGAGGAGCAGTTTATCGGGGCGATCTCCCTGCCGAACCGGCTGGATCGGGAGGACGGGGTGCGGGCGGCGGAGCTGGACGTCGCCCGTCCGGAACAGGCGGAGCCTGACCTGCCCGACCACCCGGTTCGCGCTGAGGCGCGCAAGAGCGTCGAGAATTACGACGCCTGGTGGGTCGCCGAGGCCGACGGGTATGTCATCCTCTCCGACACGTCCACCGAGGTCGGCCGCTCCCTGATCCGCGACCTGCAGGAGACGCTGCCTGCGCTCAGGCGCGCCTTTGTCCAGTTGGTGCCGCCCCTGACCCGCGAGGAGGAGGTGTCGCTGATCCGCCTCTTCCAGTCCAAGGACGACTATGTCCGCTACGTGGGCCGCGAGCGCGCGTGGTCGAGCGGGGTCTGGATGCCCGCGCGGCGTGAACTTGTCCTGGCGCAGGAGTCCAACCGACAAGAGATGATGCGCATCATCCGGCATGAGGCCTTCCACCAGTACCTGTCGCACGCCTACTGTATGCTGGCCGCCGCGCCCTGGCTGAACGAGGGGCACGCCTGCCTGTTCGAGAACGCCTCCGTGGACAGCAAGCGCCGGGTCGCCCTCAACGAGGATCCGGCGCGCTGCGCCTTTCTGCTGGAGAACCTTGAGGCTGCCACCGCCCACCTTCCCCTCCTGCTGCGGCTCGACTACGCCTCCTTCTACGGCGCCGATGAGGCCCAGCGCCAGCTCCACTATGCGCTCGCCTGGGGTCTCGCCTACTACCTCCAGAAAGGCGCGCCCAACGAGCGCAACACACCCTTCAGGCAGATCCTGCCCGCCTTCGCGGCCGCGCTGGCCAGCGGCGAGCGCTATCCGGAGGCCACGGAGCGCGCGTTCGAGGGCGTGGACATGCGGGTCTTCCAGTCCAACTTCAGCGAGTTCTGGCTCAAACGCCGCGCCGCGGCGATCCGTTTCGACCCGCTGGCGCCCTGACCCCGTAACAACCCCTGGAGAAAAGGATACACCATGCGACTGCCCTTCCTCCGCGCCCTGCTGGCGGCCTGCTGCCTGCCGCTCGCAGGCTGCATCTACTCCGACTTCCGCGCCCCCCTCAGCAAAGAGTTCCGCGACACGCGTGTCGCGACCAAGAGCGGGCAGGCCACCACCCGCTCCGTGGCCTGGCTGGTGGCGTGGGGGGATGCGGGGCTCCAGCAGGCGGCGGTCAACGGGAACCTAGCCCACATCGTCTACGCGGACCGCGCCTTCATGAACGTCCTGTTCGGCCTCTACATGAGCAACACGACCATCGTCTATGGCAACTGACGCAACCCTCCGTCTGGCGCTGCCCCTGCTGGGCCTGCTCGCCTGCTCCGGCTGCTTTGCGCCCAGGGGCCTCCTGGTGACCTCGAACACCGTGCCCTACACGCTGCCCGTTGAGGGTGCGGCGCGCCGCGGCACGAGGCAGTGCACGGTCGACATCACGCAGATCAAGGAGCCGCTGAGCCGCGCCAACCTGTCGGTGCTCTGGACGAACCGCGCGGTTCGCGATGCCGCCAAGCGTGCCGGCATGACCGAGCTGCACTATGCCGACATCGAGACGCTCTCGTTCCTGAACGGGGTCTACGCGCGGCGCCGGCTCATCTTTCACGGCAACTAACGACGCTGTCCGGCGGCCTCCCGCCCTACCCCAAAAAGCAGTGTCCGCCCCCTTCACAGGTTGGGCGGACACACTCGCTCTCAACCCCGGCCGGTTCAGTCCACCTTGATGATCTTGAAGAAGGCGCGTGCCTTGTTGAGGGGGATCCTGACCCGGGTCTGCGTCGTGCCGGCCGTGAACGGGGTGCTCACATAGGCCGACCAGCCCTGCGCCGTCTGGTAGCTGACCGCCTGGGCCTGCCACGTATCGGGAGCGTCGGCGAGAAGGCCCGCCACCCACACCTGATACATCAGCCCGACCTCGGTGTTGAACTGGACCGTCATCGTGTCCAGGGTCATCTCCACGGCGGTCATACGGATCGCCTTCACCTCGACCGGCCCCGGCGACGAGAAGGTGTTGCCCTCCTCATCAAGCACCTTGAACTGGTAAGACTGCCCGACCGTGAGGCCCGTGGCCTCGGCCGTGTAGGTGTTCGACCCCTCGCCGTTGGGCGTCACGCTTGCGACCTGGACCCAGATGCCGTTGATCAGCGCCAGGATCTTGATCTCACCCGTGCCATTCTCGTTCACCGTGGAGATCTCGACCACGATCTTGTTTCCGGACGCGTAGGCGCTCAACCCCATACCGGTCGAGAGGGGCGTGGGCGAGCCGCTGACCGAATAGACCTCCTGCAGCGAGCCGCTCCCCGCCAAAGTGACCGAGTTGATGCCGTCGGTCTCGTCTGTCGGGGACACCACCGACTGGGTCGGCTGCGGATCCTCGCCCAACACCGAGCCGATAAAGGCCCGGTAGGTGACCGGCGACTCGTCGGTCGGATAGGCGAAGACGAAGGTCACGTAGTTGGTGCTGTTCTCCGTCACGGCGAACGTGGTGCCGTTGGTGTGCAGGAGCGGCACCCAGCCGACCGGCGCGGAATTGGTGATGCCCCAGACATAGTACTTTCCGGTGGAGGACTCGGGGGCGTCACGCAGCGCCGCCAGCGCGCCCTGGACCGTGCCCACGTCCTCGGCGTCCGGAAGAACGTCGAAAAGCTTGACCTGCAGCAGGAGCTTCAGCGAGGCCAGGTTGCTGCCCGTCGCCGAGTCATACGCGCTGGTGATGTTGAGCGTAGACTCCAACTGTCCCTCAAACACGATCATCCCACCCGACTCCCATGCCGTGCCCAAGGAGTTGGTGAACACCCGCGTCTGCCCGCTGGTCAGGTCGTCAAACTCAAACGTATCCTGCGCAACAACCGACTGGAACGCGAACACGCCCATCAGGAGCAACCCAAGACCCGCGACTGTCAGCTTCATGTGGCCACCTCGATTACTGTTTACCCAAATCGATACAGTGGCCGTACTATATCAGAGAATGCACGTGCAAGGGAAGTCCAAAGGTAGGGTGGAAGAAATTATGGTTTTAAGGGTGAGAACAGGCTGGCCGTCCGCCTTGCGGCTGTGTTACGGTCTACGCACCTTTAACCGCAAGTCGACCGTCATGACCGCCTCCTCTTTCCACCCGCCCCCGCGCCGCCACCGCCCACGCGGCCTTGAGATCCTCCATGAGGACCGCGACCTGCTCGTGGTCAATAAGGAGCCGGGCGTCCTGACCACGGGAACCCCCCGCGGCGAGGACTTCACCGCCGAGAATGTCCTGAGCGCCTACGTCCGTAAGGGGTGCGCCCGCTCCTCCAAAAGGGTCTTCCTCGTCCACCGCCTCGACCGCGAGACCTCCGGCGTGCTGCTCTTCGCCAAAACGGAGGAGGCGCAGCAGGCGCTGAAGGACAACTGGCCGGCCACGGAGAAATTCTACCTGGCGGCCGTGCGTGGCCGCCTGCGCGAGCGGAGCGGCCTGATCGAAAGCCTCCTGGCCGAGGGCGAAGACCTGGTCGTGCGCGCCGTTCGCGATCCCGCGCGCGGCAAGCTCGCGCGTACGGCCTACGCCGTGATCTGCGAGACGTCGAACCTCAGCCTGGTCAAGATCCGGCTCCTCACCGGCCGCAAGAACCAGATCCGCGTCCACTTCGCCGACCTCGGCAACCCCGTGCTCGGCGACGCCAAGTACGGCCACCGCGACCCTTTCCGCGAGCGCCTCTGCCTCCACGCCAAGTCGATCGCCTTCGACCATCCCCATACCGGCCGCAGGCTCTTTTTCGACACGCCCATCCCGCCGGCCTTCGCGCGGCTCGCCGACGGCCTCACCGAGGCGGCGTGGCAGGCGACGCCGGTCTAGCCCGCTCGAGGCCGGGGGCGTCGCAGTCGAAGCGTTGCGGCGGCCGCAGCCCCAGGCCGATGCGCTCCCCCTCGGCCCCGAAATACCCGCCCCAGCCGACACGGATAGCGGCGACCTGCGTCGGGTCGAGCGCCGTATCGGTCTGCCGCGCGCCGTGGAACGGCTTGAACTGGCTGAACAGCACGTGCGCGCGCGCCGGGCCGGCGGCGTTCAGGAAGCGCCCCGTCCCCGCCAGATAGTCGCCCCCGTCACGGGTTCGGATAAACACCAGCAGCTCGGCGGGCGTGCGCTGCCCCTCAGGCACAGCAATGTCGATCGCCAGCCCGGCGGCCCCCGCCAGCTCCGGCGGGCGTTGGTACGTGAAGCTGACGAACTGGTGCGTGTCGACGCCGCCGCGGCTCAGCACGGCCCGCGCCTCCCAGCCTCCCGCGCCGTCGGGCGTCAGCTCGGAGCGGACGTGTTGGCCGGCGCCGACGGTCACGGACGCCTCGGGCAGCGGGGTTTCCCTCAGGCTGAAGCCGCCGAAATCCGCGCCCGCCGCCACCCGACGCGCCGGGCTTGAGGGCCGCGCGCGGAAGAGCATCGCGCCGTAGGGCCCGAGCCGCAGCGGGACCTCGCGCGCCTCTGCCAAGGCCGTCCGCGTCCCGGTCACGGGATCCCACCGCTCGTCCGGGCCGACCCCGCTGAAACGGAGCACACCCTCCCAGGCCGCCGCGCTGTCGTTGATCGCGAACAGGACGTCACGCCCGTCGATCCGTCGCCGGGTGACCCTGACCGGCCCCGCCTCGCGCCCGCCGCAGACGTCGCGCGCGCTGAGCGCGTCCACCACCCGCGGGGTGAGCGCCAGCAAACCGGAAGGCAGCAGCACCCCCACGCCGCCTGCGGCGTTGGTCGCCGAAACCGGCCCCCCGCCCTCTCCGAACAGCTCGCGCGCCAACTCCTGCACACGCGTCGAGGGCAGCTCCGTCGCGCTGTTCGCGGGCCGCGCCCCCACCGCCACCACCGCACCGCCCGCCCGCCAGAAACGGGCGACCTGCTCCCACGCCTCAAGGGGCAGGGTGTCGACGGCCGGCAGCACCAGCACCCGCCAGCGCAGCGCGCCGTGCGCCAGCGCGCCCCCCCGGACCGAAGCCTCGCACAGCGCGCGCGCATCCACATACGCGAAGTCGCGGTTCGCCGCGTACAGCGACTGGCTCACGCCGTCGAACACGCTCTCGACACGCCGCGCCGCAGGCGCGTCCGTCGCCCCTTTGTGGGCGGGCACGAACGCCGGCCAGAGGCTTTCCACCGGATAGAGCACCGCGACGTCCGCCACCTGATGCCCGCCGCGCAGCAGCGTCTGGCACCGGCCGATCTGCATGTTGAGGCGGCGCAACTGCTCGTCCGTAAGGTCTTTGAACGCATAATAGCTTGTGAGCGTGTTGATCCCGCCCCAGATCAGCCGGTGGCAGGTGCCGCGGATCTCGTCCTCGGTCACCGTGCGCACCGGCCGCGTGTCACCCTGCGGCCGGTAGCGCTGGCTGTGGTCGGAGACCTCGCACATGGTCACCGCGCGGCCCTCGAGATCCGCCGCACTGCCGATCAGCCGGGCCACAGACCAGGGGACCTCCGGCGGCAGGCTGGTCAGGCAGTCGATGCTGGGCGCGTCGAGCCGCCGCACGCAGCGGAAGAAATCGCCGTAGAGCGGCACGTGCGAGACGAGGCTCTCCTCCATCAGCAGATGGCCGCCCGAGGCCAGGCCGTGCTGGCGGCACCAGCGCTGGAGCTGCCCGAAGTAGTTCTCCTCCACCAGCTCGCCGACCGTGCTCCAGAACGCGTAGCGCGCCCAGGCGCCGTCGGGGCCAGCCTCCGCGACCAGCGCCGGAAGCAGCGGCCGCAGCTCGCGCCCCCGCCGCCGACCGAACTCGCGCTCGAAGGTCAGCGACCACGGCAGCACCCGGTACGGCATCGGCCGGAACCAGAGGTTCTGCAGCGAGGGCTCGTCCGTGAAGGTGGCCACGAACGTCCGGCCGAGATCGCGCCCCAGCCGGGCGGCATAACGCGCGTGCGTCTCCTCGATGAAGCGGGCGGTCGGCTCCGGCGTCAGCAGATCGATGCACGGCTTCTTGTACGCCAGGCTGATGGCGGCGTGCGTGCCCTCGTAGATCAGGTCGTCGGTCATCGCGACCACGAACCACTCGCCCGCAGGCGCCTGCCACACGAGCCGTCCCGCCGCCACCGCGCCGCCCAGGTCACGCGCCTCGGCCAGCGCCACCACGCCGCCGCGCCGCGGCAGCGCCGCCGCCAGCACCAGCCTGCCGGGCGGCAGCGCGAGGTCGACCGCCGCGCCGTCAGCCGCATGGGCCTCGGCGACCAGCAGCCCGCGGGCCGCCCATTCGGGATGGCCCTTGAGGGTCAGGTCGCGCGCGCTGCCCGACGGATAGCCGCATTCGTCATAGAGCCAGAGCGAGAGCCCCGCCTCCTTCGCGAGCCGCACGCCGCGCAGGAAGGCCGGCCACTTGCTCTCGTCGTCGACATAGCCGTCGAACGAGACGTTGCCGGCGAACCCGCCGAAACCCTGGGCGACCAGCCGCGCGAGCGCCCGGTCCTGCTCCTCCGGACGGTCCGGCTGCTTATGGATGATCTTCAGGATACGCGCCGAAGGCGGGGGTTCGGCGAAGCGTTCGGCCAACGGCCGGCCCTCGGCAGGCTGCCGCGGCAGCGCGGCCGCCGCCGGAGCAGACGACACGGAACCCCACACCGTCCCCGCGCACCAGGCGCCCACCAGCAGACTCCCCCAGAAACCTCGCATACAGAACCCCCCGCTCAAACCCCAGAATCCCGCTCCCATACGGTTCCTTCCGCCAGGCGCGCCCCCGCACGCCGACCTCAGACCGGCAGCTCGAAACCTTTGCGGTACGCCTTGCGGATCAGCGGCTCCGCCTCGGGCGCGTTCTTGGCACGCATCGCCGCGGCGTCCCACTCGATCCGTTTGCCGAGACGGATCGGCAGCACGCCCACCAGCAGCGACTCCGTAAATGGCGCCGAGTACCAGAATCCCGCCTTCGCGTCCTCGGGCCTGCCCGCGAGGCACGCCTCAACCCACTCCTTGCGGTGGCCCGGGCTGCGCGGGATGGTCTTTTCCGGGCGCGCGAATTCCTTCATGGCACCCTCCGGCACCAGCCGCGGCGCGCCGGACCAGCCGCCGCACAGCAGCGCGCCCTTCTCGCCGACAAAATAGATGCCGTTGTCGCCGAGCGCGCGATCCGCCTCCAGGCCGGGCGGCGGCGGCGGCAGCTTGCCGCCGTCGTACCACACGAGCTTGACCGGGCCGCGGCCGCCCTTCGCACCGAAGTGCCACGTCACGACGCTCCAGAGCGGGAAGCTGTCGGGGTTGGTCTCGGAGGTCACCGCCTCCACCGCCTCCGGCGCGCCGAGGTCGAGCGCGTACCAGGCCGGGTCGGCGTTGTGCACCATCATATCGCCGAGCGCGCCGCAGCCGTAGTCGTACCAGCCGCGCCACTTGCGCGGCACGTAGTCCGGATGGTACGCGCGCGCCCGTGCGGGCCCCTGCCACAGCTCCCAGTCGAGGCTCGGCGGCACCGGCGGCGTCTCCGTGGGGCAACGGCGGCCCTGCGAGTCCCAGAACTTGCCGGGGCGGTCGGACCACACGT
>JAKJGY010000380.1 GCA_022704145.1 Verrucomicrobiota bacterium
GTCCGCAAAGTCTTGGGCCGGTGCCTCGGAACGGGGCTCTTTCCGGCACCCGAAGCGAAAATTTGCGCGATCGGGCGGGAAATCGGTCGCAGGCGCTCTGGTTGCGATGCTCGAAGGCAGCTATCGTCGAGGGCAGAGGGCGGCGACCGGGGACTGGCGACTGAAAGGCGCTGCGGACAGCGTGGCTGGAGCTGGGTTTGCGGGGCGAGGCTACCGGGTTCCACCGATGGTGGGCATAGGGTGATGCCCCTGAAAACACCCCGGAGAACTGGCCAGAAAACAGAACGGCCCCGGTACGTGACCGGGGCCGTGGCCAGGGGAGAGATGGAGGGGTGGAAGCTATTGATTCTCGAGTGAACCCAAGATCAGCAGACGACAGAAGGTAACGAAGGAAACGAAGATCGTTCGGAGAGAAGAAAACCGATACTTCTATTCCCTTGGGCTTCTCCTTTTCTCGCCAGGTGCAGACCGTGGCCCCGGATTTGGACACCAAACTCGTTCACACTTCGTTCTCTTTGTTGCCTTCAGTCGGTCCTAACTGCGCTTTTCATGATGAGAGGCGATGCGTGCTGTAGGGAAATTCGCCAGAAGCTCGACGGAGGCCTTTTCCGCAGGAAACGACAACCTTGGCGGGGTTCGCCACCCTCCTGCGCTGTGCGGATCTGGCGGATGCCCGGGCCTCAATCGGCCTGTGCCGGGGCGTCGCCGCTTGATCGCTTGCTCGCTGTATCCAACAGTCCGGAAATCACGGAGCGGACGATGTCGGGTGCGACGGTGAAATCCTCGAAACGGCGGCGTGCCTCGCCGTGCGCGACTTCGCCGACGATCACCGTGTGGGGCAGCCCGGCGGCCTCGTCCATGCCCCAGAACGCGAGGTCGCAGTAGCCCGGGGCCATGAACTCCACGCAGGGCGTGCCGGGGTGGCACCACACCGTGTTGGTGAAGGCAGACCCGTGCGGACCGACCACCAGCGAGGCTTCGCGGAAGAGCCGCCGCTGGGCGGCAACATCGAGCGCGCTGGCCCGGACGACCTCGAAGCCGAGCGGCGCGAGCGTGGCGATGATCTCCTCCTCGTTGCGTAAGCGGCGGAAACCGGCATCGGCGCGGGAGAGAAACAACCGCCGCCCGCCCGTCGCCGGCTCGATGGCGGGCGTAAGCGTCCGCAGCCAGGCGACCGTCCACGAGGCCACGTCGTGATGGCACTGGTTGACCGTGGGCACGACGAGCGTCTCGCACTCGAAGTGGGTCGTCGCCGAGGGCACGACGATCTTCTCCGGCGGGACCCCGAGCGTGGCGAGCGTCTCCCGCTGGTAACGGGCGCCGGTGGTGTTGACGAGATAGCGGTCGACCCGTTCCGGGGGGAACCCGGCCCGCTCCAGCAAATGCAGCCGCGGCAACAGCTCGGTGGTCCAGTGCCAGTAGTTGGTGTCCGCCTCGGGGGTGGTGAGGGACGCCGTCACCCCCGGCAGCGGGCGGCAACGGGGCAGCTTGAACCGGGTGCGCACGGTGTGCCCGGGCCATTGCCACACATCGCGCGACACGTCGATGAGCACGCGGTCGTCGGCCGTGATGATGGTGCCGCCGTAGAAACCCCAGTGCCGCCCGCGCGGCAGGACCGTGACGCCCGCGGCGGGGAGTGCCGCCTCCAGGTGCGCGGAGAATTTCTCCGGCATCCGGCCCCCAAATACTGTGGGCGGGTGCCGGTGCTGCCGCTCCGCCGGATAGAGGGGGACGTGGCGGGCGCCGATCTCCGCCCCGGCCCGGGACGACGCGTAGGCCGCGCCGTCGGCGTAGCCGCCCTTGGGCCGGCCGAGGTGCTTCGAGCTGAACGGCAGCCGATGGAGCGGCAGGAGGATGCGCGCC
>JAKJGY010000381.1 GCA_022704145.1 Verrucomicrobiota bacterium
CGGAGCCGTCGTGAAGTTGATCGGAGCGCCGTCCACCGTACGCGTCAGCGTCTGACCCTCGGTCTCGAGGTTCAGCACGCGGTTCGACACCACGCCGGACATCGGGCGGGTCGCCGCCGCGTAGTCCTGGTTGGCGACGTCCGCCGCGACCAACGCCGAAGCGTCGCCCGCCGACACCACCCACTTGGCTTCCGTAATCTCGTTGTTCTCGCCCAGCGTCGCCTTGTAATAGGCCACCGGCATCCCGTTCGTGCCTTCCGGCCCCTCGAACGAGTCGCCGATGAACTGCGTGGCCGACGCGCTTAACGCGCAGACGCCCGCGCAAACCATCGCGAACTGGAGCATGCGCTTAGAAGTCAGGTTCATCAGGAACCCTCCATCATTTCGTGTGACTCAGCAAACATCAAAATCCCGACCCGCGACAGAAAAACACCCGCTTTCCATGCCGGTGATCGAGACCATTCTTTCGTTGTAGGTTATACGGTACGGGATATTGGGGGGCGAATGCAAGCCGAAAACCGCCGGGCAAGGCATCTTTTTTTCGCTTGTCCCGGACCGGCCTAACCTGCTACCGTTCGCCCAGTAACCTTGGAGGTGTGCGATGAGAGTGCGTGCGTTGCGTTCTGTGACCGTCGGGCTGGCCATCGTCTCGGGGCTCGCGGCGACACCGGGCCGCGCGGCGACCACCAACGCGCTGCGCGGGCTGGTGCTGCACCTGCGGATGGACGAGCTGCGCGAGGGCGCGCTGGTGGACGCCGTGACCAGCAACGCCGTGGGACGCGTGACGAACGCGCGGGTCGTGGGCAACGGCAAGCTCGGCTCAGCCTGCGAGTTCGCCGATAAGGAGAGCTTCATCCAGCTCCCCGACGCCCCGGAACTGAACCCGAAACGCCTGACCGTGTCCGTCTGGTTCAAGTGCGGCAAGGAGGCCTGGACCACCCGCTACCTCCTTGAGAAGGGCGTCGAACAGGGCTACGCGCTGAGCATCATGGGCGGCAATAAGGACCACCCGCGCCGCGGCCGCCTGCGCGCCACCGTCGGCGGACGCGACGTGTTCAGCGACACGGCCGTGAACGACGGCAACTGGCGTCACGCCCTGCTGACGGCCGACGGCAAGGCCGTGCGCCTCTACCTCGACGGTGTGCTCCAGAAGGACAGGGGCACGCAGAACGGCGACCTGCCCCCCACCGCCCACCCGCTGACCCTGGGCATGAACCGCTCAGCCAAGGAGAAGGACCACGCCCTCGACGGCCAGCTCGACGAGCTGATGCTCTTCAGCCGCGCCCTCGACGAGGCGGAGATCAAGCGCGTGCTGGCCGCCGTGCGCCCGAAATTCACTAAGCAGCAGGTGGAGCGGCGGCTGAAGGAGCTGAAGGAACTCTACGACCGCGGCCTCCTGCGCCAGGACTTCTACGAGCGTAAGGTCGAGGAGTGCGAGGTGGTCGACTGATGCGCCGGCCTCAACTGCTGTAAAACCGGCGCGCGAGCCGCGCGAACCCGAACGAGGCCACCACCAGAAGCAGCGCCGCAAACAGCCCGCGCGCCCCGCCGAGGGCGCACAGGCAGGCCTGCAGCAGCAGCAGGTTGCGGATGTGGCCGCCCACCGTCGCGGGCACCGGCTGCAGCCGGTAGAGCACCCCGCCCAGCAGCCAGGCGCGCATCAGCGCCATCGACATCAGGAAGACGTACACCGCGGGCGCGACCCCCTCCGGCCGACGCTGCGCACTGACCGCCACCAGCACCGCAGGCAGCGCCAGCAGCAGCGCCATGAAGGGCAGCCAGCGCGCGCCACAGGCCGGCTTCTCCGCCTCCGCCTCGCGCCGCGCCACCGCCGAGAAGCCCGCCACATAGAGCGCCAGCCC
>JAKJGY010000161.1 GCA_022704145.1 Verrucomicrobiota bacterium
CGGCGGCCCGCGGCGCCCCGCCGGCTTTCCGCCGCCCTTGCGTTCCGCCCAAGGCGGACGCGGCAGGTTCTCCGCCGCACCCTTGCCTGCGGCGCGCTCGGCGCGCTCGGAGTGGAAGCCCTCCACGCGCTCAGTCTCAAGGCCTTTCTTGATCATCCGCTCGATCGCGCGCAGCAGGCCGCGCTCCTCGCCGCTCACGAAAGAGACCGCAGCGCCCTCCGCACCCGCACGCGCGGTGCGGCCGATACGGTGGACGTACGACTCGGTCTCCTCCGGCAGGTCGAAATTCACCACATGCGTGATGCCGTCGACATCGATCCCGCGTGACGCGATATCCGTCGCGACCAGCACGCGCACGCGGCCGTCGCGAAACGCGTTCATCGCGCTGGTGCGCGCGCGCTGGGTCTTGTCGCTATGGATCGCCTCGGCGCGCACGCCGGCGACCTCCAGCTTGCGTACGATCTTGTCGGAACCGTGGCGCGTGCGGGCGAAAACGATCACCTTGGCATACTCCGGCCGCGTGTTCAGCAGATGGATCAGCAGCGCGTCCTTGTTCGGCTTGTCAACGAACATCACGCGCTGGTTGATCCGGTCAACTGTCGGCTGCTCCGGCGAGATGGTCACCTGCACCGGTTCGCGCACAAGCTCCTTGGCAAGCCGCAGCACCTCAGGCGAGAGCGTCGCCGAAAAGAACTGCGAATGACGCACCTGCGGCAACTGGCCGATGATCCGCCGGATGTCAGGCAGGAAGCCCATGTCCAGCATGCGGTCGGCCTCGTCGAGCACAAACTCCTCGATCGCCTCCAGCGACACGTGACCCTGCTCCATCAGGTCGAGCAGGCGCCCGGGCGTAGCCACCACCAGCGAGGCGCCGCGGTTGAGCGCGCTGACCTGCGGATATTGGCTGACCCCACCGAAGACCACCGCAAAGGGCAGACCCGCGTAACGGCCGTACACGGCCGTGCTTTCGGCGATCTGCGCCGCCAGCTCACGCGTCGGAGCCAGGATCAGCGCACGCGGCCGGTTACGCGCCGCCGGCTTCGGCTGCGCGAGAAGACGGTGCAGGATCGGCAGCAGGAACGCGGCGGTCTTGCCGGTGCCGGTCTGGGCGCAACCGAGCAGGTCACGCCCCTCTATCAGGTGCGGGATCGACTGCTCCTGGATCGGCGTCGGGGTCAGGTACCCCTCCTCAGCCACCGCATGCTGGAGCAACGGGTTCACAAGGCCGAAGACCGACTCCGCAAAAACAGCGGGTATCTCGCCCTTGGGTTTCGGAGGCTCGCGCGGGACGTCACGTTCGGCAAGTCCAGGATGCCGGTTCTTCCGGCGACGGAACGGAGGGCGGGGCCTCTGGCCGCGCCGCTCAAAGGATGATTCTGTATGCATGTGGTTTCGCCTTATACGCGATCGCCGCCCAGATGTCAAGACATGGACGTGGCCGCGCCGACACCGGAACCGCCCGGGCAGACTAAGGCCTGCCGACATTCAGGCAGTACAGCCGTGTGCTGTCACGCACGTAAAGACGTCCTCCGGCGAGCACCAGCGGGCCCCATGCGTCGCGTCCCTTGCCGCCCATCAGCGCGTGCCGCGCGAGACGCCGGTATCCCTCGCGCCCGACCCGCGCCAGCGTCAGCGTGCCGGTGTCGTCAAGCAGCACCATCAGCCCGTCAGCGGTCGCCACGTAGGGGCCAAGGCCAAAGGTGTCCTCGCGCCCGCTGGCCCAAAGCCGCTCCCCTTCCGGGGTCATGCAGACGAGCTGCTGCCGCGCGCCTCCGCCGTCGCTCGGCAGCACGCTGTAGAGCAGCCCGCCGACCGCGACCGGCGTCTGCTGCTCGCTCGCAAAGTGCTTTCGGTCGGTCTTCAGGAGCACCTCGGCACGCCAGGCCCCGTCCGCCCCGCGCACGATCCGGAACAGCACGCCGCCCGACCCGTACCCGGCCGTCATAAAGAAGCGGCCGTCACCCAGCGGCAGCGGCGACGGCGCGATCACGCTCGGCACGAACGCGTCCGTGCGCCACAGCAGACGCCCGCGCTCTGGCCCCTCGGCCGCCACCCCTACAATCCCTCCCAGCGCCGCATACACGTACTGCCGTACCCCCTCCGCCTCGCAGACCATCACCGAGGCGTGCGACATGGCGAGGCCCCCGGGGTTAGGCGTCTCAAAACGCGTCTCGCCGCTCTTCAGGTCGAGCCCGCAGAGCAGCACCGCAGGGCCCGCCGGCGCCAGCACCGCCTCGCCGCCGTCGATCAGCGGGCATTGCCCCGCATACCAGAGCGGGACTTTCGTGCCGTAGCGCTGCGCCAGGCCGAACCCCCAGCGATAGGCGCCGTCAGCCGCAGACAGGCACAGCACATGGCACTGGGGACCCAGGCTCAAGACCGCGTCCCCGTCCGTGGCCGCGACCGTCCGCGAGATGCCGTGGTTACGCTTGGTCTTGACCGCGTAGAGATAGTCCCAGCGCGACTCGCCCGTATCGGCGTTGAGGCAGCGCAGCACGTCTCCGCCGCGCGCCTCATCGTAGTCCAGCACGTAGAGACAGCCGTTCCAGAGCGCGGGCATCGCGTGGCCGTCGCCCAGCGCCACGCTCCAAAGCACAGGCGGGCCGGCCTCCGGCCAGGCCTCGGACAGCGCCCCCTCCTCCCGCACGACGTTGTCGCGCGCCGGCCCGCGAAAGCCCGGCCAGAGGCCGCGGGCCTGTCCGGCCGCCACCTCCGGATGCGCTTTGAAACAGCCCGCCAGCGACTCCTCGCCCGACACGGCGGCCGCCGCCGCGGCCGCCTCAGCGACAGACCCCAACCTTTCGGCACGTCGGATCTCAAACGGGTAGGACTCTCTCGACAGCCAGCCATGCAGCAGCCAGGCCGCCGTGACCACCGCGGCCAACGTCACCATTATGGGGGCGATCAGGCGCATAACATATTCGCCAGGATCCGTCGCAGGAGCCGCCGGAGCGCGTGCTGCTGGACACCCGCCAGAACCCGCTCGGCCGCATGCCGGTAGTGCGCGTACAAAAGTTCGATCCGCTCGTGCAGGCCTGCCTCGGCGATCACACCGATCAGCCGCTCACGGCTGCCCGCCTCGCCCGCCCAGACCGCACGCAGCGACTCGCGCACCGCAGGCAGCTCGCTCGCGCAGGCCACCGCCAGATGGAGCGTCGGACGCAGCGCCAGCAGGTCGGCGGCCCGCCCTTTCACCGAACGGAAATCCTCCATGTCGTCACGGATCTGATAAGCCGTCCCGACCGCCCGGCTGAACGACGAGAGCAGCGAACAGGTCTCCTCGCCATAGCCTGCCGCCGCCGCACCCACCAGCACCGCCACCTCGAAGGCCGCCGCGGTCTTGCGCTCGTAGATCCGCAGCACCGCGCCCTCCGTCACCGGCGCGGGCCTGCGGCAGAAGGCCAGCTCCTCGCCCTGTCCCAGGCACAGCTCGCGATGGCCCCGCGCCGCAGCCAGCGTCATCGCGGCGCGGACCTCGGCAGGAAACGCCGCCTGCGCCAGCAGCCGGTAACCCTCACCGATCAGGAAGTCGCCGACGTTGATCGCAGCGGGTACCCCGTAGCGCCGATGCAGGGTCGGCTCCCCGTAGCGCTCGTCATCGCCATCCTCTATATCGTCGTGAATCAGCGAGGCCTTATGAAAGCACTCCACCGCCAGCGCCGCAGGCCTGATGCGCTCCAGCTCGCCCCCCGCCGTCTCGAACACGGCCGCCGTCAGCATCGGCCGCCACCGCTTGCCGCCCGTACCCAGCCACTCCAGCCCGGCGCGCTGCGCCTCGGTCTCGCAGGGCCCGAGCGACGCTTCCAACTCCTCAGCGGCAAACCAGCGCCGCACCAGGCCGGTCACGGTCTCGGCGTCGAGGTTGCGATCAGAAGGCCGTGTCCGACGTGCGCGGATCACCTCCAGCGCCCAGGCGGTATCGGTCTCGGTGCGGACACAGCCGTCTTTCAGCAAAGGGATGCCCTGCCCCGGGATCGCATGCGCGTTCATAATCGGGAAGATCCGCTTGAGCGACTCGAGACAGCCCACACCGATCACGGCGTCCACCTTGCCGCTGGTCAGCAGCTTGCTCACCACCGTCGTGCCCTCCGCGACCAGCGTCACGTAGCCGAGACGGTCGGCCTCCGCCTGCAGCAGGCCGATCTCGCAGCCGCCGCACTGCGCGCACAGCAGGCCCAGCCCGTCGCGCTCGGCTCGGCAAACCTTCGTGTCGGCGAGACATTGCGGCAGCAGCAGCAGCCGACGCTCGAACGGCACGCCCGCGACCACGTCAGCCCACAACACGTTGTTCAGCAGCACGGACACGAAAGGCAGCTCGTCCGGAACGGATGCCGCGCCTGCCGCCGCGCATGCCGCATGCGCCGCAAGCTCCTCCGCAGTCAGAGGCGGCACGAGGCGCTCGCGCGCCGCATACGCGGCAACCGCGCGCTCCAATTCCGTACGGCGCGCCCGCTCCCCCGGCACCTCCATCCGCGCCGTCGCCACGTCTGAACTGGCTGTCTCACTCCGCATCGTCTCGCTCACCTCCGTCTCGCACCTCTCAAGCCGTCCGCCCCGCGCCCCCCCCCCGCAGCTCCCTCAGCAAAGCCTCGGCGCACGCGGATAGGGTATCACATCCCGGATATTGTTCATACCGGTACAGAACTGCACCAGGCGCTCAAACCCGAGCCCGAAGCCCGCGTGCGGCACACTGCCGAAGCGCCGCAGGTCCAGGTAGTGGGGATACGCCTCGGGCGCCAGCCCGGCCCGCCGCATCGCCTCCAGTAAGACTTCCAGCCGCTCCTCACGCTGGCTTCCGCCGATGATCTCGCCGACCTCCGGCAGCAGCACATCCATGGCCGCCACCGTCCGGCCATCGTCATTGCGCCGCATGTAGAAAGCCTTGATCGCCTCCGGATAGTCCGTCACGACCACCGGGCCCTGAAACACCTCGCCCGCCAGATAGCGCTCGTGCTCGGACTGCAGATCCATGCCCCAGCTCGGAGCATACTCGAAGGCGCGCCCGGACGTCTCCAGCAGCCGGACCGCCTCCGTGTACGTCAGCCGCCCGAACGGCGCCGCCGCGAGCCGCTCCAGCCGCGCGACCACCCCCGGCTGCACGCGACGGTCGAAGAAACCCAGATCCTCGCCGCACCGCGCGAGCACCGCACCGAACAGATGACGCAGAAAAGCCTCGGCCAGCGCGGCGTCATCATCCAGGTCTGCGAACGCCATCTCCGGCTCCACCATCCAGAACTCCGAAAGGTGCCTGCGCGTGTTGGAGTTCTCGGCGCGGAAGGTCGGCCCGAACGTATAGATGTCGCCCAGCGCGCAAGCGTACGCTTCGCCCTCCAACTGGCCGCTCACCGTGAGCGAGGCCCTCCGCCCGAAAAAGTCCTGACCGAAGTCCACCGTCCCGTCCGGCAGGCGCGGCGGCGAATGCGGGTCCAGCGTGGTGACCCGGAACATCTCGCCCGCGCCCTCACAGTCGTTGGCCGTGATGACCGGCGTGTGCACATAGAGGAAACCGCGCGCGTCGAAGAAGCGGTGGATCTCCTGGGCCAGCACGTGCCGCACGCGCGCAAGAGCCCCGAAGCTGTTGGTGCGCGGCCTCAGGTGGGGCAGCTCGCGCAGCCGGTCGAAGTTGACCTTCTGCTTGCCCAGCGGATACTCCACCGGCGGCGAGCCGCCCAGCACGCGCACCGCACGGGCCTTCAGCTCCACCGCCTGACCGCTGCCGACCGACTGCGCCAGCTCGCCCTCCACCACGACCGAGGCGCCCGGGTGGAGGTGCAGCACCTCGTCGCCGTAGTTCGGCAAGGTGTCGGGCGCGATCACCTGCAGGTTCGCAAGGCACGACCCGTCATTGACCTCCAAAAACGAAAAGCCCCCTTTGGAGTCGCGCCGCGTCCTCACCCACCCCGCCGCGCGCACCTCCGCCCCGCAAACTGTCGCGCCTAACAGCTCCGCCACCTTAGTCCGTCTCATACGTCTCCCTCGCCCTCCCCAACGAACGGCCTGATTCTAGCACGAACGGGACAGGACGGGAACGCCCCATTTTCACTCCTGCGCTTGACGAGTTCTCGCATCGGTGTGCTTTCAACTGAAATGGGGTTTGACAGGCAAGGCTTCGGCATTCTACAGTACCCCATGCTGACGAAACAGACGCCGGGGTTGTCACGCCGCACCTTCTGTCAGGCCGCGCTCGCGGGAACCGCACTCCCCCCGCTGGCGGGCTGTGTGTCCGCGCCCGCCACGCCCCCTCCCGGCCCCGACGGTTTCTTGCGCGAGCCCGCACGCGCGACACCCCTCAACGCCGATGCCGACGTCGTGGTCTGCGGCGCCGGGCCGGCCGGCGTGGCCGCCGCGCTCGCCGCGGCCCGCGCCGGGGCCCGCACACGCCTGTTCGACGCCCACGGCTGCCTCGGCGGCGTCTGGACAGCCGGACTGCTCACGTGGATCTTCGATTTCGACAAGCCCGGCCTGGCCCAGGAGATCGCCCGCTGCCTCGACGCCCGCGGCGCGCGCCAGGGCACCCAGCGTTCGATGTTCGCCTACGAGCCCGAAGCCATGAAGCTGCTGCTCGAGGAGCTGTGCCTGCAGGCCGGCGTCGTGACGCGTCTCCATACGCGCGCGGTCGCCGCTCACGTCGAGGGCCGGCGGCTCGACGCGGTGATCACCGAGTCCTCGGCCGGCCGCGAGGCGTGGCGCGCGCCCGTGTTTATCGACGCCACCGGCGACGGCGACCTCGGCGCCCACGCGGGCTGCGGCTGGGACATCGGCAATCCCGAGACCGGCGCCTGCCAGCCGCTCACACTCAACGCCTTGGCCGCCGTGCGCGACGCCGCGCGGCTGAAGGACCACCTCACGGGCGACGACCTCAAGGGCCATGTCGCCGCCACACAGCGCAACCTCGCCGAACTGCAGCGCGCCGGGCTCGACCCCTCCTACCACATGCCCACGATCTTCCCCGTGCGGGATAACATCGTCCTGCTGATGTTTAACCATGAGTACGGCGTCAGGCCCTTCGACGCCGACGCCATGACCGCCGCCACGCTCCGGGCCCGCAAGGAGGTCGACACCATGGTGCGCGCGCTGCGCAAGCTGGGCGGCGTCTGGGAGGGCCTGCAGCTCGTCGCGACCGCCGAGCAGATCGGCGTCCGCGACGGCCGCCGCATCCGCGGCCGCTACACGGTCGTCAAAGAAGACCTGATCACGGGGGCGCGCCACGCCGACGCGGTCGCCCGCGTGACGTTCGGCGTCGACATCCACGCCGCCACCCACGACCAGAACAAGCGCGAGACCATCGGCCGCGGCGGCGTCGCCCGCACCCTGCCCTACGACATCCCGCTGCGCGCGCTGCTCGCCCGTGACGTCGACGGCCTGCTGCTGGCGGGCCGCTGCATCAGCGGCGACTTCGTGGCGCACGCCAGCTATCGCGTCACCGGAAACTCGGTCGCGACCGGCGAGGCCGCAGGCGCCGTCGCCGCACTCGCCGCGCAGTCCGGCCGCCTGCCCCATGAGGTCGACTGGTCGGAGGCCAGAACCCTGCTCGCAAAGAATAGGTGAAAAAGGAGATAACCATGACGTTCACACGCAGATCCTTCATCCGCAGCGCCGCTGTCGCGCTGGCCGCGTCCGCGTTCTGCCCGCCCCTCGCCCGGGGGGCGGCCGCGCAAGCCAAAATCCGAGTCGGCTCATGCTCGCTCAGCCTCGATAAGGCCAAGGAGGCCGGCCTTGAGGGCGTGCAGGTCTGGGCAGGCGGCGCGGCGGACGTGCTGGACATCCATAAGCCCGAGACGCGCGCCCGATACAAGGCGCAGATGGCCGCCACCGGCCTGCCGGTCTGCTCCTTCATGATGGGGCTGCTCAACCAGTTCCCCTTCGCGACCGACCCGCGCGCCCCGGCCTGGCTGGCGCAGGCTATCGACGCCGCGAAAGACCTCGGCGTGGACAACATCCTCGTGGCCTTTTTCGGCAAGGGCGACCTGCAGCACAACCGGCAGGTCAAGGAGGCGGAATTCGCTGAGACCGTCAAGCGCCTCAGGGAGGCCGCGCCCCGGGCCAAGGACGCAGGCGTGTCGCTCGCCGTCGAGAACATGCTGAGCGCCGAACAGAACCTGCGCCTGCTGGACGCGGTCAACCATGAGGCCGTCAGCCTCTACTATGACGTCTACAACACCGGCCGCTCGATGGGCTACGACTCACCGGCGGAGATCCGCAGCCTCAAGGGCCGTATCTCACAGATCCACTATAAGAACGGCCCGAAGTACCTGGACGACGACAAGGCCTACTTCGAGTCGGTCTCCGCCGCCATCCGCGAGATCGGATACAGCGGCTGGATCATCCTCGAGACCTCCAGCCCCTCGAAAGACGGCGTCGCCGACGCCAGGCGCAACGGCGCGTTCGTGCGCGCGTGCTTCGCCTAGTTCCCGTTTATGCGGGCAGAGCCCGTAACTCAAATTGGAAGACTGGAAAACGGGAATCGATAGAATGGTGGAATGATGGGGGTTGAGACCGAAGCAGCCGATAGGATCTTCCGACATTCCAGCATTCCACCCTTCCAAAACAACTTGTCCTTGATCTGTGTTGTTCGTTCGTAAGGCACTAAGGATACACCATGCGCCTGTCCCGCTATACGGCCACCCTGCTGGCGGCCCTTGCCGCGTGCGGCCCGGCCGCCGCCGAAACCGTTGTCTGGCTGGATGAGCTGGACCTCTCGCGGATGTCCTCCGGCTGGGAGACGCCGCGGGCCCGACTCTCCGTGGGCGGCAACCCCCTGACCGTTGACGGACAGCGCTTCGCGCGCGGTGTCGGCACCCACGCCGAGAGCTGGTTCGTGCTGGAGGCGGACGGCGGCGCCCTCTCCTTCGAAGCCCGCGTCGGCGTGGATGACGAGGAGCTGATCCGCGGCAAAGGGTCGGTCGTGTTCCGCGTCTACGCGGACCAGAAGCTCGCGGCCGAGACCAAGCAGATCCGCGCCACGATGCCCGCGCGGAAGCTCAAGGCCGACCTCACCGGTGCCCAGCGCGTCATCCTGCAGGTCACGGACGGCGGGGACGGCGACTCCTT
>JAKJGY010000382.1 GCA_022704145.1 Verrucomicrobiota bacterium
GTGATTGCGCAACAGGGCGTCCTGCCCGCAAACACACCCTTCCTGCAAAAACCATTCACCCGCGACCAGCTCAGCGCCAAGGTTCGCGAGGCGCTCGGCAAACAGGATGCCTAATCGAAGAGCGAATGTCATGCCTCTGTACGAATTCTATTGTGCGCCTTGTCACAGGATCTTCACATTCCGCTCGGCGCGGGTTGACACCTCGACCGTGCCGCTCTGCCCGAAATGCGGGTATCGCCTTAAGCGCGAGGTCTCAGCGTTCGCCCACATCGTGCGCGGCGCATCGAAAGCCGCCGAGTCCGACGGCAATCCGGAGGCGGAGGAGCCGATGGCCGGACGGATGGAACAGGCGGCCGCGCGTCTGGGTGAGCGCCTGCAGGCCTTGGAGGACGACAACGCCGACCCGCGTGACGCGGTGCGCGTCATGCGCGAACTGGCTGATGCGGGAGGGCTACGCTTCAATACAGAAGTCCGCGAAGCCATGGCGCGGATCGAAGCCGGCGAAGATCCCGAACGGATCGACGAACAGTTCAGCGAGGTCTTCGACACGGACAACCCCTTTGAAGCCGGAGACGCGCAAGACGGGAGGACATCGGCCCGCAACTGGCTGCGCCGACTGCGCGGCCCGACGCGCGACCCGCAGTGGCACGACCTGACCCATTCCGTGGATTAGGGTTCGGCCAGTTCGAGCCGCAGCCGATAGAAGCGCGCGGGTTCCACGCCCGGGCCGCTGGCGGTGTCGAGCAGATAGAGCGACGTGCCGTCCCACTGCCAATTCAGCGGGGAGTCGCTGCCGGAGTCGAAGAGCACGCGCGCCCACGCGCCGGTCAGCGAGGCCGACGATTCGACGAGATACCGGAGGTCGCGTTTGCCGGGGTCGAAGCGGAACTGATAGAGCGGGCGCCCGCCCTGCAGGGAGAATCGCGGCAGGCCAGAGGCGGCAGGCTCGCCGACCGCGAGGTTGAAGGCGTAGAGCAAAAGGTTGGGCACCGCGCCGGGCACAGCGATTGCCGAAGGAGCCGTCAGCGCCTGGGCGTCGGGGCCGGTGGGCGCGGGGAAGGCACGCAGCAGCCATTCGCCGTAGGTCACCGGCAAGCCGTCGGCGCGCACCTCCATGACCAGCCCCTGGCGCGGGCCGTCGCCGAAGTCGGCCGCCTCGGGCATGGCAGTGACGGTCAGGCCCAGTGCGCCGCTGTACGGCGCGTAAAAGCGGCCCGCGAACTGGATGTCGCCGCCGTCGTCGGGCTGGAAGAAGCGCACCGTCGCGCCGGCCAGAAAACCGCCCAGCTCTTGGCCGCACTCGACGAAGAAGCCGCCGCGCAAGGTGTCGCCGGCCGCGAGCGACGGCACATCGAGGTAGATGTCGATGACCGGCGGCACGCCGCCCGGCCGGATCGAAAGCAGCCGCAGCACGGCGTTGCCGCTGGCTGTCATCTGATGATACACGGGCGCGGCGGCGCTGAATACGAACGCATAGTTCAAGCCGATTGCGGCGGGCGCGGTCAGGACCGTTTTGTCCAAAGCGACGGTGCCGGCCCCGCGCAACGGCCCCACTCGCCCGGTTCCCGTGAGGGTGGCGCCCGCGGCGACCTCCAGCGGCGAGATGAGGCGTCCGTGCACGGTCAGCGTCCCGTTGCTGACGCACGCGGGCTGATAGTAATCGCGGTGGTTGGCGTAGAGGGTCAGGTTGCCGCCGCCGGTCTTGACGAAGCTGTGCGGACCGAGCACGACACCGGTGAGGTGCAGCGTGTTGCGGGCATTCTCGACGTGCAGCGCCGACGGGCCGGCCATCACAAGGCGGTTGGTGATCAGCGCCGCGCTGTCGTTCGACTCCGGCTCAAACCGCAGGCCGCCTTC
>JAKJGY010000162.1 GCA_022704145.1 Verrucomicrobiota bacterium
CCTTTACGCCCAGTAAATCCGAACAACGCTCGCCACCTCTGTATTACCGCGGCTGCTGGCACAGAGTTAGCCGTGGCTTCCTCTTGGGGTACCGTCAACTCGGGCGGCCGTTAACCGCCTCCGCCTCTCCCCCCATGACAGGAGTTTACAACCCGAGGGCCGTCATCCTCCACGCAGCGTCGCATCGTCAGGCTTCCGCCCATTGCGAATGATCCTCGACTGCAGCCTCCCGTAGGAGTCTGGGCAGTGTCTCAGTCCCAGTGCGGCTGGTCGTCCTCTCAGACCAGCTAGCCGTAAGCCTTGGTGGGCCGTCACCCCGCCAACTAGCTGATGGCACACGGGCCCCTCCCCAGGGGGCGGGCCTTGCGGTCCCCGCCTTTGGCGGACGGAGCATGCGCTCCGTACGCCACATCCGGTATTAGCGCCGCTTTCGCGGCGTTATCCCCGCCCTCGGGACAGGTTGCCCATGCGTTCCTCGCCCTTCCGCCACTGCCGCGCGGGGTATTGCTACACCGCGCGACCGTTCGACTTGCATGCCTAATCCACGCTGCCAGCGTTCGTTCTGAGCCAGAATCAAACTCTCAGAGAAAAATCCCGCGCGGCGCGGCCGAGGCCGCCCCGCGTGTCTTTCGCCTTCAAAATCGACTGGCACAAGCTTCCGTCTTCCCGCACCCCCTCCGGGCCGTCTGGGCCTCGCCGGGGGCGCGCTTGAGCTTCCGGTTTTCACAGATCGTCCGCGCCTGCCGCGGCCCTGGGGCCGTTCTCGGCGCGGGTTGGGACTTTAGCACAGACGCCTCGCCCCTGTCAACCCCGGCCCGGAAAAAACTTTCGTTCGCTTCTCCCGGGCCGCCCCCCGCCGGCCCGCCGGGCGTCGCCGCCCCCGGTGCCGTCGAAGAGCCGCGTACATTAGCAGGACCGCCCCCGCCGGTCAACCCCCCGCCGCACACTTTCTTAACATTTTTTTTCCGCGCCGCCGTAGGCCCCGCGCCGCGCGCCGTGACAGGATACGCCCGTTGCCAAGAGGTGCGGCACCTGACGCGCCCTCGGCCCAGAGCCCCGGCGGCAACGTCTCACGTCCGTCAGCGCGCCCTTGGCTTAGCCCTCCGTTTCGGTTATGCTAGGACTTGAGCTGTTCGGTTGTTCCGACAGGGCTTGACGAAGCAAGGGGGACGGGATGCGTGGATATCTGCTGGGCTGGCTGATGACTGGGGCTTCGCTTGCGGCGTGGGCGGCGCCCGAGCCCGCCGCGCCGGGACCGCGCCTGGATGACGCGGCGTTCTTCGCGCTGCTGGACCTGGCGCGTCCGGAGCTGTCCGCCGTGCGCGAGGCGGCTGAGCGGCAGGACTGGGCCGCGGCCAAGCGCGGCTTCGCGGCCCACCTGCGGGCCCGCAGGACACCGCGCTGGACTTTCGACCCGCACGCCGTCGGGCGCGAGCGCAAGCCGGAGGTCGCGAAAGCCGAGAAGGCGCTGCGCCACCAGCTCACCAGCATCGGCATCGAATGGGCGTTCGGCGAGACGATCGACTGGGCGTTCAACCCCACGACACAGCCGGACTCGAAATGGCCGGCGAACCACGAGTGGACCTGGCAGCTCAGCCGCCACCCCATGTGGATTGAGCTGGGACGTGCCTTCCACGCCACCGGCGACGAGCGCTATGCGGCTGAGTTCGCACGCCAGCTCGCAGGCTGGGTGCGAGACTGTCCGGTGCCGCCCAAGGCTGACAACAGGCCTTTCTCGCGCTGGCGCACGATCGAGGCGGGTATCCGGGCGGGCTCGGTGTGGCCCGAAGTCTACCACCGCTTCCTCGCGGCGCGGGCGTTCGATGACGAGGCCCTGACGCTGTTCCTCAAGAGCTACGCCGAGCACGCGCTCTACCTGATGCGCTTTAAGACGGGCGGTAACTGGCTGGCCATGGAGGCCAACGGGCTCTACCATGCGGGCGCGCTCTTTCCGGAGTTCAAGGAGGCCGCTCTGTGGCGCCAGACCGCCCTCGCACGCCTCACCGCCGAGCTGGACATCCAGGTCTACCCCGACGGCGCGCAGGTGGAGCTGGCGCCCGGTTACCACGGGGTGTCGCTCAGGAACTTCCTCGGCCCCGTCGACCTCGCCGAGCTGACCGGCTGCGAGGTGCCGCACGACTACACGGCGAAGTTGGAGCGCATGTTCGACTACTACCTCTACACCATGCAGCCCACCCGCCAGACGCCCGCGCTGAACGACTCCGGCGCGGGTGGCGTGGAGCGCTGGCTGGAGCTGGGAGCCAAGCTGTTTCCGGCGCGTGACGACTTCCGCTGGGTGTCGACACGCGGCCAGGCCGGCAAGCCGCCTGCGCCCCTGTCCTTCCTGTTCCCCTACGCCGGACAGGCGATCTTCCGCACCGGGTGGGAGCGCGACGCGCTCTGGCTCTGCTTCGACGCCGGCCCGTTCGGCTACGGGCACCAGCACGAGGACAAGCTCGGCGTGACGCTCACCGCCTACGGCCGCCCCCTGCTGGTCGAGGGCGGCGTCTACACCTACGACGCCAGCGCCTGGCGGCGCTATGTGCTGAGCAGCCGTGCGCACAACGTCGTGCTCGTCGACGGCCTCGACCAGAACCGCCGCAAGTCGCCCAAGGAGACCTATGTCGTCCAAGCGCCGGTTCCGCTGACGTTTCAGACCGGCGCGGCCCATGACACCGCGTCGGCCACGTTTGACGAGGGCTGGGGGCCCGAGGGCCGCGCGCTCGTGCGCCACACGCGCCACGTCTTTTTCATCAAGCCCGATCTCGTCGTGCTGGCCGACGAGCTGCAGCCGTCGGACAGCGCGGAACACCTGTACGAGGCGCTGTTCCATCTCGACGCCGAGGCGGCGGACAGCGACGGCCTCCGGGTGGCCACGCAGGGCGAGGGCCCGGGCCTGACGCTCACCGGGTTCGGCGCGGACGGCGTCTCCGTCGTCAAAGGTCAGACGGAGCCGGTCGTCCAAGGGTGGCTGCCCGATTCCTCGGCCGGCTACGGCGGCATCCGGCCGATCCCCACGGCGATCTACCGCAAGCGGGCGGCCGGCCCTGTGACGCTGCTGTTCGCGCTCGCGCCGAGCCCGTCCGGCGGCAAGCCGCGCGGCGTCACGGGTACGCGGCTGCTGGCGGACGCGCTGGAGGTGACGTTCGCGGACGGCGAGCGGCGGCAGTACGCGCGCGGCAAGACAGCCCCGTAAGCCCCGTCACGCTTGAGGATTCGGCTTTGTCAGCACGCCGACGTTGTGCTTAAATACCGCCTCAGCCCCACTGACCGGGGCACGGCAACAAACGGATAACAGGACTTATGGACAAGCATTACGACCCGCAGGCAGTCGAGAACAAATGGTACGCTTGGTGGGAGGCCAACGGGCACTTCCGCGCGGACGCCGCCGCCGGGGGCGAGCCCTACAGCGTGGTGATCCCCCCTCCCAACGTGACCGGCATCCTGCACATGGGTCATGCGCTCAACAACACCATCCAGGACGTGCTGGTGCGCTGGCGCCGCATGCAGGGACGCAACACGGTCTGGATGCCGGGTACCGACCACGCCGGCATCGCCACGCAGAACGTGGTGGAGAAGGCGTTGCGCAAGGAGGGCCTCTCGCGCCGCGACCTCGGCCGCGAAAAGTTCCTGGAGCGTGTCTGGGCGTGGCGCGGCGAATACGGCGGCACCATCGTGCGCCAGCTCCGCAAGCTGGGCGCGAGCTGCGACTGGTCGCGCGAGCGCTTCACCATGGACGACGGCCTCAGCGAGGCCGTGTCCGAGGTCTTCTGCCGCCTCTACGACGAGGGCCTGATCTACCGCGGCAACTACATCGTGAACTGGTGCCCGCGCTGCCACACCGCGCTCTCGGACGAGGAGAGCGAGCACCAGGATACGGCCGGCAGCCTCTGGCACATCCGCTACCCGATCCCGGGCGGCGGCGAGATCGTGGTGGCCACCACGCGCCCCGAGACGATGCTGGGCGACACGGCCGTGGCCGTCAATCCGGCCGACGAGCGCTACCTGTCCCTGGTCGGCAAGACCGTCACGCTGCCGCTCCTGAACCGCGAGATTCCGGTCGTGGCGGACGACTATGTCGACCGCGCCTTCGGCACGGGCGTGGTGAAGATCACGCCGGCGCATGACCCCAACGACTTCCAGGTGGCCCAGCGTCACGGCCTGCCGGTCCTGAACGTGATGAACGGCGACGGCACCATGAACGAGGAGGCCGGCCCGTACGCGGGGCTCGACCGCTTCGCCTGCCGCAAGCAGGTGGTCGCCGACCTCGAGGCCCGGGGCCTGCTCGTCAAGACCGACGTGCACCCGCACGCGGTCGGGCACTGCTACCGCTGCGACACGGTGGTGGAGCCGCGCCTCTCCAAACAGTGGTTCGTGCGCATGAAGCCGCTTGCCGCGCCCGCCATCGAGGCGGTCCGTGCGGGCAAGATCAGCTTCACGCCGCAGCGCTGGGAGAAGACCTATTTCGAGTGGATGGAGAACATCCGCGACTGGTGTATCTCGCGCCAGATCTGGTGGGGTCACCGCATCCCGGTCTACACCTGCTCGGCGTGCGCCCACGAGTGGGCCGCTAAGGCCGCGCCTGCGGCGTGCACGAAGTGCGGCGCGGCGTCGTTCACCCAGGACGAGGACGTGCTCGACACCTGGTTCTCCTCGTGGCTCTGGCCCTTCAGCACCTTCGGCTGGCCCCACCCGCACCCCGACCTGAAGTTCTTCTATCCCACCCACGACCTGGCCACCGCGCCGGAGATCCTGTTCTTCTGGGTCGCCCGCATGATCATGGCCGGCTGCAAGTTCATGGGCGAGGTGCCGTTCCGCAACGTCTACCTCCACGGCACTGTGCGCGACGACAAGGGCCGTAAGATGAGCAAGAGCCTGGGCAACTCGATCGACCCGCTCGACATCATCTCGACGTACAGCGCCGACTCGCTGCGCTTCAGCCTGATGCTCATCACCTCCACGGGCATGGACGTCTACGTCAACCTGGAGAAGTTCGAGATCGGCCGCAATTTCGCGACCAAGATCTGGAACGCCGCGCGCTTCATGAAGATGCACATGGAGAAGCTGCCCGACGCCGACTGGCGCGCGCTCGCGTCAGGCGACCTCGCGCTCGACCCGGCGCTGCTGCGCGACGACGACCGCCACATGCTCGCCACCTGCGAGACCGCCGTGCGCGCCGTCACCGAACACCTCGAGAAGTTCCGCCTGCAGGACGGCGCGCTCGCGATCTACGATTTCGTTTGGAGCAACTTCTGCGACTGGTACCTCGAGTATGCCAAGCAGGACCTGTACGGCGCGGACGACGCGCGCCGCCGCCAGATCCTCGCGGTGATGACCGACGTCTTCGCCAAAGCCCTCAAGCTGCTGCACCCGTACATGCCGTTCCTGACCGAGGAGCTGTGGCACCAGATGGGCTATGGCGCCGAGAGCGAGACGATCATGCGCGCGCCGTGGCCCGCCGCCTATACCGCCGCGCAGTCCGCCGCCTGGGGCCTGAGCGCCGACGTCACCGCCTACGTCGCCGCCAGGCGCGAGCTGGTCACCGCGGGCCGCGCCTTGCGCGCCGAGTACAACATCGCGCCCTCCCAGACCGTGCGCTACCTCGTGCAGGCGGTGGATGCCGCCACGGCGGCCAAGCTCACGGCGGACAGCGAGACGCTCAAGCAGCAGCTCCGCTCCGACAGCCTCGAGATCGCCGCCGGCGGCGGCGAGAAAGCGATGCCGGGCACGCTCTGCAAGCTCGGCACGATCTACCTGCCGCTCGAGGGGCTGGTCGACGTCAAGGCCGAGGCCGCGCGCGTCAAGGCCGAGCTGGACAAGGCCCTCGGCTTCCTCAGGAGCGTCGAGGCCAAGCTCGGCAACGAGGGCTTCGTGGCCAAGGCGCCCGCCGCCGTGATCGAGCAGCAGCGCGCCAAGCAGAAGGAGCTGACGGAGACGGTCACCCGGCTTGAGAAGCTGATCGCGACGTTTACCGCCGCGGCGCCGTAAGAGGCCGCCCGCGTCACTGGGCGGCGGCGCGCGGTGCGCGCCGCCGCTGCCCCCCCCTCAGCCCCAGAGCGCGCGCAGGGTGCGCAGGGCGCCCGCCACCGCCGCGCCGCTCACAGACGGGGCGGGCTCGAAGACGCGGATCACGTCCTCCTGGCCGTAGAACGCGAACGCCGAGAAATCGATCAGGCCTTCGCCCGGCGGCAAATGGTCCGTCAGCGGCGGCTGAGCGTCATGGATATGGATGCCGCGCGTCACGGGCAGTAGCGCGCGGGCGGTCTCAAGGTGACTGTCCCACCCGAGATACTCCCGCACCTGGGCATGGCCCATATCATGCCAGTAGCCCAGCGTGGGCGTGTCGAAACGCTGCCGCAGCAACGCCATCTCCGAGGCGTCCGGGAACGCCTCGATCGAGGGCAGGTTCTCCAGGCAGAGCGCCACGCCGGCCTTCGCGAAGCGCGGCAGCAGCGTGTCGAGCGACCGGCAGAAGCCGTCCAGATAGCGCTGCACGCGTGCCGCACGCCGCTTGCGCGCGCGGGCCAGAAGGCGAAGGTACGGCGCGGAGGTCAGGGCCTCGCCGCCCGCCTCGCCCAGCGTCTCGACCAGCCGACGCGTGCCCGGATCGCCGAACCACGAACGCAAGAAGACCCGCCCCGCATGCAGGACCACGGCCCGGGCGCCCATCGACGCGGCGAACTCCAGCGTCCGCCCGAGCAAGATCGCGGCCATCGCACGCTCGTCCTCGTCCAGCGAGGCCAGCAGATACAGCTCCGGGTAGCCGTGCGGCGCGCCGATCGGCACCGGACAGTAGGCATGGACGCTATCGACCGTGACCGCGCCCTCACGCACCCGCCGCGACACGCCCACCGCCAGCTCGTCCGTGGTGTGGTAGCCCAGCTCGAGCGCGTCGAAACCCAGCCCGAGGATCTCGTCCGTCAGCTCCTCGCCGGAGTGGTGACGCCGCGCGCACCAGTTGGTCGAGAGCGAAAAACGCATCTGCCCCCCGCTCACGACACCCCGCGTATCAGTGACAGAAACTCCTGCCGGGTGGCGGGATCCTCGCGGAACGAGCCCAGCACCGCCGACGTCGTCATCACCGAGTTCTGCTTCTCGACGCCGCGCATCATCATGCACAGATGCCGGCACTCCATCACCACGCCGACGCCCTCGGCCTCGGCCGCCTCCAGCACAGACACCGCCACCTGCTCCGTCAAGCGCTCCTGGATCTGCAAGCGCCGCGCGAAACACTCGACCATCCGCGCGATCTTGCTGACGCCCAGCACCTTGTCCTTCGCGATGTACCCCACATGGCAACGGCCGTAGAACGGCAGCAGGTGGTGCTCACACAGGCTGTAGACCTCGATATCGCGCACGATGATCATGTGGTTCAGGTGGGCCTGGAAGACCGCTCCGTTCAGCACAGCGCGCGGCGTCTGGCGATAGCCGCCGGTCAGGAACGCCAGCGACTCCGCCACACGCTCGGGCGTCCCCACAAGCCCCTCGCGCGCCGGATCCTCTCCGAGGGCCGCGAGCAGCTCGCGCACCAATCCCGCCACCCGCGCCTTATCCACTGGTTGTCGCTTCATGGCCCTCACTCTACTCCAGACGTGTCCGGCGCACAAGCCGGGAGTGAAATATCGTAATATCCGACTTGCAGTTTTCACAGGCAAGCTCTATAGTGAATCCACTTTTTTTGCGCCTGTAGCTCAACTGGATAGAGTGTTGGCCTCCGAAGCCAAAGGTTGTGGGTTCGACCCCCGCCAGGCGCACCATCCCCCCCTTATCGCCATCGGCAACTGCGCCGACGCCTTCTGCCGGCTGTGGCGGGCGCACGTGGGCGCGAGGGGCGTTCGTATGCCTCTTTCGGATGGCCGACGTGCGGCGGGTCTGGCCAGGCGCCGTCCCGTGCCACGCGATCCTGCATTCCGGACACAAGGCGGATCACGCATGGGGAGGGCTCCCCGCAGGGGAAGGCGGGCATGCGCCCCGGGCACGCGTCAGACTTTACGACGCCACGCCTGTGGGATCGTGTTAAGCCGCGTCTCAGAGCGCACAAGATGAACGGCGTGTCGCTGACGCTCAGACGCCGGCGCGCACGATCGCCGCGAACGACTCGGCCTCGAGCGCCGCCCCGCCGATCAGCCCGCCGTCGATATCCGGCTGCGCCATCAGCTCTTTGGCGTTCTCGGGCTTCATGCTGCCGCCGTACTGGATGCGGATCGTCTCCGCGACTGCGGCGCCGGCCAAGCCCGCGAGCGTGCGGCGGATCAGCGCGTGAACCTCCTGCGCCTGCTCCGGCGTCGCCGTGCGGCCCGTCCCGATCGCCCAGACCGGCTCGTAAGCGATCACCACCTTGGCGACATCGCCGCCAAGCCCGGCCAGTCCGGCCAGCGTCTGCCGCACGACCACAGCCTCCATCTGGCCGGCGTCACGCTCGGCCAAGGTCTCGCCGACACAGACGATCGGCACCAGCCCCGCCGCCAAGGCGGCCCGCGTACGCTGGTTCACCGTCTCGTCCGTCTCGCCGAAGTACTGGCGGCGCTCGCTGTGCCCGATGATCACGTGGGTCACGCCCAGATCCTTAAGCATCGCGGCCGAAATTTCGCCCGTGAAGGCGCCCGACGCCTTCCAATGCACGTTCTGCGCGCCCAACGCCACGTTCGACCCCGCGCAGGCCGCCGCCGCATCTTTCAGATCTGTGAAGGGCGGGCAGACCACCACCTCGACGCCCGACACCTCCGCGACCTCCCGCCTGATTCCCGCGATCAGCGCCGCAGCCTCCGAGGCTGTCTTGTTCATCTTCCAGTTGCCCGCCACGATCTTGGTACGCATCGCACACTCTCCTGAAGGGTTAAGGTTGGTTACTTGAAATCCGCGCCGTATTATGACCATACGGGCGACGTTATGCAAGTTCGATGTTCGCGCCTGTCGGGGTGAAATCAAAAGTAGACACTTTGTAGTTGGCATAAGTGGACGGTTGGCGCGAGCAAGAGTGGACGGCGCGTAGCGGGCATAAGTGGACGGGCCGATGTTTCGGCTGGTGATGGTTTGA
>JAKJGY010000383.1 GCA_022704145.1 Verrucomicrobiota bacterium
GGTTTCGCTGTCCGCGGCGGCGGTGGTTGCCAGGCCCACGAAGAGCGGTCCGCCGATGGTGGTGAGCTGATCGACGCCGCCCAGCGTGACGCGCCCCTGCGCGATGTTGAAGGCGCCGAAGCCGGCTGCGGGGCCGTCGCCGTCCACACCCGACGACGCGAGGCCGTTCGGGTTGGCGGCACCCGTGAGGCCGAGCGTGTTGGTGGTCGGTCCGGCAAGCGTCAGGGTGCCGGCGCCGTTCTTGAGCAGCGCGCCCGAGAGCGTTGCGAGTCCGCCGCTGAGGGTGAGGTCGCTCGCGGTGTGCAAGACGGCGGCGTTGGTGCCGGAGTCGATCGTGATCGGCTGCGCGGAAGAGGCTGTCGCGCCGGTGTAGGCGAGCGTGCCGCGGCCGAGCACCCATTCGCCGGGGGGCAGCGCGGTGAGGCTCAGGGTGCCGCCGTCGGCGACGGTCGCGCCGGTATAGCCGCCCGCCGCCGCGCCGAGCGTGACGGTGCCGTGGCCGTTTTTGATCAGGCTGCCGCTGCCGCTGACGGCGGCGTCGAGCTGCAGCGTCTGGCCGGTGCCGGCGCTGAAGGCCCCGCCGGCCGCGCCGAGGAGCACCGTGCCGCCGAGGGTGTCAGAGGCGGAGACCCGCAGGCCGCCGCCGTCCAGCGTCACGCCGGCCGCGCCGAGCGAGGCGACGGTCGGGATCTGGACGGTCGCGGCGCCGCGCACCGTCAGCGCCGTGGTGTTGGTGCCGTCGAGGGCCAGCAGGCCGCCGCCGTCCACCGTCAGGGAGCCGGCCCCCGAGATCTGGTCGGCGACCGTCAAGGCGGCGTCCGGCGCGATCGCGGCGAGCGTGCCGGCGTTCAGCGTGAGCGGTCCGGCCAGCGTGTGTGCGCCGCGCGCGACGGTGAGGGAGGCGTCGCCGGCGGCGGGCGCGAACGTGACGGCCGCGCCGTCGAGCGTGTAGCGGTAGGTGTGGTCGAAGAGCATGCCGGCGACCGACACCGGGCTGTCGACGTTCACGGTGGCGTCGGCGGTCAGCGCTGAGCCGAAGCGCGTGACGGCACCCGCGGCGGCCGGGGGCAGCGGCGTCCAGTTGCCGGAGAGACTCCAGTCGCCGCCGGCGGCATTCGCCCATGAGACTTGGGTGTCGGTGTAGGCGAGTTGCGCGTCAATGGTCTGCGTGCCGGTGTTGACCGTGAAGGTGCACGCGACGCCAAAGCATTCGGGCGCGAGCGTGAGGCCCGAGATGTCCGGCGGCGTGCCGGTGTAGGTGAAGAGCGGATAGGTTTCGGCGCGCGCGACTGGCGTGTCGCTGCCCAGCGTGTAGAGGCCGATCACGAGATCGCCGAGCGTGGCGCCCTCCGGCAGCGCGAGCTGGTCGCAGGCCGCGCTGTCGGCGGAGACATCGAGGTCGAGGTGCGCACCGTCCGCGAAGAGGGCGGCAGCGAGCGTCAGCGCGTCGTACGTGCCGTTGCGCAGGCTGAGTGCGGTGCCGGCGGAGAGGGTCAGGCCGCCGGTCGCAACCGGTGCGGTGAAGCGCAGGCTGCCGGCTTCGACGGCGGTGGTCCCGATGTAGTCGCACGGGCCGGAGAGGGTCAGTGTGCCGGCGCCGCGTTTGGTGAGGCCGCCGGTGGTGGCGCCGACGCGCTGCACCTGCTGCGTGATGACGGTGTCGTGGCCGCAGGTGTCGATCACGCCGCCGCCTTGGTCGATGAAGAGGTCGGTCAGGCCGCTCAGATAGTTGTTGAGCGAGAGGCTGCCCCAGTTCGCTTGAGGCATCACTTCCAGCGTGCCGCCGTTGAAGGTGAACGCGCTGCCGCTGGCCACCGAGAGCGAGACTGAGCGG
>JAKJGY010000384.1 GCA_022704145.1 Verrucomicrobiota bacterium
CCCGCTGGCCGACCGTCGCGCAGGTGCTCAAGCCGCGCGGCTATGCCACCGCGGTTTTCGGCAAGTGGCACATCGGCGACCAGCCCGACACCCGGCCGCCGGCGCGCGGTTTCGACGAGTCGTGCGGTCTGATGTACTCGAACGACATGTGGCGCCACCACCCCCAGTCGCGCGCCTTCGACAATTTCCCGCTCCAGTACTGGGAGAACGGCGCGGTCGCGATCGAGGATCTCTCCGCCGCGCAGATGAATACCCTTACGCAACAGTATACCGAGCACGCGGTCGATTTCATCCGCCGCAAGCGCCATCAGCCCTTTTTCCTCTATGTGCCGCACAGCATGCCGCATGTGCCGCTGGCGGTGTCCGACCGTTTCCGCGGCGCGTCCGGCGCCGGCCTGTACGGCGACGTGATGATGGAGATCGACGCGTCGGTCGGCGCGATCATGCGCGCCCTGGACGAGACGGGCGCGGCCGACAACACGCTGGTGGTCTTCACCTCCGACAACGGCCCCTGGCACGTCTACGGCAACCACGCGGGGAGCACGCCGTTCCGCGAGGCCAAGGGCACCGGCTTCGACGGCGGCACGCGCAGCCCCTGCCTGATGCGCTTCCCGGGCCGCATCCCCGCCGGCGGCGTCAACGACGCGATGCTCGGCACGATCGACCTGCTGCCGACCTTCGCGCGCCTCGCCGGCGCGGCGCTGCCGGCCACGCCGCTCGACGGCCGCGACGTCTGGGACCTGATCACCGGACGCCCGGGCGCGGTCAATCCGCACGACTACTACGCGTTCACCACCGGCAAGACCTTCGAGGGGCTCTTCAGCGGCGACGGCCGCTGGAAGCTGCACCTGCCGCACGGCTACCGCACCCTGGCCGCCGCGGGCCGCGACGGCAAACCCGGCACCTACCGCCAGGAACGCATCGGCCTCTCACTTTTCGACATGGCCGCCGACCCGCATGAGACCGTCAACGTGATCGAGCGCCACCCCGAGGTCGCCGCGCGCCTGCAAGCCTTCGCCGAACGCCATCGCCAGGCCTTCTTCAGCCCGCCTGCCGCCGCAAAGCCGGCCGACCGCTAACAGAATACTAACACTTTTTGAGGGTGTTTCGCCAGCCGCGGATCTGTTATTATATTAGTGTTTGAAATACGTTCGTGCGCTGTGAGCGCCTGACTGCCTGTTCATGCCCTCCCTATGAAAACGTCTATGACACACGTGAAGACCGCGCTGTCCGCCGTTTCCCCGCTTCTGCTGGCCTGCCTGCTGCTCACCGGTTGCGACCGGGTGCCCAAGGGCCTCGAACCCGAAAAACTGGTTCTCTTCACGCCCGAGATCCAACTCGCGCCGCCCGGCTCCGTCCAGACCAACGCGATCCGCGTGGAACTCCTGAGCCGTGCCGTGCCCGGCCTGCTGGGCGGCGAGGGGATCGCACATCCGATCGCGGGGGCGCGGCTGACGGTGGAGCCGGCCGATCCCGCCGGCGGCATCCGCGCGACGCCCGCCGAGGGCATCACCGACGCGGGCGGCACGTGCAGCTTCAGCGTCGAGCTGGGCAAGGGGTTCGGCGATCAGTATCTGGACATCGTCTGCGCCGACGCGCCGGAGGTCCGCCGGCGCGTGCGTTTTGTGTCCGGTGTCGCGCTGGCGAACAACCGGCAGGAGGGGGCTGCGGGCCAGCCGCTGCCCAAGCCGCTGCGCGTCACGCTCACCGCGCCGGACGGCGCGCCCGTGGCCGGCGCCCCGGTCTATTTCACCCTCGCGCGCCAGCCCGGCAAGGCGGGCAAGCTCTCGAAGAGCAGCGTCAAGACCGATGCCGCCGGCGTCGCCGAGGTGAC
>JAKJGY010000024.1 GCA_022704145.1 Verrucomicrobiota bacterium
GCTCGCTGGGCGAGCGCGGGCTGGTGACGGCGCTGCTCGACCGCGAGCTGGCGCGCCTGGGGGCCGAGGGGCGTGCGGCGGAGCTGTACGCCTGCGGGCCGGACGGCATGCTGAAGGCGGTGGGGGGGCGTGCGCTCGAGTCCGGCTGCCGGGGCTGGCTCTCGTTGGATAAGCACATGGTGTGCGGGGTGGGCGCGTGTCTGGCCTGTGTGCAGAAGCTGCGGCGGCCGGACGGCTCGGAGTGGATCGGGCGGGTCTGCCATGACGGGCCGATCTTCGAGGCGCGCGAGATCGTGTGGTGAGCGCGGGAGGGGGCGGGTTGAGCGGTATGGGTACGGTTGAGCTGGGCGTGAATCTGGGCGGTATCCGGATGCGGAATCCGGTGACGGTGGCGTCGGGGACGTTCGGGTACGGCAAGGAGTATGCCGGGCTGGTGGACGTCTCGCGGCTGGGGGCGGTCACCGTGAAGGGCATCCGCGCGCAGGCGTGGCCGGGAAACCCGCTGCCGCGGCATGTCGAGGTGCCGGGCGGGATGGTCAACGCCATCGGGCTGCAGGGGCCGGGCGTGGACGGCTTCGTGCGGGATTACCTGCCGTTCCTGCGGTCAGTCGGCGTGCCGGTGATCGTCAACGTGTGGGGCACGAGCGAGGAGGAGTACGCGGAGGTGGCGCGGCGGCTGAGTGACGCCGAGGGGGTGGCGGGGCTGGAGCTGAACATCTCGTGCCCGAATGTCAAGGAGGGCGGGCACGCGTTCGGCACGGACCCGCGGACGGTCGCCTCGCTGGTGGCGGCGGTGCGGCGCGTGACGCGGCTGCCGCTGCTCCCCAAGCTGGCGCCGAACGTGCCCGATATCCGGGTCTTCGTGCGTGCGGCGCAGGAGGCCGGGGCGGACGCTCTGGCGCTGATCAACACGCTGCCGGCGATGGTGATCGACATCGAGACGCGGCGGCCGGTGCTGGCGAACCGTGTCGGGGGGTTGTCCGGGCCCGCGATCCATCCGGTGGCGGTGAAGCTGGTGTGGGAGGCGGCGCAGGTGGCGCGTGTGCCGCTGCTGGCGATGGGCGGCATCATGGGGCCGGAGCAGGCGATCGAGTTCCTGATCGCGGGCGCGACGGCGGTGGCCGTGGGCACGGCGAACTTTATCGATCCGGGCACGGCGCTGCGGGTGGTGGACGGGATCGCGGCCTATCTGGAGCGGCACGGGCTGCGCTCGGTGGCGGAGCTGACCGGTTCGGTGGTGGTGTGAGGGGCCCCGCGCGGGGCGGGGGCGGTGGGCGTATGGAGCGGATGTGGTATTATGCGGTGGGCGGGGTCCGGCAGGGGCCGGTGACCCTCGAGGAGGTCCGGGAGCGGCTGGCGGCTGGCGCGCTGGGGCCTGAGGACCGGGTGTGGGAGCCGTCGTTCGGCCCGCAGTGGAGGCGGGTGTCGGAGGTGCCTGAGCTGGCGGGGCCGCCGCCTGTGGGGGCGGGTCCGGCCGTGCCGCCGCCGGTGCCGCCGCCGGTGTTGGCGGAGCTGGCCGAAGACGTGCCGCTGACGGGGGTGGCGGGCGAGCCGCCGGAGTGTCTGGCGGCGGCGGTGCAGGCGTTCGCGCGGATGCGCGCGCTGCTGTTCGGGCCGGTGCGGGCAGCGCGCTGGTACGGCATGGGGTTCTGCGCGTGGCTGGCCTTCTTGGGCATACGGGCCGGGCGGGTGCTGAGCCTGGCCGATGCGGCGCAGTCGCTGAAGAGCCCGCAGTTTCGAGAGTCTTGGGAGGCGCTCTCAAAGGAGCCTGCGGGAGCGGGGGTGGTGGCGGTGTTCGTGCTGCTCACGCTCGGGCTGACGGTCTGGATGTGCGCGCTGCGTTCGCGCGGGGACTTCATGTTCCTGCACCGGTGGTACCAGCCGGACGCGCCGGTGCTGCTGAGCTGGAGGGCCGCGCAGGCTCCGGGGGCGGCGCTGTTCGTCTGGCGGCTCGGCTTCATGCTGGTCGTGGGGCTGTTGGCGCTGGCGGATGCGGCCGCGGCGTACCTGCTGGTGGTACGGCCCTATCTGGGCGGCGGCCGCGTCTGGGCGGCGGGGCTGACCGCGCCTGCGGCGGCGTGCGCCACGTTCGCCTTGCTGCTGACGCTGGCGGCGTGCGCGGTGTCGCATCTGACCCAGGCGTTCGTCGTGCCGGTGATGTACTGGCGTGGCGGGTCGGCGGGGCAGGCCTGGCGGGCGGTGCTCGCGCTGGTCAACCGCTATCCGTTCGCGGTGTTGGGCTATCTGGCGGTGGTGGCGGGGGCCGCGCTCGCCGCCGAGGCGCTGGTGGTGGCGCTCGTGGTGTGCACCTGCTGCCTGGGGGCGATCCCGCTCTCGCTGCCGTATGTGCATGCGGTCGTGCTGCTGCCGGTCTATCTGTTTTTGCGGGGCTACGGGGTCTGCTTCATCAGCCGTTGGCGGCCGGAGCTGGTTCCTGCGCCCAAGGGAGAGGGGTGCGCATGATCTCGCGCGAGCTGATCCGGGCGGTGCCCAAGAGCGACCTACACGCGCATCTGGACGGTTCGCTGCGCGTGTCCACGCTGATCGAGCTGGCCCGCGAGCAGGGCGTGGAGCTGCCCTCGTACGAGGAGCAGGGGCTGTGCGAGCGGGTGTTCAAGGCGTCGTACGCCAACCTGGCGGAGTACCTGCTGGGGTTCCGCTACACGTGCGCGGTGCTGCGGACGCCCGAGGCGCTGGAGCGCGTGGCGTGTGAGATGGCCGAGGACGCGGTCGCGAGCGGCGTCCGCTATCTGGAGGTCCGCTTCGCGCCGCAGCTTCTGGTCGAGACCGGCGACGGCTGCGTGCGCGCGTTCCAGGCGGTCGCGGCCGGGCTTGGCCGTGCGGCGGCGGCTCACGGCCGCGCGGCGGCGGCGGCCGGCGACGGGGACATCCCGTTCGAGTGGGCCATCATCTGTTGCGCGCTGCGCAATTTCGGGCGCGGCATGGGGACGTATTACGACCGGCTGCTGGATGTGTTGCCGGGCATGCGGCACAAGGAGGTGCTGGCGGTCGCCTCTCAGGAGGCGGTGCGTGCGGCGGTGGCGGCGCGCGAGCGGCACGGCATACCGGTGACCGGCTTCGACCTCGCGGGCGAAGAGGCGGGCTATCCGGCCGGGCAGCATGTCGCCGCGTATGAGGAGGCGCACCGGCACTTCATGCGCAAGACGGTGCATGCGGGCGAGGCCTACGGGCCGGAGTCGATCTATGAGGCGATCGCGCGCTGCCATGCGGAGCGGATCGGGCACGGCACCTTCCTGTTCGCGCCGGAGCGGATACAGGATCCGCAGATCGCGGACCGCGTGGCGTTCGCCGACCAGTTGGCGGAGTACATCGCGACGATGCGCGTGACGATCGAGGTGTGCCCGACCAGCAACCTGCAGACGATCCCGGAGCTGGGGCAGGAGATGCGCAACCATCCGGTGGCGCGGATGCTCGGGTATGGCATGGCCGTGGCGGTCGGAACGGATAACACGCTGGTCTCGCACACGGACCTCAACCGCGAGCTGGCGCTGGTCTCGGACGCCTGCGGGCTGGATCTGCCGGGGTTCAAGCGGCTGGTGCTGGCGGGGTTTAAGGGGGCGTTCTATCCGGGGCGCTATGCGGAGAAGCGCGCGTTCGTGCGGCGTGCGGCGGAGCGCTTTGAGCGCGTCGTCGAGCAGGCGGCGGCCACGGCGCGCGGCGGAGGTGGCCCATGCGTGTCCTGACGGTCGGGCAGATGCGTGCGGCGGATCAGGCCGCGGGGGCGGAGGCGGGGCTGCCGGGCGCGCTGCTGATGGCGCGTGCGGGCGCCGCGGTGGCGCGCACGGTGGCGTCGCTCGCCGCGCTGCGTGGCGCGCGGACCGTGGTGGTCGTGGCGGGGCACGGCAATAACGGGGGCGACGCCTGTGTGGCGGCGCGCTGCCTGTTTGAGGACGGCTTCCATGTTCATGTGATCATGACCTGCGTGCCTGCCGCGCTCAAGGGCGACGCGCGCGAGGCGTGGGACGCCATGCGTACGGGCGGCGTGCCGTATGTGGTGCTGGCCTCGGAGCAGGCGTGGGATGAGGACGAGGCGGTCGCTTCGGGGGCACTCGTGCGGCAGGGGGTCGTGGTCGACGGCGTGCTCGGCACGGGCTGCCGGGGCGTGCCGACGGGCGCGGCGGCGCGGGCGATCCGCTGGATCAACGCGCGGCGGAGCCACGCGCTGGTGGTGGCGATCGACCTGCCCTCCGGGATGGAGGGCGACAGCGGCGCGGTGGCCGGGGACGCGGTGCGCGCGGATGTGACGGTGAGTTTCGGGCGTCCCAAGCGGTGTTTCCTGAATGCGGAGCAGGCCGGCCGTGTGGGGCATCTGGTGGTGGCGGACATCGGCATACCGGAGGAGGTGTGCGACCGGGGCGCGGCGGCCGAGCCGTGCGAGGTGATCGGCCTGCCCGAGCTGGCGCGGTGGTTCCCGCCCCGTGCGTGGGCGGCGCACAAGGGGGACTTCGGCCATGTCGGCGTGATCGGGGGGTCGGCCGGGCTTTGCCATGCGCCGGTGCTGGCGGCGCTCGGTGCGGTGCGCAGCGGCGCGGGGCGGGTGACGGTGGCGCTGCCCGAGGCGGGGCTGGCGGCGGCGGCCGCGCAGGTGCCCGAGGCGATGGCGCACGCGCTGGCGGCCCCGGGGGGCTCGCTGGATGCCGCGTCGTTGCGCGGGTGGTCGCGGGCGTGGGAGGCTTTCGATGTGCTGGTGGCGGGCCCCGGCCTCGGCCGGGCCGAGGGCGCGCGCGAGGGGGTCGGGTACCTGCTGGCGCTGCCGGGGGTCCGGCTGGTGCTGGATGCTGACGGGCTCAGCGCCCTGGCGGCGCTGAAGGCCGACGGCTGGCGGCCGGCGGGCGACGGCCGGCTGGTGCTCACGCCGCATCCCGGCGAGGCCGCCCGGCTCTTGGGGGCGACGGCCGGCGAGGTGCAGGCCGACCGGCTGGGCGCGGTGCGGCGGCTGGCCGACACGTACGGCGCGGTGGTCGTGCTCAAGGGGGCGGGCACGCTCGTGTGCGAGCCGGGGGGCGTGCCGTGGCTCAACCTGACGGGGAACCCTGGGCTGGCCAGCGGCGGGACGGGCGACGTGCTGGCGGGCATGCTGGGCGCGCTGTGGGCGCGCGGGCTGGCGCCGGCCCGCGCGGCCGCCCTGGCGGTCTGGGCGCATGGCACGGCCGCGGACTGGGAGGCGTTCGAGGGCAGCCAGACCGGGGTGTGCGCGACAGCCGTGGCGCGCCGTCTCGGCCGTGTGTTCCAAGAGGTCGAGCGCGCGGCGGAAGAGCGGGTGGCGAAGCGCGCGCCTTAACGGAAGATCGTGTCGAAATCGACCCGCACAGGGCGGTGGGGGAGCACGTCGCCGGTGTCCATGGCCGCTTTCAGCTCGGCGGCGGAGTCGGCGTCATACCACCAGTACCCGAGCAGCGAGCGCTCGTCGCCGAATTTCGACAGGACGGTGGGCGGCGTGCCAAAGGTGTCCCAGTAGACCAGGCGGGTCGCGTCGATGTTCCAGAGCAGCACGTAGGGGACGGCGGCGGTCAGGCGGGCGTCGATCTGACGCAGCACGGCGTTCCGCTCGGTGACGCTGTAGAGGTTCTTCTGGCTTTCGATCAGGGCGTCCACGTGCGGGTCTTTAAAGCCGGTGATGTTGTTGCCGGAGGGCCGGTCGGCCTCGCGCGAGTGCCACATGTCCTCGGGGTCGCGGAAGATGATGCCGCCCCAGGAGGCCCAGGTCATGTCATAGTTATAGGCGTCCATATCGCGCATCCAGGCGGCGAAATCCTTACGTTCGATCGTCATGGCGATGCCGACCTCGCGGAGCGAGGTGTTCATGAGCGCGAGGAATTTCTCGGAGCTGCCGTCGCGGGTCAGGAACTTGAAGGCCAGGGCGCGGCCGCCCTTCTCCAGGATGCCGGTCTGGGGGTTGGGCGTGTACCCGGCCTCGCGCAGCAGGCTCTTGGCGCGGGGGACGTCGAACGTGTAGAAGGGGTTGGGACAGGGGCTATCGCGGCTGTAAAGATCCTCGAAGTACGAACGGTGCAGGAAGTAGAGGCCGAACATCATCGTCCGGTTCATGGTCTCGCGGTCGACGAGGTGGGCCATGGCCTGACGCACGCGCAGGTCGTCGAAGGGCGGGCGGCGCATGTTCATGGCGAACCCCTGGAAGCTGATCGGCTCATGGTTCCGCACGAGGCGCTTGACGATCCAGTTCTTGTCGAACTTCTCGCCGATGGTCTCATTGGCCCAGATGCGGGCGGTGTAGACGGCGTACGTGTCCACCTGCCGTTTCTTGAAGGCCTCAAAGGCGTTCTCGTTGTCGCTGAAGTACCGGAAGACCAGCGTGTCGAAGTTCATCGTGTTGCGCATCGAAGGGCGCTGCCCGGCCCACCAGTCCCAGCGGCGGGAGAGCCGGATCTCGATCTGTTCCTTGACGGCGCTGAGCACATAGGGCCCGGACACGACGGGGCTGTCGAAGTCGAGCTTGTTGAAATCCTGGCCCTCGAAGGCATGCTTCGGCAGGATCTCGAAGCAGCCTGCGGCGAGCAGGTTGCGCCAGTGGCTCTCACGCGCCTGGAAGCGGACGGTGCGCGGGCCGAGGATCTCAGGCGAGCCGAAGACGCCGAGCGCGACCTTCGAGGCGCCGGTCGCGTTCTTGGGGTCCATCACCTGGTCGAAGGTCCATTTGACGTCCTCGGCGGTGATGGGCCGGCCGTCGCTCCAGGTCGCGGCCGGATCGAGTTCGAAGGTGAAGGTGAGCTTGTCCTCCGAGATCGTCCAGCGGCGGGCCAGCCCCGGGGTGAACTCCGTGGAGACAGAGTCCACCCACAGCAGCGTCTCGTACATCAGGCCGAAGATCTGCCGCGTGTAGGTGTTGCTGTCGATGTAATAGTTCAGGCTCTTGGGCGGCTGGAAGGCGGAGAAGCGCAGCATGCCGCCCGGCACGGCGTGCGGGCTGGCGATCGGGTCGGGCACGTCGCGCCAGTCCGGCCGCGGGTACACGTCGTCCGCCCGGACGGCCGTACGGAGCAGGACGGTGAGGAGCGGAAGTGTCAGCATGCGCATAAGTTCAAGCCGCCGTCGGTAAGGGGTGGAAGAATCGGAATCTGTGTGGAAGATAACAGAAAGGGGGGACGCAAGGGGAGTCAAAAATGGAGAACGAAGGCGGGTTGCTGGACAACCCGAGGCCACTTCGTGTAAGTTACACGTATGTGTTGAAGGTCGGGTGGAGGCACATCGACAAGGGGGCGCGGTGAACAAGAGCGTGAGGGCGGGTTTGTGGGTCGCGGGTCATCTTCTGTGGGGCGCGGGCCTGGCCCGTTCGGCCGCCGTGACGGAGTCCGCGCGCGAGCTGCCGGTCGCGCGGGAGGTCGATGTGGTGGTGGTCGGCGGCGGCTGCGGCGCGGTGGCTGCGGCGCAGACGGCGGGCCGCATGGGTGTGCGCGTCATGCTGGTGACGTCGTATGACACGCTGGGGGAGGATCTGGCCGGAACGCTGAGGCTTTGGGCGACCGGCGAGGAGGTGGACTCCTCGCCCCTGATGAAGGCGCTCTTCGGGGGGCATTCCGCCTCGAACGCGCTGGCCTACACGACGCCGCTGACGGTGAAGAAGGCGCTGGACAGCGCGCTGGTGCAGGCGGAGGTCCCGTTCCTGACAGGCACGTACGCGACCGACGTGCTGACGGATGAGCGGGGGGCGGTGGCGGGCGTCGTGATGGCCAACCGCAGCGGGCGGCAGGCGCTGAAGGCCAAGGTCGTGATCGACGCGACGCCGCGTGCCGCGCTCGCCCGGCGTGCGGGCGTCGCGTGCGCGCCCTTCCCGCAGGCGAATTACAAGGTGCGGCAGGTCGTGATCTCCGGCCGCGCGCCGGAGGGGTGTGACGCGGCCGTGGCGCATCCCGACTGGAAGCCCGACCCCGATGTCTTCAAGCTGGGCAGGAACGCCTCGCTCAAGCCGCAGCTCTTCGAGTGCGAGCTGTCTGTCCCGCTGGACGGCTCGGCGCAAGGTTTTGCCGAGGCGCTCAATCTCGTGCGCGACAGGACGTACACGTTCGAGCAGCTCGATGCGGCCGACCGGTTCACCTTTGTCCCGCCCGACCGGATCGTCGCGCTGAAGCCGTCGGCCGCGCCGTGGGGCGGGGTGGCGGCGTTGAACCTGGAGAGCTTCCGGCCGGCCAGCGTGGGCGGCCTGCTGGTGCTGGGGGCGATGGGCGACGTGCCGCGCGAAGTGGCGGCCGAGCTGCTGAAGCCGTCCCAGGCGATCCTGCTGGGCGCGCGTATCGGCCGCCGGGCCGCGATGGACGTCCAGGCCGGCACGGCCGCGCCGGTCGGGCAGGTCGCCCTGCGCGGCGCGGCGGGTGCGGACGCCGTCGCCGGGGAGGTGCGCGAGGTTTCGGGCCGGGGGACGGCGCTGCTGGCGGCGGGCGGCGGAACGGTCGCGTGCGCGGCGCGCGCCCTGCCCGTACTGGGCGAGACGGAGCTGGTGGTCGCGGGCGGCGGCACGACCGGCGGGCCCGCCGCGGTGGCCGCGGCGCGCAAGGGCGTCCGCACGGTGGTTGTCGAGAAGCTCTATGAGCTGGGCGGCGTGCAGACGGTCGGCATGATCTGCGGCTATTACTACGGGAACGTGCGCGGCTTCACCGCCGTGATCGACGAGGGCGTCAAGGCCAAAGGGGCTGTCCGGTCGCAGGCCAAGGCCGAATGGTACCGTGCCGAGGCGCGCAAGGCGGGCGGCCAGGTCTGGTTCGGCTGCATGGTGGTCGGGGCCTTCATGGAGGGCGACCGCCTGAAGGGCGTCGTGGTCGTGACGCCCGAGGGCGAACGCGGCGTCATCCTGGCCCAGGCGGTCTTTGACGCCACGGGCAACGCCGACGTCGCCGCGGCGGCGGGCGAGGAGACCGAGTTCTATCCGGCCGAGGAGCTGAACGGGCAGGGCGTAGGGATGGCGGTGATCCGCCTCGGGGCGGGCGGCCACAACAACGACTTCTCGTACGTCGATGACACCGACGTCACGGATATGAGCTTCTTCGGCCTGCGCACGCGCAGCATGACCGAAGCCGGCTGGGATGTCGCGCAACTGGTCAATTCGCGTGAGCGCCGCCGTCTGGTCGGCGTCTTCCAGGTCTCCGCGCTGGACTTCTATACGGCGCGCACCTACCCCGACACCGTCGTGCAGTATCGGAGCCGGTTCGACCTTCACGGCACGGCCAGCGGCGACTTCTTCTGGAGCCGCCAGACGCGCGGCGCCAACCATCCGGTCCTGGAGGCCAACGTGCCCTATCGCGCGCACCTGCCGAAGCGCGTGGACGGGCTGCTGGTCGGCGCCATCGGCATGAGCGCCACGCGCGACGCGATGTCGATCCTCCGGATGCAGCCCGACCTGCAGAACCAGGGCTATGCCGCCGCGCTGGCGGTCGCCCTAGCCCTGCGCGAGGGCTGCGCCTTACGCGACGTGCCGGTCAAAAAGCTGCAGGCGCAACTGGTGGCGGACGGCGTGCTGCCGGAGAGCGTCATCGGCACGCCCGACTCGCATCCGCTATCCGAGGATATGCTCAAGCTGGCGGCGTCGATGATGCGCGTCAACTACGACGGGTTCCAGTTCCTCATGGCCGACCCGCAGCGCGCGCTGCCGCACGTCCTGCAGAAATACCGCGAGCTGGACACCCACAGCAGCGGGCGCGACCCCGGCGTGAGCCTGGCGTATGCGCATGTCCTGGCCTTGCTGGGCGACGCCTCAGGCGAGGAGGAGCTGGTCGGCTGGGTCTCCACCAACAAATGGGACGCCAAATGGGAGGCGGGCCTCGACGCTGGCGTCAACCGGATGTCCGCCTATATCCTGGCCTTGGGGCGGATCAAGTCCAGGAAAGCGGTACCGGCGATCAGCGAGAGGTGCGCCGAGCTGGCCGCCTACCAGTATGTGCGGCCGGAATATTGCCGTGTGCTCGCGCTGAGCGCGACCCTGATTCAGGATCCCGCGCTGGCGCCTGCGCTCAGGTCGCTGTTGCAGGCCAAGCAGGTCAGCGGACATGCGATCCGGATGGGCAAGAAGATCCCGCCGGTCGAGGGCTATAGCAGCACCAGCGACTACCGGCAGAAATCGACCGAAAAGACCTTCACCCTGCGTGAGATCAATCTGGCCGCCGCGTTGTTCCGCCTGGGCGACTCCGACGGACTGGGGCGGAAGATTCTGGAGGCGTACGCGGAGGATCCGCGTGGGTACTACGCGAATTACGCGCGCCGCGTGTTAAAGGGCGAATGAGCCCTGGTGTTCGGCGTGGAGCGACAGGCTCGCTGTTTACGGGGGAGAAGGACAGTTATGAGGAAAGACGTCATCAGGATCGGTGTGCTATCACTTCTCGCGTTCGTGTGCGGTACGGTGCGGGCGGCGCCGCAACGCGCCGTCCTGCTGCCGGAGCGGACGCTCCCGGTGATCGACACGGTCGATCTGGTGGTGGTGGGGAGCAGCGAGGGCGGACTGGGGGCCGCCTACGCTGCGGGCAAGGCGGGCGCGCGCGTGATCGTCATCAGCGACTACACCTTCCTTGGCGATGAGTATCTCGCCAAGGCCAAACGTGACCTTGCCTCGGGGCCGGCGCCGCAGTCCGAGCTGGCGCGGGCGCTCTTCTCGAAGCCGGACGCGGTCGCCTTCTCCAAGACCGCGAGCCGGCTGCTGCAGGAGGCCCGCGTGACCTTCTTGGACAACTCGCGTTATGCGGGGGTTCTGGTTGACGCGCAAGGGGGCCTCTGCGGTATCGCGACGGCCAACAAGGCGGGTGTCCAGGCGATTCTCGCGAAGCTCGTCCTCGACGCCTCACAGGCTTCGCGCTGCGCCGATGACGCGGGCGCCGAACGGGCGCCCTGGACGGCGACCACGCTGACGGTCTCCCGGCCGCAGGCCGACCGGACGACCAAGGCGCTGAAGCCGCCGGTGGTCCAGACCGTCCCGATGCCGGAACTGACCTGGGTGCGGCTCAACCGGGCCGAGCAGGCCTTGCGCGAGACGTGGCACGTGGCGGTCAGCACGAACTTCGCGCACAGCATGGATTTCATGATGCCCAACGCGCTCACGATGGCGCGGGCGTTGGAGCTGGAGCGGCCGCATCCGGACATGTTCCGCGCCAAGGCGGTTTCCAACCTCTATGTGCTGGGGTCTTCCGTGGCGGCTTCGACGGCGGCGGCCGAACGGCTGATGCAGCCGGTCCGCCTGACGGACGTCGGCAGCCTCCTCGGCCCGCATCTGGCGGCGGCTGCGGCCCGCATCGCGCCGCCTTCAGCCGAGGCCGCGCGCTTCAAGGCCGTCGCCGGGGACGTTCTCGCGGGCCTCGCCATCCGTGAGCGGGCCGGGCGTGAGCGGCCGTATCGGGTCGGCAAAACGGCATCCGTCCGCCAGACTGCAAGCGCCGTGCCGGTCTGGGGCGAATACGATGTGGTCGTGGTCGGCGGCGGTCCAGCGGGCCACGCCGCCGCCATTGCGGCGGGCCGCGCCGGGGCGCGTGTGCTGCTGGTCGAGCAGTCGGGGTTCATCGGCGGCAACGTGGCGCTGGGGATCGCCAGCTTCTGGCGCGGGTACCGCAGGGGCTTCAACCAGGAGTGGCAGAAGCAGCGCAAGCTCGCCTATCCCGCGATGCTGAACGAGGCGGGCGTCGATATCTGGTATCACTCGCTGGCGGTCGGCGCGGTGATGCAGGGCAACACGGTGCGCGGCGTGGAGGTCGCGACCTGGCTGGGCCGCGGCGTCGCGCTGGGCCAGCTCGTGATCGACGCCAGCGGCGACGGCGACGTCTGCGTGATGGCCGGCGCGAAGGCCGACTATATCAACGACGGCGACCTGTGCCTCGAGGAGGCGTCCTTCATCGGCCACTACGCCGATTCCATGGCGTTCGACCCGATGGACGTGGTGGGTGCCACGCTGCACCGCGTCCTGGCCTCGGCGCACGTCTCCAACACGGCCAGTATCCCGCTCGCCCAGATCCGTGAAACGCGACGCATCGTCGGCGACTATCAGATCAACGAAATCGATGTCAACGCGAGCCGCACGTACGCCGACGTGATCGGTGTGATCTCGTGCGCCTTCGACCCGCACGGCTACTACATGAGCGACGCCTCCTTTGCGGGCCTGATGATCTCGACCAAGAAGGTGAAAGAGGATGTCGTCCTGTACGTGCCGCTGCGCGCGTGCATCCCCGCCGGGGTCGAGGGCCTCTATATGGCCGGCCGCTGCTTCTCCTGCACGCATGATGTGCAGGCCCTGGCGCGCATGAACCCGGACATGCTCAATCAGGGCTACGCGATCGGCTATGCGGCGGCGCTCTGCGTGCGCGACAGGACCTCCACCCGCGGCGTGGACCTGAAGGCCCTGCAGAAACATCTCGTGGAGGTCGACTGCCTGCCGGCAGAGCGCTTCGCCGAGATCGCGCGCGAGCTGCCGCCGGTGGCGGCTTCCGAATATGAGGCCGCGGCGCAGGAGCCGGATCAGCGTAAGAACCTGCTGACCCTCGCGCGGGCCGGCCAGGAGGCGCTGCCCGCGCTCCGCGCCGCGTTCGCGAAGAACCCCACGCCAGCCGGCGCGAAGGCGCTGTGCCTGCTCGGCGACCGTACGGGCGTGCCGCTGCTGGCCGAACAGGTGAAGAGCCTGCCGCTGCCGCCCGCCGAGGCCTATGCGTGGGACGGCTTCCTGAAGGTGCCGGAGCTGGACGGCGCGATGTGGTGCCTCGCGATCCCGCGTGACCGGCGGGCCACCGAGGCCTTGGTCGGGCGGCTGGCGGGCTGCGACGCCGCGACGAGCTTCAACACGCTGCGCAGCGTGACCGGCGCGCTTGGCCGCCTCGGCGACCCGCAGGCCGCCCCGGCCTTGGCCGCGTTCCTGAAGAAGCCCGGCGTGCAGGGACACAGCAACGTCGGCACGGACAAGGCGGGCACGCAGGCCGCCCAGTTCTCCAAGGCGATGATCGAACTCTTCGCCGCCTCCGCGCTCTACCGGTGCGGCGACGCCGACGGCCTGGGACGTGCGATCCTCACGCGCTATCTGGACGACTGGCGCGGGATCTTTGTCCGGTATGCGGGCCACACCTTGGGGCTTGCGGAGGAGTGAGGCGCCTGCCCGTCGGCGTGAGCGTCGCCGGGGCGAGGCGGCCGGTCGGGGCGGGGCTGTCCCGCTCCCGGAAGGAGGGTAAGATGACGCGTTACTTCATCACGGGCTGGCTCCTGGCAGGGCTGGCGTGCGGCGGTATCCACGCGCGTGCGGCCGCGCCAGCGCGGCCCAATATCCTGTTGGCGCTGGCGGACGACTGGAGCTACGGGCATGCGGGCGCCTACGGCTGCGCGTGGGTCAGGACGCCGTCCTTTGACCGCGTGGCCAGGGAGGGCGTGCTCTTCACGCGCGCCTTCACGCCCACGGCCAAGTGCGCGCCCTCGCGCGCCAGCATCCTCACGGGCCGCAACCCGTGGCAGCTCAAGGCGGCCGCCAACCACTGGTGCTACTTTCCGCCGGAGTTCAAGAGCTACCCCGAGGCGCTCGGCGAGCACGGCTACTTTGTGGGCATGACTTTGAAGGGCTGGTCGCCGGGGGTGGCCAAGGACGCCGAGGGCCGGCCGCGTCAGATGGCGGGCAAACCGTTCAACCGGAGGACGCTCACGCCGCCCACCACGGGCATCGCCAAGAACGACTATGCGGCCAACTTCGAGGACTTTCTCGACGCCTCGCCCACGAACCAGCCCTGGTGCTTCTGGTACGGCTGCGTCGAGCCGCACCGCGGCTATGAGTACGGCACGGGCGTCACCAGGGGCGGCAAGAAGACCGGCGATATCCCGCGTGTGCCCGGCTACTGGCCCGACAACGAGACCGTGCGCACGGACATGCTGGACTACGCCTACGAGGTCGAGCACTTTGACGCGCACCTCGGCCGCATGCTTGCGGCCTTGGAGCGGCGCGGCCTGCTTGAGAACACCCTGGTGGTGGTCACGGCGGACAACGGCATGCCCTTCCCGCACAGCAAGGGGCAGACCTACCGCGACTCGAACCACCTGCCCTTGGCGGTGATGTGGAAAGCCGCGCTGCGCGCGCCGGGCCGCACCGTGACGGACTACGTGAGCTTCATCGATCTCGCGCCGACCTTCCTGGAGGTCGCGGGGGTGGCGTGGGAGACGAGCGGGATGGCGCCGGCCCAGGGGCGCAGCCTGACCGACGTGCTGTTCGCGGAGCAGGGCGGCCGCGTCGTGCCTGCGCGCGACCATGTGCTGATCGGCCGCGAGCGCAACGACATCGGCCGTCCGGGAGACGCGGGCTATCCCGTGCGCGGTATCGTGTCGGACGACACGCTCTATCTGCACAACTTCGAGCCCGCGCGCTGGCCCGCCTGCAATCCTGAGACCGGATATCTCGACGTGGACGGCAGCCCCACCAAGACCGAGGTGCTCAACGCGCGCGGCAGCCCCGCCACCCGCGGTTACTGGCAGGCCTGCTTCGGCGTGCGCGGCGCCGAGGAGCTGTATGATCTGACCGGCGACCCCGACTGCCTCAGCAACCTGGCCGGGCAGGACGGGTCGCGTAAGCGGCAGGCGGAGCTGAAGGCGCGCCTCTTCGAAGAACTCGCGCGGCAGGGCGACCCGCGCGCGTCAGGCCAGGGCAAGGTCTTCGACGACTATCCTCACGCCAATGAGAAGATGCGCGGCTACTATGAGAAGCGGATGCAGGGGCAGGAGATCCCCGCTGACTGGGTGAACCTCTCGGATTTCGAGGTCAGCCGCCCCAAGTAGCCCGCACGGCTGCCTGCCACAAGCGTCGTGTGCCGAACGTCCGGCGGGCCGAGAATGTGCGGCGCCGGAAGCCGGTCCAGGGGCTGGTGTCGCTCAATGCCCCGATGGAGAGCGCCTCTTGCTGGCAAAACGCACGAATGAGTACCGGCCACACCCCGTCCCGACACTTCATCGCTACACTTAGTCCGTAAATTATCGCACGGCAAAGACAAAGCAGTGGGACTAAGCGTAACCGACAAAGTGTGAGGCACCCGCATCGGAGACAAGCGAACCGCTGTAAACATCCGAAGTCACAAAAGGGGCTGTCAGCAACAGGTCATCGGGCGGTATTACCCGAGAATCTCCGCCAATGGGAGTCGCGCTTGGATTTCTTATGGCTAAGGCGTATCATGACCCACATGGATTGGGCTAAGAATATGAAGGTCAGTGCCTTCACCAGCGGAGTAGATGATGCCGACTCGTAAGGACGCATTTCCGACAACAGACTGGGGCTTGCTGAAGAGCCTGCGCGGAGATGATACTGCCTTGCGCTTGGCCGGGTTGAATCTGCTCGCGGGGCGGTATTGGCCACCGGTGTATGGCTTTCTAAGGAGGTCGGGGCATGACGATGCCGCGGCCAAGGAGCTGACGCAGGCCTTTTTCGCCGCATGGCTGGAGAGTGACGGCTTCGCCAAGGCTGATCCGGATCGCGGCCGCCTGCGGTCGCTGATGCTGACCAGCCTCAAGCGCTTCGTGTCGAACGTTCGGCGGGCGGAGAACGTGCAGCGCCGGAAGCCGGTCCAGGGGCTGGTGTCGCTCAATGCCCTGATGGAGAGCGAGGAGCACCGGTTCGAGCCGCAGGACGAGGGGCTGACGCCCGACAAGGTGTTCGACCGCCGCTGGGCCGTCGGGGTGGTGACGCGCGTACACAAGCGGCTGGAGGCGGAGTGCGAAGCCACGGGCAAGCGCGAGCACTACGACATCTTCAAGCGGCGGATCATCGACCCGATCCTGCACGGCGCGGAAGAAACTTCGTTGGCCGAACTGGGTATGCGACACGGGCTGACAGAAAAGCAGGCTGGCAACTGTTTGATGACCGCGAAACGGGCCTACAGGCGACTGATGGAGGAGGAAGTCCGGCTGTATGCGGAGACCGAGGCCGAGGTGGCGGAGGAGATCCGCGACCTGTTCCGAGCATTAACGTAGGCGCGAATGGGGCCTGATTATCCCGCGAATCTCCGCGAATGGGAGTCGGCTCGGATTTTTTACGTTGATCGCTAAAAATCCAAGCCGACGTTAAAGCCGTGTGATTTACAATTTTCGCGCAGGATTCAACTGAAAAACGTGTAGAAGGGAATACGGGCAAGGCGTATCATGGCCCGTATGGATTGGAGCAGGACATGACCGACTGGAATGCGGGGCAGACTATCTTAGATGATTACGTGGCGGACCGGGTGCTGGGCAAGGGCGGCATGGGTATCGTGTCTCTGGTGCATAGCCGGACGAACGGACGCCAGTTCGCGGTTAAACGCGCGATGGGGATGAAGGAGTCCGACCGACGCAGCTTTCTGGCTGAGTTGCAGGCATGGGTTGATCTGCCGGAACATCCGAACATCGTTCCCTGCCGGTTCTTCCGCACCGTAGGCGACGAGGTGCTGATCTTTGCCGAGTATGTCGAAGGCGGCAGTCTCAAAGAGTGTATTGACTCGAAGAAACTTTACGAAGGCGGCCCGCAGAAGGCGTTGGAACGGATACTCGATATCGCAATCCAGTTCGCCTGGGGGCTTCACTGCGTGCATGAACGGGGCGTGGTCCACCAGGACGTGAAGCCGGGCAATGTGCTGATGGCCCCCGGCGGGGCTGCGGCGGTGCAGGGGATGCGGCCCAAGGTGACGGACTTCGGTCTGGCAAGGGCGCGGGCAGCGGGCGGTGAACGTGTTGAGCCGGTGTCGGGCCGCAGCATCCTGGTCAGTTGTGGCGGATACACGCCCGCGTACTGCTCGCCCGAGCAGGCCAGCCGGCGGCCAGTGACGAGGCAGACGGACATCTGGAGCTGGGGCGTGTCGGTGCTGGAGATGTTCACGGGAGAGGTGACGTGGATGTCCGGTCATTGGGCTGCCGACGTGCTCGAACAGTATCTGCAAGCGGGCGAAGCCTCTGCGCAGATTCCGGCCATGCCGACCAGCGTTGCCGATGTGCTGCGGCAGTGTTTCCTCCCCCAGCCTGCGGAACGGCCCGCCGATCTGGCCGAGGTGGCGGAAATCCTGAAGGCGGCCTTTAGCAAGGAGGTGGGCAACGACTATGGCCGCGAGCTGATGGCGAACGTGCGGGCGGCGCCGTTTGAGGCGGGAATCGAAGCGCGTCGTCACTACGCGGGCGCTGCATGGGCTGATCCGCAGGTGTGGCTTGAAAAGGGGCTGCGTGCGGCGGGCCGTGATCCCGCAGAGGCGGCGGCGCTGCTGTCCCGTCGGGGAGTCACCCGGCGGGGTGAGCTGGTGGCGGAGATGGCCGTCTATGACGAGGCCAAGCGGCTGTATCAGCAATTGGTGCAGGACGGGCGAAAGGAACTGGAGAGCGATTTGGCTGAGCTTTGCTCCGATAAGGCTCTGATCCATCAGGCCGCGGCTGACGGACACGGCGCATTGGGGGAGTACGATCAGGCGATTGCGCTCCGGGAGCGGTTGGTCAACCTAGAAGGCCGCCGCGAACTGGCCACTCGCTTGGCGATGGTTTACATGAATAAGGCCACTGCGGTCAACGCTTTGGGAGACAAGCGCGGTGCGGTGGCGCTCTACGCTCAGGCGATTACGATCTGGGAACGATTAGTCAACCAAGAAGGCCGCCGCGAACTGGCCACTCGCTTGGCAATGGTTTACATGAACAAGGCCACCGTGGTTAGAGATCTGGGCGACAAGAGCGGTGCGGTGGCGCTGTACGATCAGGCGATTGCGATCTGCGAGCGGTTGGTCAACCTGGAAGGACGCCGTGAACCAGCCACTCGCTTGGCGATGGTTTACATGAACAAGGCCGCTGCAGTCAGCGATCTGGGCGACAAGCGCGGTGCGGTGGCGCTCTACGAGCAGGCGATTGCGATCTGGGAACGGTTGGTCAACCAGGAAGGCCGCGGCGAACTGGCCGATGACTTGGCATTGGTTTACACGAACAAGGCAGTCGCGGTCAGAGCTCTAGGCGACGAGCGCGGGGCTGTGGCGCTCTACGATCAGGCGATTACGATCGGGGAGCGGTTGGTCAATCAAGAAGGCCGCGGCGAACTGGCCGATTCTTTGGCGACGGTTTACATGAACAAGGCTAACGCGGTCAGCGCTCTGGGCGACAAACGCGGGGCAATGGCACTTTACGCTCAGGCGATTACGATCTGGGAACGATTAGTCAACCAAGAAGGCCGTCGCGAACTGGCCACTCGCTTGGCGGCGGTTTACATGAACAAGGCTAATGTGGTCAGGGATATTGGCGACACTCGTGGGGCTGTGGCGTTGTACGATCAGGCGATTGCGATCCGGGAACGGTTGGTCAACCAGGAAGGCCGCGGCGAACTGGCCGATGACTTGGCAAAGGCATACATGAACAAGGCCATCTCGGCCAGCGCTCTAGGCGACCATAACGGAGCGGTGGCGCTGTATGATCTGGCGATCACAGTTCAGCGGCGGTTGGTTGATTTGGACGGACTTTGCGGCGTATCTGGTGATTTGATGACAAGCGAACTCTATCGTGCCAGTGATTTACAACGTATGTGTCCCCTTTCTGATGCCGACTGCCGGCGTGCGCAAGCCGCCTTCACCGGGTTACGTGCCGAGAGCGAACGCACGGGACGCGCGGACTTGCAAAACGTGTTGAGATGGGCGCAGGCGAATCTCGACGGCGTTGTGTAAGCTGACTGTCGATGGGCTTTGAGCAAATCCGCTTCCTTGTTTTGTGGCGACACTTATTATTAGGCAGCGGCATGGTATTCTAGGAAATGAATCGACTCTACATAATCGGAAACGGTTTCGACATCTATCACGGCATTCGTTCAGAATACGTTGATTTCAAGAGTTTCTTGTACCGGCGCGACAGGAAACTGCACGATCTCGTTGAACAGTACATCCCTATTGATGGCGAGTGGTCAGGTCTTGAGTCAGCGCTCGCGGATATCGACGTAGATGCTGTTACGGAGTATGCATCGGAGTATTTGGTCTCAATTGCTGCGGATGGCTCGCGGGGTGACAATTGGCACGATTATCAGTATGAGATTGGGCTAATCGTCGAAGACTTGTCTGTCAATTTTAAGTCGCGATTTACGGAGTGGATACGACAGTTGTCTGTTCCGACTCGTAACACATTGACTGTGTGCCCTCTGAACATTTCGCCAGCCGATAAGTTCATAACATTCAACTACACATCGACTTTTTCCGACATCTATGGTGTGCCAAGCGCAAGAGTTCTTCATATCCATGGGGAGGCTAAGTCAGGGCAGGACTTAGTGCTTGGTCACGCGTGGAGACCCGTCGACAGGATGAGGCCGAAATACGACCCCTCGTTTGAGTTCGATCCGCCGGACTGGCGGGTTACGGAGGGAGAAGAAATACTAAGCCGCTATTTCGTCCGGACATTAAAAGACACCAGAAGAGTCATCGCCGATAGTGCCAGTTTCTTTTCCGGTCTTATGGATTTGCATGAGATCTATGTCTTGGGGCACTCCATGTCAGAGGTGGATTTCGATTATTACCGTGAAATAGCGAAAATTATCAATGTACACAAGGTCAAGTGGGTGGTGACATTTCATGACGAAGACGAACGTGCAAGACACGTCAAAACGCTCACTATTCTCGGGATTCCAAGTTGCGCAGTCACATTGTGCGAGATGAAGGCACTACAAGCGGGAGGTGGCACACTTCGGGGCGGAGTATTTGAAAGTGAATAGACGTCTTGCGCAAATGGCATCCTAATGGCCGCGCAAATTTGAGTTTTGAATGCGGTCTGCGCCACGTGTGACGCGATTGAAGCGAAATTCGGCATCCCGGTTATTTACACTTCGCCTACTGGTGGCTGGAACAGAATGGTCGCCGCCGCTTGCTCGTCGACTCGGACGGGTTGTGAGTCGCGTGGATGTGTTCAATCCCATCGCGTTCAAAAGGAGTCGAGACCAGGCGACGGCAGGTACCTGCCAACAGGGAGTCAGTGGCCAACCCCAACCGTCTCAACATCGCGGATGTTGAGTTTGAATGACTTGGTGTCCGCTTCGGCTTTGGCCAGAATCACAGGAGTCTGCCAGTTTTTGAGCCAGCCTTTCACTAGGTTCATTTCTGTGTCGCCGGTCTTCGCGCCCAGAGTGACCCGCTTGAGGATTTTTGGGGCGAAGGGTACGGGACCGGCGGGAATCTGATCGCGGAAAATCCTATATTCCTCTTCATGTTTCCATTGCTTATCCTTAAACCCAATCAGATTGCGCGCAAGCGCCTTTGGGTCATGATTCAAGACCAATCTATTGATGTTCAGTTCTGGGAACTCGTCCGTGCAAACGACATCGAGAGGGATTATCTTCCCTCGCACAAACATTTGCTGGGCGAGGCCGTAACCGCACGGCATATCCAGAACGGAGAAGGAGAATTCGATGCAGATGCCTTTGTGTCCGTCCGCATAGTAGGAGAACATCTGAATTGAGTCTCCTAAGCGGGAGAAACAGCAGACGCTGGAGTCGACGTAAAGTTCTTTTTGCCACTTAGAATACAATGGGGCATATTGCCCTCGCTTGACCATCTCTGGAGCCGAGGCCAATTCATTGGCGGACAGATTCCTTCCACACGCTCGCGCCATAACGGCCGTGGCTTCGGTGATTTCGCTATCGCTTGAACCGTCGTCGTTGAGCTGGAGGTTGCAGTCAAACGGATCGTTGAAATCCTTGGGGGCGGAATACCAGAGTTCCCGCTTCTCGAAGATGGCTTCTGTGTAATCATCTGACAATGACCGATACTTGAAATAGGATTGTGGCGTTAACTCTTCTTGGGTGTAAAGGGCCGTTGCAGCTTCACGGAGAAAGAGGTCGGCGGTCACCAATACGTTGTCCGAGTACAGGCCCGTTTCGGGGTCGCACAGCAGGCGGTATGTATTTGACGCCAGAAACAGGCGCTCCATTTCATGAAGGGGACGGTTCAGCCGTTCCGCCAACTTGGCGGCGATAAAGCCGGTGGTGGTGTCGATGGCCGCCTGTATCCTGTCGTCACGCCACATAGGCCTCCTTGAAGGTCAAGGCGGAAATCGCCGACGGTGTGGCAAAGAAGACTTGGTCGAACAGCTTCTCGGTGCGCAATTGCGCGATGGCGATCGCTTTGGCGGGCTCCGAGGACGGGTCGCCGAAAGCACCGTTCGTCAGCAGTCCGAGAACGACGCCCACCGTATCGTTCGCGACGGGGCCGATGATGATGTCGGGCAGACGGGTACAACTGGACAGGATCGGATTTGCGCTGTCGAGATAACCGCGATTGAACAAGACAAAATCGAGCCAGTTCATATCCGGGGCCGTGAACCGATGGGTCATGAGATCGGCCAACGGCTGGTACGCGTAAATGGAAACAAACGACTCCGCCGCGCCTGCCCGTCTCATCTTGATGCGGGCAAAGCGTTCCGCCTGTTCTCTCGAAGTCGTCGTGTAGAACCCTCGGCCGAAATCCTTGCCGGGGGTACACAGCGACAAATCGATCTGCTCCACACGGGTAAGCCCGCCGTGGTAGACCGCTGCCGGCATGACCGGAGCGCTCATGCCGCGCCTCCGTGCGCTCGGACATGATTGAGAACGTCAGCGGTAACCGCCGCGTTGTCGTAGTAGTGCAGCAGTTCGTAGTTCTCTTCGAGAAAACGGATGATGCCGTGCCTGTCATCCTCGCTGAGAAAACGATCCAGCGACCACCCCGTCATCTTCCGAAGTGACGTGATTGCGAAGGCGATCCAGGTAGCGACGATTTGTTGCTCAGACATGGCCGTATGATAACAAAACCGTGTGGGACGCCCAAGCCACATTTCTTGAAGCAACGGGCGGGTATATTCTTCAGTGGCTTCAGTGATTATCGCGGTTTGACATTTGTTCCTAAGGGGCGCATAATCCACTCCACTTAATTGTTTCTGGAGCGTTTATGTGGCAAGGTAAGTTTGAGCGACTGATCGCGTCAGCCCAGCCCAGCGGGACGTTCACGGCGGCAGAGGCTAGGCGTGCGGGTGTCTCGCCGCGCACGCTGGAGCGGTTTCGTCAGGCTGGGAAGGTAGTGCGTCTGGCACGGGGGGTTTATCAGGCGGCGGAGACTTGCGACGCGGCTTCGCCCGAATTTGCGGTCATCGCGAAGCGCGTTCCCCGGGGTGTTCTCTGTCTGCTTTCGGCGCTCTACCACCATGATCTCACGACGGAGATTCCGCGCGAGATCTGTCTGGCCGTCAGCCGCGATGCCAACGTTCCCCGCATCGGTTACCCGCGAATACGCATTTACCGCATGTCGGCGGGCCCTTTCGCTGCGGGCATCGAGCGTAAGGTGGTCGACGGCATTGAACTGAGGGTGTTTTCCGCAGAAAGGACCCTCGCGGACTGTTTCAAATACCGGAACCGGATCGGACTGGACGTCGCCGTCGAAGCGCTGAAGAACTATATGGCCCGGAGCGGGCGCAATCTCGAGCGGGTTCGGAAGATGTCCAAAGTTTGCCGTGTCGAGAAGATCATGCGCCCCTATCTGGAGACGCTCGTATGATTGATTATGAAGTGATCGGCTTTCTGAAACCTCTTCTGGCTCGGGCACGCGAGCGACAAAACGCGGCAAGTTCGGGCGATTCCTAGTTGTCGTCGGCACGTCACGCAGGATTTGCCAATCTTACGTGTAGATAAGGGATGGAGGCGTTATGGGCAGCACGGTGATTTTCAGCGTCACAGCCGGGCCGATGAAGGGCAAGGCGTTCGAGTTCACGGAGCACGACACGTTCCTGTTCGGGCGGGCAGAGGAGTGTCATTGCCGCTTGCCGGATGACGGGCAGGTGTCGCGGCGGCATTTCATCGTGGAGGTGAACCCGCCGGACGCGCGCGTCAGGGACTTCGGGAGCCTGAACGGCACGCATGTGAACGGGAAGAAGATCGGGAGCCGTGAGAAAGGGGAGACGCCGGAGCAGGGCCAGCGGCGGAAAACCCCTGAAGTGGATCTGAAAGATGGGGACACGCTGAAAGCGGGCCAGACGGAGTTCGCCGTGAAGATCGTCGGCGCGGCGGCGGACGGACCGCTGCTCTGTTCGCGCTGCGGCAAGGATGTGCGCAGCGAGGCGGGAAACCGGCGTGTCGGCGCGTACATCTGCTCGGCGTGCAGGCAGAGCTTGCAGATCGATCCGGGGGCCGCGCTGCTGGAGATGTTGGCGAAGGAGGCGGAAGGGAAACCGGGGGCGGGCCTCAAGGGGAAAGAGGGCGGGCCGGCGGTAAGCGGTTTCCGCATTGGCAAGAGGCTGGGCATCGGCGGGTTTGGCGCGGTGTATCTGGCGGAGCGCGAGGCGGACGGTCAGCCGGTGGCGATCAAGGTCATGCTGTCGCGGGTGGCGGTCGATGAGAAGGCGAGGCTGCAATTCGAGCAGGAGGTGAAGCTGCTGGAGAAGTTGCGGCATGGCAACATCGTTTCGCTGATTACCTCCGGTTCGGCGGGTGGCGCCTTCTATTTCGTGATGGAGTACTGCCCCGGCGGCAACTTGACCGATTACATGGCCGCACGCGGGGGCAAGCTGTCCGTGAAGGCCGCTCTGCCGATCCTGAGACAGGCTTTAGAGGGGTTAGCCTGCGCACACGCGCAGGGCGTGGTGCATCGCGACTTGAAGCCGTCGAATGTTCTGCTGGCCGGGACGCCCGAGCGGATCGTGGCGAAAATCTCCGATCTGGGGTTGGCGAAGAACTTCGACAAGGCGGGGTTCAGCGGCATGACGGTGACGGGGGCCTATGCGGGCACGCCGGTCTTCATGCCGAAGGAGCAGATCACGAACTTTAAGTACGTGAAGCCTGTGACGGACGTGTGGAGTTTCGGGGCGACCGCTTACGCGGTGTTGACCGGACAGACGCCGCGCGATTTCCCGCGCGGGTGCGATCCGATGGAGGTGATCCTTCGAGGGGAGATCGTCCCGCTGCGCAAGAGAGATCCGCAGATACCGGCACAGTTGGCCGAAGTGATTGACCGGGCGATACAGGCGAACCCGAAGGAGCGTTACCAGGATGCAAAGGAGGTGCTGGCGGCGCTGGCGAAGGTGAGCGTGTGAAGCGGATGGAGAGAGTGTGTTGGCCCACGAATCTTCGCGAAGCAGGGCGAGTGTTCCCGGACTGCGTCCGTCGTTGCTTCTGTTTTAGCGAAGATTCGTGGGTAACAAAAGGACCGGGTAGAATGAGACAGGCCTTACAAATCGGACCGTGTGCTATTGCCGGTTTATCCGACCGGGGATGCGTGCGGGCTGAGAATCAGGACGTTTGGCGGACCGATGAGGCACTCGGGCTTGTGGTTGTCGCCGACGGCATGGGCGGCGGGCCGGCTGGGGCGCAGGCTGCAAAGATGGTGACGGAACGATTGCCGGAGTTGTTGAGGCGGAAGGGGAAGCGTCTCACGACGCCACTACAAACGGATGCGGGAACGCGTGGTGTGTTGAGACGTCGGGCGGCGAGGAGGCTGTTGCGCGAGGCGGTTCTGGAGTTGAGCAGGGAGATTCTGCGGGCGAGCGCGGACGATCCGGAGCGCAAGGGAATGGGCGCGACGGTGGTCTCGGCATGGCGGTGCGGCGCGGTTGTGCATGTGGCGCATCAGGGCGACAGCCGGGTGTATCTCTTCCGGTGCGGTGAGTTGCGGATGTTGACGGCGGATCACTCGATCGTAGCCCTGCTGGCGCGTAACGGGGAGATCACAGCGGACGAGGCGGCCGTGCATCCGGCATGCGGGCAACTGACACGGTTCGTGGGGATGCCGGGCGAGGTGTACTGCGACGTACAGACGCTGGCGACCGAGGACGGGGACAGGCTGTTGCTCTGCACGGATGGCCTGTGGGGCGCGGTTTCGGATGAGGATATCGCGAAGGTGTTGGCCGGACATGCAGAGCCATTAAGCGCATGCCGTGAGCTGGTCGCGCTGGCGAAACGGCATGGCGCACCGGACAATGTGACTGCTGTGGTTTGGAAGTTGGGGGGGGAAGCATGACTCTGTCGTTGGCGGTACAGGTGGTGTGGCGCATGGCGGTGAAGGAGGCGGTTGCGTCGCGACACGAGAAGATCGAGCCGGAGCACCTGTTCGAGGCGGCGACGCGGGGCAGGGATTTTGGCGGGGAGCAGGCGCTTGAGGAACTTCGCGGGCGCGGTGTGGGGGTTGAGTCGCTGGTAGCAGAGTTGCGCGCTTGTCCTGAGGCGCTTGAGAGAGCCGGCCTCAACCCGTCCGAGTTGCGTCGGGCGGTCAGGGACAAACTGGGCGCGGGTGTGTTTGACTGGCCGGCTAAGAGCGATGGTGTGGTTCACCGCTCCGACCGTACGAGAAAGGTGTTTAAAGTTGCCGAAGAGCGCGCCGCCTCTTTGAAGGAGCCGTCCGTGACTGTCCGCGCGCTCTTCGCCGCCCTGCTAGCGGATGACATCTCGCCTGTGTGCGCGGTACTCCGTGAAGCGGGGGCGGACTTGGCCAAGATCAGGGACTCCCTGGTACTTGGCGGCGGAGTGAAACCCATCGTACAGGCCGTTGAGGCGGAAGAAGCCGAGGATGCGCCATCAGGGCCTTTGCTGGATCGGTTCGGCAGGGATCTCACGGCTGAGGCGCGAATGGGTAGGCTGCCTCCGGTGATCGGACGCCGGAATGAGATACTGCAGGTGATGCAGGCACTGGCCCGGAGCACGAAGAACAACCCGCTGCTGGTCGGCGAGCCGGGGGTCGGCAAGACGGCGATTGTCGAGGCGTTGGCGCAGCGGATCGCGCAGGGCAAGGACGGCAAGGCACTCAAGGGCAAGCGCTTGGTCGAATTGAACGTGGGTGCGCTGGTGGCCGGAACCAAATATCGGGGCGAGTTTGAGGAGCGTGTGAAGAATCTGCTGGAGGAGATCAAGTCGACACCGGAAGTGATCGTATTCATCGACGAGATTCACATGTTGATCGGCGCTGGCGACCGTAAGGGCGGCGTGGACGCAGCCAACCTTCTGAAACCGGCCCTTGCGCGTGGGGATTTCACCTGCATCGGGGCGACCACGTTGGAGGAGTATCGTGCCCATATCGAGAAAGATCCGGCGTTGGAACGCCGGTTTGAGAAGATCCTTGTTCCGGAGCCGAGCCGCGACGAGACGCTGCAGATTCTTGAGGGGCTACATGGGCGCTTTGAAACGCATCACGGCGTCACGATTGCGGGCGCCGCCTTAAAGGCTGCGGTAGACCTCGCGATCCGCTTTGACGCGGATCACCGGTTGCCGGATAAGGCGATTGATCTGATAGACCGCGCGTGTGCGCGGCTGTGCATCCCCGGGCTGAGCGTTCAGAGCGATCAGTCTGCCGCTGGTGGTGGGGAGGTTTCTCAAGCGGAGGTCGTGGCGGTGCTGTCAGAAAAGACGGGGATTCCGGTCAGCCTCATTTCAGGGGAACTGCGAGGCACTGCCAAGCCCAGGCTGAGGGGGTTGGGCGAGCGGCTTTCTGCGAGGGTGTTAGGCCAGGACGAGGTGGTTCGGCGCGTCTGCGAGCGGCTCATGCTGGCCCAGGTAGCCTTGGCTGAGCGCCGGGGACCTCAGGGCGTGTTCCTCTTCATGGGGCCATCCGGGGTCGGTAAAACCGAACTGGCACGCGCTTTAGCAAGTGAGCTGTTCGGGTCAGAACAGACGATGATCCGACTCGATATGTCAGAATATATGGAACCGCACAGTGTGTCGCGGCTGATCGGCTCACCGCCGGGATATGTCGGTCACGAGGAGGAAGGACTTTTGACCGGGCGACTGAGAACCACGCCTCATACGCTAGTCCTGTTGGATGAGATCGAGAAGGCGCATCCGCGTGTGGCAGACCTTTTTCTCCAGGTGTTCGACGACGGTCGGGTGACGGACGCGAAAGGGCGGACTGCGGATGCCAGAAACGCAATTTTCATCATGACTTCGAATTTCGGGATGCAACCGGCGGTCCAGCGCAAGGCGATGGGATTCAACGCGCCTGCCACGTCCGGAGTGGTGGGCTTATCCTCGAGGGAAAGCGAGGAGTTAAAGAAGTACTTCAGGCCCGAGTTGATTAACCGGATTGACGATGTACTGGAATTCACGCAACTCGGACGGCGTGAGGTCGCCCTAATCGCCGAAATGCGGGTGAAGGCCTTGTCACAGGCGCTTCAGCATAAGTACGGGGTGTCGTTAGTCTATGACCAAGCCGTGATCGACCGCTTGTGCGAGGAAGGTTTCAGCGCTGAATTCGGAGCGAGGGAGCTGGGACGGGCAGTTCAGCGGCTTATCGAGGTGCCTGTGGCCAGGTGGGTGGTGACGCATGCCGATTTAGCAATCACTTGCCTTCGGTGCGCTGTGGAGAGCAAGAGTATAGTCGTCCGTGTTGCGTAAAGGAACACGAGGGGACGACGCTCGCGTCATTCGTCAGGGCAAGGCAGTCACCGCACGAACTCGACCTCGTACCAGAGGGTGCGGTGGGGCGGGCCGAGGGTGAGGCTGGCGCCGGCTGCGGCCTCGACCGCCGGGCCGCTGCGCTGGCCGCGCGCGTCGAGCGGGTAGAGCCGCACCGCGCCTGCGGCGGGCGCGAAGGCGACGGTGGCGGGCACGGGCTCGACCAGGCTCGGGGCGGTGCCCCATTTCGTGCCCACGCTGGTGCGCGCCGCGTCCTTCCACACCATGCCGGTGTTCTGGGTGTAGGCGGTGGCGGTCAGCAGCGCGCGCCGCGGCGCGCGTTCGAAGGACTCGCCCTCCAGCAGCGACAGCGCCAGCGTACACCAGCCTAGGCTGGTCTGGCCCGGCGTCACACGTACGCCGTGGCCGAGGTCGACCGTGCGCCCGGCGGCGCGCCCGACGAGCAGCTTGCTGCGCGGCGCGCGGACTTCGAAGAGCCCCTGACCCTTTTCGGGCAGGCGCCAGGCCAGCTCGCCCGTGTCAGCCTGCCACTCGGATCGCGCGGCCGCGGCGGGCGTGGGCGCGGGGACGGCCGCCGGCCGTAGGTCGAGGCCCACGCGGCGCTCGAAGGCCTGTGTGAGGTCGACGCCCAAGCTGCCGAAATCCAGCACGCTCCACGCGCGGCCCCTCTCGGCGATGCGCGCCAGTTCGGTCTCCGGCGGCAGCGCCGCGGTGACGAGCGTACGGGCGGCGGCGACGTCGCCGCGCCGGAAGAGCAGGGCCGCTGCGGGCAGGTTGGCAACGATGGTCGGGTGCTGGCCGACGTCGAAGAAATGGGGGATGCGTCCGGCCTTGGTCTTGGCCTCCTCGTGCGACCAGGTGTAGTAGAAGAGCGCGTCCCAGTCCTGCAGTGCGGCAACGGCGGCCAGCATGAGGGGGCCCTCGCCGGCATACGGGTTCGGTGCGGGATGGTTGTACTCGCTGACCATGTGCGGCTTGCCGAGCACGCGCTGCCAGGCCAGGCGCGAGAGGGTCGCGTCCTGCGGGTGGTCGGCCATGGAGAGGCTCTTGACGATCCAGTTGTCCTGATCCCAGTGGCGTCCGGGGAAGTGCGGGTGCTGCCAGTAGGCGTGGGTGTCCACCAGGTCGAAGCTGGCCATCAGGTTGGGGGTGGAGGTGGCGACGATGGTGCCGACCACAGGCGCGCTGACGCTGAGGTCTTCGGCTACAAAGCGCCGCATCGTCTCCCAGTGGGCGCGCTCGGTCTCCCACAGGAAGCGGAGCCAGTCACGCCGTCCGCCCGGCGTCAGGGGCCGCGGGCCGGCGCTCAGCGGGCAGCGCACGGAGGCGGTCTCGAGCGTCTCGTCCTCCTGCGGGCCGATGGTGCCGCCGGGCCTGAAGGAGACCTCCGCAAAGCGGAAGGCCGCACCGGCCTGGGCCAGGTCGTTGAAGCCGAAGCGCGCGTTTGTGTCGTCGGCGTCGGCCGTGAAGGTGAAGGCGAAGGTCTGCCACTCCGGTTTCAGCTCGAGGCGTGTCTGCCAGCCGAGCGAGAGCCAGGGATCGTGCGCCTGCATGACGGTGGCGGTGATGCGGCGCGGGGCGTCGGCGGCGGCGCGAAAGCGCACGGTGTAGAGCGCGCCCTTGCGCACGGTGAGGCCGGGCTGGTTGAGCTGTACGGCCCAGCCGCCGTCGGCAGGATGCTCGACGCGCAGCGTGACCTCGCCGTCGGCGGCGCCGGTGCAGACGGCGCGCGCGCCGCGGTGCTGCTCCACGTTCCACCCCTTGGCGTTGTCGGCGAAGGCCGCGTTGCGCAACAGCTCCGCGCCCGGCGGCTCGCGGCGTGCGCCCCAGGCCGCAGCGAGGGCGGCGGTGTCCGGGTAACGCTTCGACAGCCAGGCGTTCCACTGCCGCTTCAGGTCTGCGGCGAAAGGCTCGGGTAGCGCGTCGAAGTCGCCCGAGAACCAGGTGTGGAGGAGGCCGTTCTCGTTATTGATCTCGACCATGGCCAGGGCCGGGTCTTGGCCGAGGGCGAGGCCGGTATGCGGGTTGACGTGCGTGAGCAGGCGGCGCGCGTAGGCCTTCTGCGCCTCGAGGTGGGGCGCGTGGAAAAAGCCCACCGCATGGGCCGCCTTCCAGTCGAGCTTCGCGATCGCGGGGTCCACGCCGTCGCCCTTGCCGAAGGCGCGCCCGACCAGCAGGTTCACATTCCAGTAGACGCCCTGGCGTTTCAGTTGTGCCAGGAAGTAGTCGAGGCGCGCCTGCGTGTCGGCGTTCCAGCGGGTCCAGTCGCCGGAGGCGTAGTCGATCAGCCGCGCCTCGCCCCAGGTGCTGTCGAGGAAGTGCAGGCGCACGCCGTTGAGGCCGAACTTGGCCAGGCGCGCGGCCATGCCGTCGGCCGTGGCGCGGTCCGGGAAGCAGGCGCTGGCGGTGAGGTTCACGCCGAAAAGGCGCAGGCGGGCGTCGCCCGCATAGAGGTGGCCGTCGCGTGCGCGGACCGGCGCGAGCGGCGCGGCGCCCTGGGCCAGGAGCGGGCGCAGGTCGGTGGGCCCCGCCGCACCGTCATCCCAGGGCGGCGCGAACGGCACCAGCCCCGCCTCGTCGCCACAAACGGCGGAAAGGCCCGTCAGAGCCAGCGCCGTCACCGTCAGCAGTAATCGCTTCATTCTCGTCTTGCCTCCGTTTGGGGTGGTTGACCGGCGGAGAGGCGGCGGTATCGCGCCGCTTCCGCCGCGTTGGCCGCTGCGTGCGTCTCACCTTGTTTGGGGTTGCGGCAGATGCATCATCAGAGCCTCGATCGCGCGTGCGACCGCGCCGGCGTCGGCGCCGTCCTCCAGCGCCGAGACATAGCTGTGATACGGATTGTCCGGCGTATCGCGCCACGCATGTGTCCCGTCTGCAAAAATGTGATTGTGCCCCTGTGTGACGGGTTTCCAGGGCGTCCGGGCGCCGCGCACAGCCACCAGCACAGCGACTTGATCGGCGCTGTGGCGGTCTTTGGGCTGGCCGCCGAAATACAGCTCGTATGCGCGGCGGACCGGATTGTCCGCCGGGAGACCTGCGAGGCGCGCGCCGGTGGACACGCTTTCCGCAAACGTGCCGCCGCCAGTGAAGGTGACGGGCCCCGGCCAGAGGCGCACCGCCTCGACCGTGGCCTGAGGGTCGAGCTTGAAGTTGCCCCACTTGGCCGGGTCAAGGTCGGACGGGTAACGGCTTCCCATGCAGACCCAGTGTTTCACCTTGGCGCGGGCGAGGCCTATTCCGTCCAACGGGCTGCTGTTGTCGGGCTTTGACAGCAGCAGGTCGCGGACATTGGTCAGATCCCCTACGGTGATGAGGGTGACGCTGCCATCCGCCTGTGAGGCGAGCGTCTGCCGGTATAGGGCCCGCGCAGACGGCTGAGGGCCGTCCGTGGGGTAATCGCACGCGAACGTCTTCGCAAGGGTCTCCGCAAAACGTGACCCCTGCGTGTTGGGGGTGGCTTGCGGGACGCCGATGGGGAGGTCCGGCCGGCCGAAATAGGTGTTGATGGCGTCGACGCACGCTCCCGACCAGCGGTGGCGCGCCGAAACCGGTGTGGCCAGGATACGGGCCTCTCCCTGATCGGCAAGGGCGTGCAACAACGCCAGCGCGCCGACATCATCGCAGTCGCTGTCCATATCTGTGTCAAAGATGACGGCCTGCGGCTCGGCGGCAGCGCGAGGGGTGCTGGATAAAGCGACGGGCGTCCCCGTGCTCCTTCCGGTCAACGGCACGCTCACAGACACAGGCGGCTCACGATGTCCCGCTGTGCCCTTTGGGTCGGACTGCGCGAAGGAGCAGGCCGCGAGGAGCGTGAGTGCGGCACCGAGCTTTGGCTTCACTTTCATGTGTTCGATATCTCAAGGCGACCTGCGCCGGGTTGGGGGTGTCCGTCCTCCGAGAACCTCAACGGCGTCCGAGGGGCTCTTCCTGCGTACGCTGCCGCTCTGAACGCCCCTGTGTTGCAAGTCAACAGAATACCAGTTCGCGAAGTGTTGCTCAATGCGGCATTGCCCCCCCGATAAGCTGACCGCCCGAACTGTTGCCGCCGATGCTCTCGCGCTTTTCAATTGAGCGGGAATCGTGCATACTACTCTCACCGTTGGCGGCGGGCAAAGTCGGCCGGGGCGGCAGGGGGGGGCGGACACATGAACAAAGTCTTTATCGCGCCGCGGCGCTATGTGCAGGGGCCGCAGGCGCTGGAGCAGGCCGGCGCGCTGCTGGGCGCGCTGGGAAAGCGCGTGCTGGTGCTGTGGGACGCGCAGGTCAAGGGCGTGACAGGCGCGACGCTGCTGGCCAGCATGCGGGAGGCCGGCCTGGAGGTCGTGGACGTGGCCTTCGCGGGCGACTCCACCAAGGCCGAGGCGGCGCGCGTGGCGGGGCTCGCGCGGGAGTGCCGTGCCGACGTCGTGATGGGTGTGGGCGGCGGCAAGACGCTCGACACCGCCAAGGCCGCGGCCGCCGCCGCGGGCGTCAAGACCGTGACCTGCCCGACGGTGGCCTCGAACGACTCGCCCACCAGCTCCTACACGGTCTGGTACGACGAGCGGGGCAACTGCCTGGGCTTCGAGAGCTGGGGTGTCAACCCCGACCTGGTGCTGGTCGACACGGCGGTGATCGCGCGCGCGCCGGTTCGCAGCTTCGTCGCGGGCATGGGCGACGCGCTGGCCACGTGGCTCGAGGCCGAGGCCTGCTTCAAGGCGCGTGGGCCCAACCTCGCGGGCGGCGTGGCCACCCAGGCCGCGCTGGCGCTGGCGCGGCTCTGCTACGATATCCTGCTGGAGCACGGCGTGGACGCCAAGCGCGCCGTCGAGCGCCAGCTCGTGACGCCGGCCGTGGAGAAGGTGGTCGAGGCGAACGTGCTGCTCTCCGGGCTGGGCTTCGAGAGCGGCGGCTGCGCCACCGCGCACATGGTCGCCAACTGCCTGCCCTCCTTCCCCGAGTGCCACGGCCTGATGCACGGCCACGAGGTCGGCTTCGGCCTGGTCACGCAGCTCTGCCTCGACGACGACCTGCCCGTCGAGCGCCGCAACCGGATCGTGGACTTCGAGATCGCGGTCGGGCTGCCCGTGACCTTCGCCGACATCGGCCTCGCGGGGGTGGGCCGCGACCGGCTCGCCCGCATCGGCGAGATCTGCGCCGGGCCGGGCTCGCTCTGCGAGAACCACCCCTTCCCGGTGACGGCCGGCGATATCGTCAACGCGCTGCTTGCGGCGGACGCGCTCGGCGCGGCGCGCAAGGAGGCGCTCGGAGTATGAGGTCGCGTGCGGAGATGTGGCGGGCGCTGAAGGCCGACCCGGCCTGCGATGTGCTGATCCTCGGCGGCGGCGTCAACGGCGCCGGCCTGCTGCGGGAGCTGGCGCTGCAGGGGCTGCGCGGCGTGCTCGCGGACCGGGACGACTACGCGGCGGGCGCCAGCTCGAAGTCGTCGCGCATGATCCACGGCGGGTTGCGCTACCTCGAGAACGCGGAGTTCCGGCTGGTCGCGGAGTCGGTTCACGAGCGCAACCAACTGCTGCGTTACGCGCCGCATTATGTGGCCCCTTTGCGCACGACCATCCCGATCACGGCCTGGCTCGACGGGCTGCTCAAGGCGCCGCTGCTCTTCTGCGGCCTGCCGGTCAAGCCCGGCGGCCGCGGCGCCGCCATCGTCAAGCTCGGCCTGACCTTCTACGACATCCTCACGGGCAGGTCGCGCCAGACGCCGCGCCACTTCTTCCTCGGACGGCGGCGCTCGTTCGCGGAGGTGCCCGGTCTGAAGCCCGACCTGGTCTGCACGGCCACCTACTGGGACGCCTGGATCAGCCAGCCCGAGCGCCTGTGCGTCGACCTGATACAGGACGCCTGCCGCGCCCAGCCCGCCTGCGCGGCCCTGAACTACGTGGTGCCGGAGCGGGACGGCGCCGACGCGGTGCGGCTGCGTGACCGTCACACCGGCGAGTCGCTTGCGCTCCGGCCGCGCGCCGTGGTCAACGCCACCGGCGCGTGGGTGGATCTCGCCAACCGTTCGCTGGGCATCGAGACGCGCCTCATGGGCGGCACCAAGGGCTCGCACCTGGTGATCGACAACGCGGAGCTGTACGCCGCGCTGGGCGACCGCATGATCTACTACGAGCACGTCGACGGCCGCATCTGCATCACCTTCCGCTTCCTGGACAAGGTGATCATGGGCTCCACCGACATCCGCGTCGAGAACCCCGACGACGCGGCCTGTGACGACGCGGAGATCGACTACATGATGGCCACGCTGCGCGGCGTCTTCCCGTCGCTCCGCCTGTCGAAGGACGACATCGTGCATATCTTCTGCGGGGTGCGGCCGCTGATGTCCGCACGCGCCAGCACGACAGGCAGGGTGCCGCGCGCGCACACGCTCGCGGTTCATGAGCCTGACGCCGCGCGCGCCTTTCCGGTCTACAGCATGGTGGGCGGCAAGCTGACCACCTTCCGCGCCTTTGCGGAGCAGACGGCCGACCGGGTGCTGGAGCGGCTCGGACACGCGCGGCACGTCTCGACCCGCGACCGCGACTATCCGGGCGCCGAGGCCTACCCGCGGGGCGAGGAGGCGCGGCGGGCGTGGGTCGGCCGCGTGGCGGCCGGGAGCGGGCTGCCGGCCGCGCGGGTGGAGGCTTTGCTGGCGCGCTACGGGACGGCGGCCGAGGCGCTCGCGCGGCGGCCCGACCCGGCGTGGCGCGAGCCGCTGCGCGAGCTGCCCGACTATACGGTGGGCGAGGTCCGGTGGATCGCCGAGAACGAGCAGGTGCTGCACCTTTCCGACCTGGTGCGGCGTCGCAGCGTGATCACGCTGCTGGGGCGGGCCACGGCGCCGGCGTTGCGCGAGCTGGCGGAGGCGGTCGGCGGCGCGCTGGGCTGGGACGCCGCGCGGCAGGCGGAGGAGGCGGCGCTGGCGCTGGCGGAAGCGGGAGGTCGGAAATGAGCGGTCGGGCGGAGATGACGTCGGCGGAGCGGGTGATGACGGTGTTGCGGCGCGGCGAGCCCGACCGCATCCCGCACTTCGAATGGATCATTGACAGGAAGGTCCGGCACGCCCTCTGCCCCGGCGCCTCGACCGAGGAGTTCACCGTGCGCATGGGGCTGGACGCCCTGCTGACCGCGCCCGACTTCCGCACGGAGCAGGTGGCGCCGAACCGCTTCCGTAACGAATGGGGCGTGGTGGTCGAGCGTGGCGAGGAGCAGCACTCGACCGTGGTGCAGCCGGTGATCCAGACGCTGGAGGACTTCGCGGCCTACCGGCCGCCCGACCCGTTCGCGCCGGGGCGCTTCGACAGCCTCAAGAAGCTGGTCGCGAAGTACAAGGGACGCTACGCGATCGGCGTGCACCTCAACGACGTGCTCTCGATCCCGCGCAACCTGATGGGCTTCCAGGAGCTGATGATGGCCTTCTGCCTTGAGCCGGAGCTGGTCGCTAAGCTGGCGGAGATGTCGGTGGACCTCAACATCCAGCTCGCGCGCGAGGCGGCGCGCTGCGGCGCGGACTTCGTCTTCACCGGCGACGACTACTCGTCGGGGCAGGCGCCGTTCATGTCGCCCGAGACCTTCCGCGAGCTGCTCTACCCCGGCCTCAAGCGCGTGGTGCGGGGCTTTCACGACGCCGGCCTGCCTGCGATCAAGCACACCGACGGCAACGTGATGCCGCTGATGGACATGCTCGTGGACGCGGGCTTCGACTGCCTCGACCCGATCGACCCGCTGGGCGGCATGGACATGGCGCGCATGAAGCGTGAGTACAGCGGCTGTTTCGCGCTCAAGGGCAACGTCAACTGCGCGACGACGCTCGTCGACGGTACGGCCGAGGAGGTCGTGCGCGAGACGCTGGGCGTGATCCGCGCGGCGGCCGAGGGCGGCGGGCTGATCGTCTCGTCCAGCAACAGCATCCACTCGTCGGTCGCGCCGCTGAACTATCTGGCCATGCTCAGCACGGTCAGGGCCTACGGCCGCTACCCGATCCGGCTGGATTTCGACGCGTCGGGCGCGGGCGAGGCGTTTACTTAGGTGCCTTACAAACGAACAACACTGATTAATGACAAGTTGTTTTGGAATGATGGAATACTGGGATGATGGAAGATCAATGCGAAGGCACGCGATTTAACACCATCATTCCACCCTTCCAACACTCCAACATTCCAATTGGGTTGCGGGCTCCACCCGCATGAGGAGGGGTGACGCCATGAGCTACCTGCTGGGGATCGATGTCGGCTCGACGAACCTGAAGGCGGTGCTGTTCGACACGGGCGGGCGTCTGGTGGCGAAGCGCGAGACCCCGACCGAATGCGCGCGGCCCGACCCGGCGCATCCCGACTGGGCCGTGTGGCGGCCCGAGCAGATCTGGGGCGGCGTGGCGGAGTGCGTGCGCGGCGCGCTGGCGGCGGCCGGCGGCGGCGAGGTGCTCGGCGTCTGCGTGACCGGCATGGGCATGGACGGCGTGCCGGTCGACCGGAGCGGGAGGTGGCTCTACCCCTTTATCAGTTGGCACTGCCCGCGCACCGCGCCGCAGCAGGCGTGGTGGCTGTCGCATATTGATGCGGACGAGCAGTTCGCGCGCGGCGGCAACCAGGTGTGGACGTTCAACACGGCGCTGCGCCTGCTCTGGATGCGCGAGCACGAGCCGCAGATTCTAGAGCGGACGCACAAGTGGCTGCTGATCGAGGATTTCGTCAACTTCATGCTGTGCGGCGAGCTGGCCACGGACTACAGCATGGCCTCGACCACGCTGCTCTTCGACCAGCGCGAGCGGCGCTGGAACGACGAGTTCCTCGCGCGCGCCGGCCTTGACCGCGCGCTGCTCTGCGACCCGCATCCCGCCGGCACGCCGCTCGGCCGCGTGCACGCCGCGGCGGCCGAGGCCACGGGGCTTAAGCCCGGCACGCCGGTGGTGCTGGGCGGCCACGACTACTGCTGCGGCTGCCTGCCTACGGGCGCGTTCGATCCCGGCGTGCTGCTCGACGTGCTGGGCACCTGGGAGATGGTGGTCGGCGCGCTGCGCGAGCCGGTGCTCACGCCCGAGGTCCGGCGCATGGGGGTGCTGGTGGACTCGCACGTGGCGCGCGGCCGTTACGCGGTGATGGGCGCGACCGTGGCGGCGGACATGCTCGAGTGGTTCAAGCGCGAGGTCGGCCTGCCTGCGGCGGGCGAGGCGGGCGGCTCCGAGTGGGCGCGGCTGGTCGAGCTGGGCGCGCGCTCGCCTGCGGGCAGCAACGGCGTCTGTTTCCTGCCGCACATGTCCGGCAGCTTCTGTCCGGTCCTCGACCCCGCCTCGGCCGGCGCCTTTGTCGGACTGCGCAGCTTCGCTCAGCGCGGCGACCTGTTCCGCGCGATCGTGGAGGGCCTCAACTACCAGTTCCTGGACATTGTGCGCGGCTTCGAGCGCGGGCTCGGGCTGGCGAACGACCGGATCGTGGCGATCGGCGGCCCGACCAAGAACCGGCTCTGGATGCAGGTCAAGGCGGACGTGGCCGGGCTGGCGGTGGAGGTGCCCGACCTGGACGAGGCCGTGCCGCTCGGCGCGGCGCTCCTGGCGGGCATCGGCACCGGCGTCTACCGCGACGAGCGCGAGGCCTTCGGGCGCGTCTGGCGCCGCGGCGCGACCTACGAGCCCGACCCGGCGGCGCAGCAGCGGTACGGCGAACTCTACGCGCGCTACCGCACGCTCTATCCGGCG
>JAKJGY010000163.1 GCA_022704145.1 Verrucomicrobiota bacterium
CCCACGCCCAGCCCCTCCGCACCCGAAACCGCACCCGCGGCATCCGCCGCATCCTCCTCCGCCCTGCCCTCCGTCACCCCCTCCGGCGGCAGCTCCGGCCGGGTCGACGCCCACCCCTCGCTCGAGCGCCCCATCCGCCCCTCCTACCCCTTCCGCGCCCGACGCCGCGGCGAGGAGGGCACGGTCATCCTCGACGCCGACGTCGCGGCCGACGGCTCCGTCACCCGCGTCACCCTTGTCTCCTCCAGCGGCTCCGCCGACCTCGACGCGGCCGCCACCCAGGCCGCCGCCCAGGCGCGCTTCACCCCCGCCTCGCGCGACCGCCGCCCCGTGGCCGCCGCCGCACGCCTCACCATCGTCTTCCGCCTGCGCGACCGCTAGGCGCGCGGCCCCGGCCGCGCGCCACACGCCGTAACGCGCTTGCCCGCCGCGCCCTCTGCCGCTATCATACCTTCCTCACTCGCAGCCAGAGTGGTGAAATGGCAGACACAGCGGACTTAAAATCCGCAGACGGGTCATTCCGTCGTGGGGGTTCGAGTCCCCCCTCTGGCACCAGCTCCCAAGGCAACCCCAAGCGGAGGCTTCCAGCCATGAACGTCAGCGACGCGATCGAGGCCCGCCGGGCCGTCAAACACTTTGACCCCGAACACCGTATGAGCGACGCCGAGGCCGACCGCCTGCTGCGCCTGGCCGTGCTCTCGCCGACCGCGTTCAACATCCAGAACTGGCGCCTCGTGGTCGTGCGCGACCCGGCGCTGCGCCGCCAGCTCCGCGCGGCGGCCTGGGACCAGGCGCAGGTCACCGACGCCTCGCTGCTGATCGTCCTGTGCGCGGACCTCAAGGCCTGGGCCAAAAACCCCGCCCGCTACTGGGCGGACGCGCCCCAGCCCGTGCGCGACTACCTCGTGCCGGCCATCGGCCAGTACTACGAGGGCCGCGACTGGGTGCAGCGCGACGAGGGCATGCGCTCGTGCGGCATGGCCGCCCAGACCCTCATGCTGGCCGCCAAGGAGCTGGGCTACGACTCCTGCCCCATGGACGGCTTCGACTATCAGGAGGTCGGCCGCCTGATCAACCTGCCGCCCGACCACGCCGTCGCGCTGTTCGTGGCGATCGGCCGCGCGACGCAGCCCGCCTGGCCGCGCGGCGGCCAGCTCCCGCTCAGCGAGGTCGTGCTCGACAACCGTTTCGGCGCCTGAGCCGTAGCCCTGCCGGCCGGACACAATTCATGGAGTCCCGCGGCCTGTTTGTGCTATGATGGCGCAAACAAAACCCAAAGGACTCTCCGCTATGGCTCTTGGCGTCGGTATCGTCGGCCTGCCCAACGTCGGCAAATCCACCCTCTTCAACGCCCTCACCCGCGCCCAGAACGCTGAGGCCGCGAACTATCCCTTCTGCACCATCGAGCCGAACAAGGCCACCGTGCCCCTCGCCGACCCCCGCCTCGACGCGCTCGCGGCCATCGCCAAGCCCGCCCAGATCGTCAAGGCCACCGTGGACTTCATCGACATCGCCGGCCTCGTGCGCGGCGCCAGCAAGGGCGAGGGCCTCGGCAACAAGTTCCTCGCCAACATCCGCGAGACCCACGCCATCCTCCAGGTCGTGCGCTGCTTCGCGGATGACGACGTCGTTCACGTCGAGGGCGGCATCGACCCCGTCCGCGATATCGAGATCATCGAGACCGAGCTGGTCCTCGCCGACCTGCAGTCGCTGGAGAAGCGCCTCGACCGCGTCGGCCGCCAGGCCCGCGCCGACAAGGAGCTGCGCAAGGAGGTCGAGGCCATGGAGGCCCTCCTGCGCCACCTCGACAGCGGCCAGCCCGTGCGCACCTTCCCCCGTACCGAAGGCGACGCCCTGGGCAACACGCTCACCGAACTCCAGCTCATCACCGAGAAGCCGGTCATCTACTGCGCCAACGTCGGCGAGACCGAGCTGGGCGCGCCAAGCGCCCAGGTCACCCGCGTCCGCGACTACGCCGCAGGCAAGGGCTGCGACCTGGTCGTGATCTCGGCCAAGATGGAGTCCGAGCTGGCCGGCCTGTCAGACGCCGAACGCGCCGAGTTCCTCTCCTCCTACGGCCTTCAGGAAAGCGGGCTCGACCAGACCGCGCGCATGGCCTACCACACCCTGGGCCTCGCCAGCTACTTCACGGCCGGCCCGAAGGAGGTCCGCGCCTGGACCTTCCGCCGCGGCTGGGCCGCGCCCAAGTGCGCCAGCGTGATCCATACCGACTTCGAGCGCGGCTTCATCCGCGCCGAGGTCATCGCCTTCGACGACTACGTGCGGCTGAACGGCGAGCACGGCGCCAAGGCCGCCGGCCTGATGCGCGTCGAAGGCAAGGAGTACCTCGTCCAGGACGGCGACGTCATGCACTTCCTCTTTAACGTCTGACGCGCGCCACAACCGCCCCCTGGCGTGGCCCCGCCCGGCATTATTCTTCAAGGACGGTCGGTAACCCGTACCAGGCATCGTTCTTAACTGCGGGGCCGCTGAACTGCCGCTCTAAGAAAAAAATTTCGTGCCCGGTTGACAGCCATTCGGTAATTTGGTACTGTGTTACCTAATTCGAGGGACGAAAGGAGTTGCCATGCTCGGACTGCTCAACATCTCAGAGGCGATGTCGATCGCGCTGCACACCTGCGCCTGGCTCGCCGAGACGCCGGAGAGCTACCAGTCGGCACGGCAGATCTCGAACCAGCTCGGGTTCTCGTCGCACCACTTCGCCAAGGTCGTGCAGCAGCTCGCGCGGGCCGGGCTCCTGGAGACCGAACGCGGCCCGGCAGGCGGCTGCCGCCTCGCCCGCCCGCCCGACGCGATCAACCTGCTGGAGATCTACCGCGCCGCAGGCGGCCAGCCGGACTACACGGGCTGCCTGCTCCGCCACGACATCTGCAAGGGCGACGGCTGCGCGCTCGGGAAACTCATGGCCAAGGAGAACGACCGCCTCGTCGCTCTGCTTAAGACCGTGACCCTCGCCAGCGTCGTCCGCTCGCTCAAGCGCAACCGGATCGGCCGACCCCTCGCCGCCCCAGCCTCACGGACCGCACGCTAACCCCTTCACTTTCAACACACGGAGAGACAGACCCATGAAACGGAAAATCATCAGCATCGACGAAACCCTCTGCAACGGCTGCGGCCTGTGCGTCAGCGCCTGCCACGAAGGCGCCCTGCAAATGGTCGACGGCAAGGCTAAGCTCGTCTCCGACAGCTACTGCGACGGCCTGGGCGCCTGCCTGCCCGAATGCCCCACCGGCGCGATCCAGATCGTCGAGCGCGAGGCCGCCGCGTTCGACGAGGCCGCCGTCGCCGCCAAGCAGGCCGACAGTCAGGCCCACCCCGCCGCACCCGCCGCACCTCCGCGCGAGGCCCCCGCCGCGCCGCAGCCCGCGCTGGCCTGCGGCTGCCCCGGCAAGATGGCCAAGAGTATCGTGCGGCCCCAGCGGCCTGCCGACGACCCTGCGCAGGCCCCCGCCGCGGCGGAGTCCCGCCTCGCCAACTGGCCCGTGCAGATCAAGCTCGTGCCGGTCAACGCGCCCTACCTCAAGAACGCCGCGCTGCTGATCGCCGCGGACTGCACCGCCTTCGCCTACCCCGATATCCACCGCCGCTTCATGACCAACAAGGTCACGCTGATCGGCTGCCCCAAGCTGGACGAGGGCGACTACGCCGAAAAGCTGACCGCCCTGCTCCAGGCCAACGACATCCGCAGCGTCACGATCCTGCGGATGGAGGTCCCCTGCTGCGCCGGGATCGCCCACGCCGCCCAGCGCGCGCTGATGGCCTGCGGCAAGATGATCCCCTGGCATGTGGTCACAATCTCGACGGACGGCACGATCCTGGACGAGTAACGGGACACGCGCCCTTCCCCCCCTCCATCATTCCCTCCTTCCATTTTTCCAACACAACACCAACACAAGGAGTCACACCATGAGCGACATGTTCTGTTTCCAGTGCGAGCAAACGGCGGGCGGCAAGGGCTGCACCCGCATGGGCGTCTGCGGCAAGAAGCCTGAGACGTCCCGCCTGCAGGACGAGATCACTGCGGCGCTCGTCACCCTCGCCCGCGCGGCCGACGGCCAGCCCGCCTGCTCCAAATGCGAGGCGCTCTTCATGGACGCGCTGTTCATGACCGTCACCAACGTGAACTTCGACGACACGGCGCTCGCGGCCATGCGCGACCGCATCCTGCGCGGCGTCGAGAAGTACGGCCCGGGAACCCCGGCCTACAGCCCGGACGCCCTCTTCCACGGCGACACCGACGTCGTCTCGCTGCGTTCCACCCTGCTCTTCGGACTGCGCGGCATGGCCGCCTACGCCCACCACGCCCGCGTGCTCGGCAAGACCGACCCCGAGGTCTCCGCCTGGTTCGCCAAAGGCATGAAGGCCGTCGGCGACGACCACACCGTCGCGGAGTGGCTCGGCCTGATCCTCGAGTGCGGCAACGTCAACCTGAAGTGTATGGCCCTGCTCGACGCCGCCAACACCGGCGCCTACGGCAACCCGGCGCCGACCTCCGTGCCGACCACACAGTTCAAGGGGCCCTTCATCGTCGTGACCGGCCATGACCTGCACGACCTCAAGGTGCTGCTCGAGCAGACCGACGGCACGGGCGTCAACGTCTACACCCACGGCGAGATGCTCCCCGCCCACGCCTACCCGGAGCTGAAGAAGCACCCGCAGCTCAAGGGCAACTTCGGCACCGCGTGGCAGAACCAGCAGAAGGAGTTCGACGGCATGCCGGGCGTCGTGCTCTACACCACCAACTGCCTCATGCCGCCCAAGCCCTCCTACACGGCCAACCTCTACACCACGGCCGAAGTCGGCTGGCCGGGCGTCAAGCACATCAAGGCGGATGTCGACGGCAAGAAGGACTTCTCCGCGCTGATCGCCCAGGCGATCCAGCTCGGCGGCTGGGCCGAGGAGAAGGCGGGCGAGCCGCTGCTCACCGGCTTCATGCACAACGCCGTGCTCGGCGTGGCCGACAAGGTCGTCGCCGCGGTCAAGTCCGGCGCGCTGAGGCACATCTTCCTCGTCGGCGGCTGCGACGGCGCGAAGCTCGGCCGCGACTACTACACCGAGTTCGTCGAGAAGGCGCCCAAGGACACGATCATCCTGACGCTCGCCTGCGGCAAGTTCCGCTTCAACCACCTGCAGGCCCAGCTCGGCGACATCGGCGGCATCCCCCGCCTGCTCGACATGGGCCAGTGCAACGACGCCTACTCGGCCATCCAGGTCGCGGTCGCGCTGTCGAAGGTCTTCGGCTGCGGCGTGAACGACCTGCCGCTCTCGCTGATCCTCTCGTGGTACGAGCAGAAGGCGGTCTGCATCCTGCTGACCCTCCTCGCGCTCGGCATCAAGAACATCCGCATCGGGCCCAGCGTGCCGGCCTTCCTCTCGCCGACCGTCCTCAACGTGCTCGTCGAGCAGTTCGGCGTCAAGCCCATCACCACGGCCGACGCCGACCTCAAGGCGATCCTCGGCTAAAACCGCCCCGCCTCCGTGCGCGACGGGCCGGCGCGTCCCTTTGGGCGCGCCGGCTCTCTTTTGACGCCAACGCCCCGTCCGCGTGATGCGGGCCACTGCCCCGCTTCCGGCCTCCCGCCGTTTAGCGGTTGCCCCTCCCGCGCGCCTGATGTATAGTGGTCGCCAACCGACACGATACACGCACGTATGTGGAAATTCCTGAAGTTCATAGGCTGGGTGCTCAAGGCGGCCGTCTGGTTCTGCGTGGTGGCCGCGCTGCTGGCGCTCGCCGCGCTCTACCTGCTGGAGCGCGGGATACCCGCCCCGGTCGTGGCCCGCCTGGCCGAGGCGTGCTCCGACGGCGACTACCTCTGCCGGATCGGCCGCGCGACCTTCGGCCTGCGCTCGGGCCTGCGCCTCTACAGCGTGTCGCTGTCGCCCCTCCGTTCGGCCGAGGGCCCGCTGGTCTCGGCCGACGAGATCCGCGCCGACCTCCGCCTGAGCCCTTTCGCCGAACCCGCCGACCGCCTCCAGGCGCTCACGATCCGCAACCTCCGCTTCCCCTCGCTGCCGCCTAGGAAACGCAAAGACGCGCCCGCGCCGACCGGCGCCGACGCGCCCGCCGCCCCCCTCGCCCCTGCCGCCGCGCCCGCCGCGCCCGCCCGCCCGACCCTGCCGACCGTCTCGCCCTTCGCCCTGACCCTCGACGGCGCCCAGGTGCTCGGCCTGGAGGTCGCCCGGCTGAGCGCCACGGTCGCCTCCGCCCCGTCCCGCGCGACCGTCTCGGACGTGCGCCTGGACTGGCCCGACACCCTCCCGCCGATGTCCCTCACCGGGCATGTCGAGGCGGACCTCGCGGCCGGCGCGGTCCGCGGCGCCGTCAAAGGCCTCACGCGGCCGGCCAACATCCTGCCCCTGCTCGTCAGCCTGCGCGCCCGCGGCGCCGTCAAACAGGTCAACTGCTTCACCCAGGTCGAGAACCCCGTCGCCGCCGAGGCCTCCTTCGATGTGGACCTCGCCACCCGCGATTTCGTCCTGGTGCTGAACCTCGACGTCGGCCCCTGCCGCTACCGCGACGTGCCCATGACGTTCGCGCGCGGCACGGTCACGGTCTGCGAGACCAACATCTACACCACGGTGAAGGTCGGCCCGCTACAGGCCGAAAGCCGCTCCGGCCCGCTCTCCGGACGCCTCCTCTACCGCGAGGAGGGCGAAAGCCTCGAGGTCGACGCCCGCGCCCATATGGACCTCGACGACCTCGCCAATGTCATCAATATCCTGAACCGCGGCCAGCTCAAACCCGTCCGCTGCACCACGCCCGTGTCGCTCTCCATCCAGGGTCTGGCCGCGCTCGACGCCCGCAAAAGCACGGTGACCAACGCGCTCACCGGCCGCCTCTCGTTCGGCTCGGGCAGCGTCTTCAACCTCCCCGTGCACGACGTCTCCGGCGACCTCGAGATCGCCGGCTTCTCCGCCTCCATCGGCCGCGTCAGCGCCACCCCCAAGAGCGGCGGCGCCCTCACCGGCGGCGTCACCTTCACCTTCCCGGACTACGCCGCCAGCTCGACCGTCTTCCACGCCTACGCCACCTTCACCGACCTCGCCCTCGCCGACCTCTCGCGCACCGTGAACGCCACCAACACCCGCGGCGGCTCCGTCACCGGCGAACTCGCCCTCTCCGGCAGCACCGACGGCCCCACGCTCCCCTCGCTCTCGGGCAGCGGCTCCGCCACCGTCAAGGAGGCCCTGCTCAACCGCATGCCGCTGTTCGCGGGCTTCACCGACTACCTCGCCTCGAACATCCCGGGCGTCTCCTCGCTCGTCAACCAGTCCAACGGCTCCCTGACCTTCACCATCACCAACGGCCGCCTCCGCACCCGCAACCTGCTCATCGAGGGCGACCTCTTCAGCCTTCAGGGCCAGGGCACCTACGACCTCAACACCGAGGTGCTCGACTTCGTCATGCGCGCCAACATCTTCCGCCAGCGCTCCATCGCCGGCCGCCTCACACGGCTGGTCACCCTCCCCTTCTCACGCCTGCTGCTCGAGTTCAAGGTCCACGGCACCCGCGACCGGCCCGAGTGGTCTTACGCCAACATCCTGGAACGTATCGCGGACGGTATCTCGGACATCAAGACGCCCTTCGCGCCGAACCCGCAAACCCCGCCCGCAAACCCGCCCCAACGCCCCTGACCATGCGCTATACCCTCCACACCTACGGCTGCCAGATGAACGTGCGCGACTCCGACGCCGCCGCGGCCCTGCTCGACGCCGCCGGCCACCAGCGCGCCCCGCAGGAGGACGACGCCGACCTCGTCATCGTGAACACGTGCAGCGTGCGCGGCAAAGCCGAAGATAAGGCCCTCGGCAAGCTGGGCCTGCTCTGCGCCTCCAAGCGCGAGCGCCCCGGCCGCGTCATCGGCGTCATGGGCTGCATGGCCCAGCGCCTCGGCCTGTCGCTCTTCGACCGCGTCCCCGCTCTCGACTTCGCCGTCGGCACCCGCCGCTGCGGCGCGATCCCGCGCCTCGTCGCCCGCGCCCTGGCCGGCGAGACCCGCCTCCACGACATCTCCGCCCCCGACGAGACCCCCGACGTCCCCGACGCCCACGCCGACTCGGGCTTCGCCGCCTTCGTCACCGTGCTGCTCGGCTGCGACCGCCGCTGCGCCTACTGCATCGTCCCGGACGTGCGCGGCCCGGAATTCAGCCGCCCCGCGCGCGAGGTCGTGGCCGAAGTCGCCGCCCTCGCCCGCCACGGCGTCCGCGAGGTCACCCTCCTCGGCCAGAGCGTCATGCGCTACGGCCTGGCCAACCCCGCCTGGGGCCCCGCCGACCCCGCCAGCCCCGGCGGCTTCACCGAGCCTTTCCCCCGCCTCCTGGAGGCCGTCGCCGCCGTGCCCGGCCTCCTGCGCGTCCGCTTCACCTCCGGCCACCCCTCGGGCTGCACCGCCGAACTCGTGCGCGCCCTACGCGACCTGCCGCAGCTCTGCGCCCACCTCCACCTCCCGGTCCAGTCCGGCTCGGACGCCGTCCTGGCCCGCATGCGCCGCGGCTACACCCGCGCCGACTATCTCGAGGCGGCTCACGCGCTGCGCGCCGCACGCCCCGGCTTCGCCCTCACCACCGACGTCATCGTCGGCTTCCCCGGCGAGACCCCCGAGGACTTCGAGCTGACCCGCTCGCTGATGGCCGAAGCCGACTTCGACAACGCCTTCATCTTCAAGTATTCGCCCCGTCCCGGCACGCCGGCCGCCGACTGGCCCGACGACGTCCCGGCCGCCGAGAAGGCGCGCCGCAACCAGGTCCTGCTGGAAGACCAGGACCTGCGCGGCCTCGCCGCCAACCGCCGCCTGCTCGGCTCGGTCCAGGAGGTGCTCGTCGAAGGCCCCAGCCTGCGCAACGCGGCCCGCTGGTCAGGCCGCTCCTCAGGCAATAAGATCGTCGTCTTCGACCCCCGCCCCGAC
>JAKJGY010000025.1 GCA_022704145.1 Verrucomicrobiota bacterium
TCGCCAGGACCGCCATAGAAGCGGCTGGCGCCGGGGTGGCGAGCGGTTCCTCAGGCCGCGTGACGCAGCCGGCTGAAGAGAGAAGAACGCCTAACAACCCCGGTATCGATACTCTCAGAAGGGCTCTATATGGCGTGCTTGAATTTCCCATTTCCGTTCCATCCTCATTTTCCCGTCCACCGTTGGAGGCTCCGTGTTGGATATGGGACAGCCTACTCCTCAAGATACAGATCCAACTGCTGCCCGACATAGAGGGTCGCGTCGGTCGAGGCCGGACACCGGTAGATGACCTGCAGGACACGCGTGTCGACACGTTCGATGCTGCTCCCCGTTAACGATGTCTTGGGTATGATAAAGGGGTCAATACGCACAAACTCCAGCGGAAGGGGCTTCTGCGTGTCACCTTTCAAATAGCCGACCGCCTTCATGTTGGGGCGCACGCGGGGGGCGACTTGCTCGTCAACGTCCGCGCGAATCTGGAAATAGGTCAGATCGCCCAGCACCAGCGGCGCACGGCTCGCTCCCGGCGTGACATACTCGCCAGGACGTGTGTTCACTTGCAGGACGGTCGCGGCACGCGGAGCGCAGACCGTCAGGCGGGCAAGCAGCGTTTCGGTCTGCTCCACGGCCGCACGGGCGGCGGCCAGCTCGGCCTCCGCGACCTGCACATCCGACCGACGCATCTCAAGCTCCTCACGGGGAATGGCGCGACGGTCCGTGACTTGTTCCAGACGCGACAGCATCCCGCGCAGGCGCGCCTCGGTGGCCTCCGCCACCCGTACCCGGGCCCGCTGTCCGAGGAGTGTCGCCTTCAGCTCGCGGTCGTCGATATGCAGGAGCGGCTGGCCGGGCTCGACCTTATCCCAGACTTTGACAGGCACGGCCGTGATCAGTCCGGCGACCGGCACGCCCAGCGCAATGTTCTCGCCTTGAGCCTCGACAATACCCGCTGCGGCCACAGAGCTGACAAAGGGGTTGCTCGGCGGACTGTGAGGGGGCGGCGGCACCGGGTCCTGCGCGGAGAGGCGCAGCACCAGAAACCCTGCAAAGACCATGCCGGCAAGGGAAAGATAGAAACTGATGCGAGTCAATAGAAGGGACATAGCGGGACTCCTTTCTGGAATCATGATCCCGGGGGGTGATGCGCCCGGATCTCCTCCTGCGTCGTGAGTGTACGAAAGATGCGGCCGTCCTCCATCTCCGCCATGTGATCCGCAAAGCCATAGGTGCGGTTGTCATGCGTGACGACCAGCACCAGCCTGTCCTTTTGTGTCGCGGCCTTGCGCAGGAGTTCCATGACGTGATGGCCGTTCTCACTGTCCAGCGAGGAGGTCGGCTCATCGCAGAGGATGATCGGCGGCTCGTGCACCAGCGCGCGGGCGATCGCGACGCGCTGCTGCTGGCCGCCGGACATCTTGGCAGGACGGAAGTTGACGTGGTCGGAGAGCCCGACCCAGTCGAGCACCTCCCGCGCCTTGCGTTCCGCATGGCGATGGCCGAAGCCTTGGATCACGAGCGGAACGGAGACATTCTCGGCGGCCGTCAAGGTCGGGATCAGGTTGAACTGCTGGAAGATGAAGCCCAGATTGCGTGACCGGAATCTGGCGACCGCGTCGGCCCCCATCCTGTCTAGACGCTGGCCCAGAACCTCGACCGCGCCGCCATCGGCGTGAAGCGTGCCGGCAATGATGCTGAGCAAGGTGGTCTTGCCGCATCCCGAAGGCCCGACGAGCATCGTCAGCCGCCCGGTCTCAGCGGCAAAGTCGGTCTTCTTGAGCACGACCGTGCGCGCCTGGCCACGGCCGAAGCTTTTATCGACAGACTGAATCTGTATGCCAGTCGTGTTCATACCTCTTACCTGAAGACAATCGCGGGCTCAAGCCGCGCGATGCGTAAGATTCCGATAAGGGCCGAGAGTGCCACAATGACCAGGACAGCCCCACCCACCACAGCCGTGATCTGCCAGAGCATAAGAAACGGCACTTTGCCCAAGCGCAGGAGGTTGTTGCCCAGAACCGAGACCAGACCGAGGCCGATGCCATAGCCGATAAAGCCGACCAGGACGGCCTGCGCCAGCAGCATGGCGCAGAGTGTGCCGCTGCTGGCGCCCATGGCGCGCAGCGCCGCGAAATGACGGGTGTTCTCAAGCACAAAGGAGTAAAAGGTCTGGCCTGAGATGGCCGCGCCGATGAAGAAGCCGATGATCACGATCGTGCCCACGTTGATCGGGATGCCCGTATTCTTGATATACCACAGGATGGTCGACCACATAAACTCGTGCTGGGTGAAGGCCGCCAGCCCCGTGCCTGCGGCAATGCGCTGCGCGACCTCCTGATCCGTAAGGCCCGGCTGCGGGGCCGCCAGGATGAAGCTGAGCATCTTGCGCTGGTTGGGCGCATACTGCACCGCGCGGTCGTAGGTGGTGAAGACGTAGGGGCCGCCGGTGAAGGAACGGTAACTCTGGCAGATCGCGACGATGCGGGCCTCGCGGTCATTGATCTCAAAGACATCGCCCACACGGATCGGACATGCGCGGCCCGCGCTGAGGCGTTCGACGCCGAAATCGTCGAGGATGACGGTGTTGGGCATCCGCAGATCCTCTAGCCTGCCCGCAATGATCCGTGTCGGCGCGCCAATCAGCGTGTTGTTGTCGAGGCCGATCAGGGTGATCATCTTAGAGGCGCCGTCCGCCAGCCGGGCCATGGAGATGCCTTGGTAGAGCGGCACGGCCCAGGCGACCCCGTCGACGGAGCGCACACGCGTGGTGTCCGTGTCGCGCATCGGCTTGTTATCGTTACACTGCTCGACTTTGGGATCCGCGACCCAGATCGGCACATTGACATTGCGCATGGTGGAGTAGGTCCAGGACATGAGCCCGCAGAAGAGCGACATACCCTGCGCCATGAGCAGCGTGGCAAAGGTGATGCCGCTGATCAGCATGACATACTTGCCGCGATCCCCGAAGAGCATCTTGAGCGCAATCCGGATCATGGCCTGACCCCTTTCCGCCTGTCCCGCCCGGCAAGCCGCTGAAAGCCCGCCGCCCCAAAGGCCACCAGGTTTGACATCACCGCGTCGACATCATGACTGGCCTGCGGATCAACCAGACCCGGGAAGGGCGGCCGGTTCACCCAGCGCAACATGTGGATGACGCAGCCGGCATAGAGTGCAAGGCCCAGCCCGGCCTGCGCCTCGGACAGGCCCGGCGTAACTCGGCGGATGGCCTGGACAAAGCGCAAGGCCACCTGCAGCAGCTCCTGACGGAAGATGTGCTCGGCGATCTCGTCCGACTCGGCAAAGGCCCGGCTGAGCAGGCGGTTCAGCCGGCGTCCCGTCTCAGGGTTGAGCACCGCCTCCTCGATCATAACCCGTGCAAACGCATCGAAGATCTCCTCGAGCGACGGCGGATACCGCCGTGCCTCTAAGGCCGAGAGCGCGGCTAGGCGACGCTCGTTCAGCGGACGGACGCGACGGCTGAGCGCCTCGACAAAGAGGTTCTCTTTAGATCCAAAGTGATAACCTGCCGCCGCGAGGTTGACGCAGGCGCGCTTGGCGATGTCGCGCACGGAGACGGCATGGTAGCCGCGATCGGCGAAGAGCGCCTCTGCGGCATCCAGCAGGCGTGCGCGCGTCGCTTCTGCGTCGCGCGGAGGGCGTGTGCGGGCCTTATGATTCATACGTTTGTTTAAAAATAACAGGAAAGGTCTGTGCCGTCAAGGGGGAGGTGAGGAGAGCGCCTGAGCCTGTGGTTTAGGGGAGGAGACGCTTGAGGTCGGCGGACGAGTAGTCCTGCAAGGCGCCGTGGACGATGTCGGCGAAACGGAGGGGGGCGTTGTCGGTCACGGCCGACTCCCACGGCGTCGGCTCGTCGGCGAGCCGGAGCGCGGCGAAGAGTTCCGGTTCGGCCACGGCCGTGTGCAGGGCGGGGATGACCGAACGCTCGGCAGCGTGAAGTTCGACGCGCGGCTCGCCGCAGGCGGTCGCGAGCCAGCGGGCGCACTGCAGGAGGTCCTCGGCGCGGATCCCGACCAGCGAGCGGCCAAGCAGATAGGCCATCACGGCAGGCCCCTCGTCACGGTTCGACGCGCCGTAGAAGGTGTGGGCGGCGCCGTCGGTCTCGCCGCAGCCGGAGAGGTCTACGGCCAGCACGGCACGGCCTTCAGCCAGCGCGGCCGCCACCCGCGCGGCGGTACAGCCTCTGCCGCGGCCGTCGGCCAGCAGGACGGGCGGCGCGCGCCGGGCAGCGGGCGTCAGGAACGTCGCGGGGAGCGGGACGCCGTTGGCCGAGAGGAGCGCCACCTCGCGGACCGTCACACCGCCCTCCTGCGAGGTGCGGAGGTTGAGGGTGGGGGGGTGCGGGAGGGCGTCGAGCGGGCGGATGACGGCCCGCCGCCGGACGGCCGCTCTCAGCGCGGCGGCGTCTTGGCGCGGGCGGGCGGCCGCGAGGCGTGCGGCCTCATCGCGCAGCAGGTCGTAGACCGACCGCGCACCCTCGAGGCGCAGCACCTGGCCTTCGGGGGTGACGTTGGCCTCGGCCGGAGGCAGGCCCATCTCGCTCTCCGGCGGGAGGCGGAGGTCCGCCGCGCCGCCCAGCCAGCGCGCCATGAAGCGTATGGAGGCCACCCTCAGTGGCTCGGCCCAGCCGTGGGTGCCGTCGTGCTCGACGAGCGCCAGCCGGTCGGCCGCCTGCAGCCGCTCGTAGACGCCACGGACCTCCGCAAAGGTCTGGTGCGTGCCGGCGATGGGGAAGAAGTCGCGGGTGGCGGCGCAGACGCAGGTGGGGCGCGGCGCGCGCAACAGCAGCCAGCCGGCGTGCTCCAGACCGAAGCCGAGCTGGCCGAAGAGGTTCTGCTCCGCGTCCTGCGGGCCGATCGCGGCGCAGACGTGCTGGAGCGAGGAGATATAGCAGCTCGGCGCGGCGGCGAGGAGGCGGTCGTCGAGCGCGGAGAGGTAGGCGGTGAGGGTGCCGCCGCCGCTGTTTCCGAGGCAGCCGAGGCGCGACGCGTCGACCTCCGGCCGGCCGGCCAGGTAGTCGAGCGCGCGGAACCCGTCCCAGACCCGGAAGGTGGCGGTGTTCCAGCCGAGCAGGGCGGCTTTGGCGCCGGTGATGTTATGCCCGTGGACGCCCCCTTTGCCAAGGCCTTGGAGGCGCTCGCCTTGGTCGAGCGGGTCGTAGATCAGGGCGGCCATGCCGTTCGCCGCGGCGAGCACGCCGCCACGCTGGTAGCCCGGCAGGGCCTTGCCCTCGCCGCTGTGCCCGCAGGGGATCAGGAGGCCCGGGTAGGGCGGCGCGAAACGCGCCGGGTCGGGCAGGAACAGCAGGGCGGTCACATAGAACTGAGGGCGGCTCTCGAAGAGCACCTTCTCGATGCGGTAGCCGTCGCGGGAGTGGGTCGCCGTGACACGGGCGTTGAGCGGGGTGCGCGGGGGCAGGTCGCCGAGTGCGGCGAGGCAGGCGGCGCGCGTCTGCCGCTGCCAGGCGGCCAGGCCTGCCGGGTCGGACAAGGCCTGCTGTGTGGCGCGGATGACGGCGCCCGCGCGCGCGAGGTCAGAGGTGAGGGCGCGGTGCAGCGCCAGCTCGGGCGCGCCGCCGGCCGCCGGAACGTCCAGCAGCGGTTGCCGGAGCAGTCGCTCAAGGCGGTTGGTGTCGGCCGAGAGGTCGGCGGCAAGGGCGGCGGCGCACAGTCCGAACACCTGTGCGCAGGCGATGAACGGTTTCACACACATAAGGCCTCCGGGCTCATGCTTGGCCGGCTGACGCAGCAGCCGCGGCTCGGTTGCGGGGACACAAGAACACACAAGAACGCAGGAGATCCCAGCAGGGGGTGCAGGGTGTCCGCGCCCGAGTGTTCCGAACGTCGGACAGTATGCGCCGATCCTGGCCGTTGCGCAAGGGGGTTGGTCGGATGAAGGCGGCCCGTTGGTAGGCCCGCAAAAATGTGCGCGTGACATTTTTCAGAAAAGTGTCATAATACGCGCCTGTCTGGTCTACCGGAGAAGAACGATTTATGAAGAAACAAACTGATGCCAAGAAGGTGGCCGCCGTGGCGGCCGCAAAGCCCCGGGTGCGTATCACCGACACCACGCTGCGTGACGCGCACCAGTCGCTGTGGGCCACGCGCATGCGGACGTCCGATATCCTGGCGATCGCCGAGGAGGTGGACGACGCGGGGTACTATTCGCTGGAGTGCTGGGGCGGGGCGACCTTCGACGTCTGCCTGCGTTTCCTGCGCGAGAACCCGTGGGAGCGGCTGCGCCAGATCAAGGCGGTCTGCAAGAAGACCCCGCTGCAGATGCTGCTGCGCGGACAGAACGTGCTCGGTTACAAGCACTACCCGGACGACATCCTGGAGCGTTTCATCGCGCTGGCGTGTGAGAACGGGATGGACATCTTCCGCATCTTCGACGCGCTGAACGACAACCGTAACCTGGAGAAGGCCATCCAGGCCGTGAAGAAGTACGGCGGCCACGCCCAGGGGACGATCAGCTACACCTACAGCCCGGTCCACACGGTCGAGAACTTTGTGGCGATCGCCAAAGAGCAGGCGTCGATGGGCGCGGACACGATCTGCATCAAGGACATGGCCGGCATCCTCTCGCCGGCCGCGGCGACGGCGCTGGTCTCGGCGCTGGTCAAGGCCGTGAAGGTGCCGGTGCAGGTGCACTCGCACATGACCAGCGGCATGGCGGTGGCGATGTACCTCTCGGCGGTCAAGGCCGGCGCGGGCGCGGTCGACACGGCCGTCTCGACCATGTCGGGCTTCTCCTCGCAGCCCCCGACCGAGTCGCTCGTGGCGATCCTTGAGGCGGAGGGTTACGACACCGGGCTGGATCATCAGAAGGTCGCCAAGGCCAACGCGCATTTCCGCGCGCTGAAGAAGATCCGCGAGCCTTCGACGGGCCTCGGCGAGCCGGTCGACGCCGACGTGCTGGAGCACCACATCCCCGGCGGCATGATCTCCAACCTGCGCTCGCAGCTTCAGCAGCAGGGCGCGCTGGACCGGCTGCCCGAGGTGCTGGAGGAGCTGCCGCGCACACGCGCCGACATGGGCTATCCCCCGCTCGTGACGCCGACCAGCCAGATCGTGGGCGTGCAGGCGGTGCTGAACGTGCTGGCGGGCAAGCGGTATGAGATGGTGACGCAGGAGACGCGCGACTACGTGAAGGGCCTTTACGGCCGTTCGCCCGCGCCGATCGACGCCAAGCTGGCCAAGAAGATCCTGAACGGCGAGAAGCCGGTCACCTGCCGTCCGGCCGACCTGCTCAAGCCCGGGCTGGCGGAGGCCGCCGCGCAGATCGACCCCAAGCTGATGGAGAAGGAGGAGGACATCCTCTCCTACTGCCTCTTCCCGGAGGTGGCGCTCGGCTACTTCAAGTGGCGCGCCAAGCCGGCGGATCAGCGTGACCCGATCCCGGCGGACCTGGAGGGCGCCGGGCAGCCGAAGAAGGCTGAGGCGGCCGCGCCTGCGGCGGCGGCCCCTGCGGCGGCCCCCTGTGACGAGACGCTCAAGTTCGCGGAGATCGGCAAGCTGGTGGCGGGCCTCGCGAGCCGCCTCGGCTTCGCGGCGGGCGCGGTGCCGGCCGCGCTGCCCGAGCTTTCTGTGGCCGTCGCCGCGCCTGCGGCCGCCGCCCCGCAGAAGAAGGAGGCGCCTGCCGCGGCCGCGCCGGTGGCCGGCCCGACGGTCAACGCGCCGCTGAACGGCACGTTCTACCGTTCGCCCGGGCCGGGCAAGCCGGAGCTGGCCAAGGAGGGCGACAGCGTCAAGGCGGGCGACCCGCTCTGCATCGTCGAGGCGATGAAGCTCTTCAACCAGATCAAGGCCGACAAGCCGCTGAAGGTGGTGAAGTTCCTCGTCGAGCACGGCGCGGTGGTCGCCAAGGGACAGCCGCTGTGCGTCGTGCAGTACTGAGGCCGGCGCGCTCCGCTGACCGCCTCCCGTCCGTCAGGGCGGGGGGCTTTTTTATTCCTCGCGGCGGGCGCGGAAGAAGCTCTGCAGCAGGCTGCGGCACTCGGGCTCGAGCACGCCGGGGAGCACGTCCGGGCGGTGGTTGAGGCCGGGGTGGTTGAGGATCGAGAAGACCGTATGGCCGCCGCGCTTGGGGTCGGAGAGCCCCCAGACGACGGTCGGCACGCGGGCGAGGACGATCGCGCCGGCGCACATGGCGCACGGCTCCTTGGTGACGTACAGGAGGGTGCCGGTGAGCCGCCAGTCGCCCAGGGCGGCCGCGGCCTGGGTGAGGGCGATCATCTCGGCGTGGGCCGTGGCGTCCTTGAGGGTCTCGGTCTGGTTATGGGCGCGCGCCAGCACACGGACTGCGGCGCGCGCGGCCGGCTCCGCCTCCGGGGCGCGGATGATGACGCAGCCGGTGGGGACCTCGCCCGCCTCGGCGGCCTTGGCGGCCTCGCGCAAGGCGAGGCGCATGAAGTGCTCGTGGAAGTCGGCTGAAAGCATCAGGGCCTCGCGTGTGACGCCGGGGTGTTGTCAGTCGGCGGCGATGCGGTAGAGGTGCGTCTTGGTGCGCAGGATCAGGGCGTCGCCGTCCACGGCGGGGGAGGCCATGAAGCCGGCGTCAAGACGGTTCTCGGCGAGTTTCTCGAAGGTGCGGCCGGCGCGGAGCACGGTGGCCTTGCCGGAGCCGCCGAAGCAGTAGATGCGCTCGCCGTCGTGGAGGGGCGAGGCCAGGTAGGCGCCGCCGAGCATCTCGCGCCAGACGGTCTGGCCGGTCGCGACGTCGATACAGGTGAGGGCGCCGTGGTCCGCGAGCATGTAGAGCAGGCCGTTGAGGGTCACCGGGGAGGGGGTGAGGGGCACGTCCTTGCCGGTGACGCGCCAGGCGAGGTGGGTGTCGGTGACGTCGCCTGTGCCGTCGGGGCGCAGCGCCCAGAGTTCGGCGACGCCGTGGCCGGTGACGGAATAGACGAGGGTGCCGTCTGAGACGGGGCTGACGGCCGGCGTGTGGGCGGTGTTGCGGGTGCGCCAGAGTTCCTTGCCGGTGGCGGGGTCATAGGCGAAGAGCGCGCTGGAGGCGGGGCTGATGAGCTGTTCGCGGCCGGCCGCGCGGACGACGATCGGGGTGGCGAAGCCTTTGCGGAAATCGCCGTCGCGCTTAGGCTTGCCGTCGGCGTCGAGGTCTTTCCATACGATGGCGCGGTCGGTGCGCCAGAGGGTCTTGCCGGTGCGGGTGTCGAGGGCGACGAGATACTGGACGTCGACGCCGTCGAAGGTGAGGATGAGGCGGTCGGCGTGGAGCACGGCGGAGGAGCCGGGGCCGCGGTAGTGGCGGCAGGGGAGGTCGTCGCGCGACCAGAGGACGGCGCCGGTGGCGGCGTCGAGGCAGGCGGTGCCGTAGCTGCCGAAGTGGACGAAGACCCGTCCGGGCGCGCAGGCGGGCGAGGGCGAGGCGTAGCCGTTGACGGCGTTGCCGAGGGGTTCGGGGCGGTCGCAGTGGAAGAGCCGGTTGGAGACGACGAGCGCGCCGGTGCGGGCGTCGACGCCGAAGACGAAGAAGTCCTGGCCGTTGGTGGTGGCGCTGGTGACCCAGACGCGGCCGTCGCCCACGGCGGGCGTGGACCAGCCGGGGTGGGGGATGGCGGTCTTCCAGCGCACGTTGCGCGACTCGTCCCACTGGAGGGGGAGGCGGGCGCCGCGTACGGCGCCGTCGCCGGAGGGGCCGCGGAACATGGGCCAAACGTCGGCGGCGTCTGCGGCGGGCGCGGCGACGAGGGCGAGCAGGGCGAGGAGCGGGAGGGACGTTCTCATGGGCCAGAAGGATGCCCGAAGCGCGGGCGGGTGTCAAGCGGGAGGCGCCGCGTTCAGCGGACCGAGGCGAGCAGCTCGCGGGCGTGGCTCTCGACGACGGGGGTGAGGCCCTTGCCGCCGAGCATGCGGGCGAGTTCGTCGATGCGGCCCGGCTCGTCGAGGGCCTCGATGCGCGTGCGCGTGCGGCCCTTGACGACCGCCTTGGTGACGACGTAGTGCTGGTGGCCGTAGACGGCGGACTGCGGCAGGTGGGTGATGGCGATGACCTGATGGCCTTGGGCCACGTGCCGGAGTTTCTGGCCGACGGCGCGGCCGACCTCGCCGCCGATGTTGGCGTCGATCTCGTCGAAGACCAGCACGGGGATGCTGTCGTGTGCGGCCAGCACGGCCTTGACGGCCAGCATCACGCGGGCGATCTCGCCGCTGGAGGCGATGGCCTTGAGCGGGCGCATCGGCTCGCCGGGGTTGGGCGCGAAGCCGAAGGTCACGGAGTCGGAGCCGGTGGGGCCGGGGGGCGTGGCGGCGAGGTCGACGGAGAAGCCGGCCTTGAGGAAGCCGAGGTCGCGGAGTTCGGCGGTGATGGCGCGGGCGAGACGGCCGGCGGCCTGGGCGCGGGCGCGGGTGAGGGCGGCGGCGCGCTCGCGCACGCGGGCGGTGGCGTCGGCGAGGTCGGCGTTGAGCCGCTCGACCTGTTCGGAGCGGGTGGCGAGGTCATGCAGGCGGGCCTGGTGGCTCGCGAGGGCGGCGAGGATGGCGGGGACGGTGGGGCCGTATTTGCGTTTGAGGCGCTGGACGAGGCCCATGCGCTCCTCAAGCTGCCGGAGGGTATCGGGGTCGGCGTCGATCTGGCTGAGGCGGTCGTTGAGGGTGCGGCCGAGTTCCTGGAGCTGGACGGCGGCGCTCTGGACCTCGGCGCGCCAGTCGGCGGCGGCGGGCAGGAGGCGGGCCAGCTCGGTGAGCTGGGCCTGGGCTTCGGCGAGGCGTTCGAAGGCCGAGGCCTCGCCCTCGGTGAGGGTGTTGGCGACGGAGGTGCCGAGGGCGAGGATCTGTTCGGCGTGGGCGGCTTGGGCGTGCTGCTGGATGAGGTCGTCGCCGTCGGCGTCGGTCAGGCTGGCGGCCTGGATCTCGTCGACGATGAACTGAAGGCGGTCGGCCTCGGCGGCGAGGTCGGCGGTGTCGCCCTGGAGTTCGGCCAGGCGCTGCTCCAGGGCGCGCTGGGCCTGCCAGGCTTCGGCGTAGGCGTCGAAGGGGGGCGCGCAATGGCCGTAGGCGTCGAGCACGCGGCGCTGGAAGTCGGGGTCAAGGAGCGACTGGTGGTCGTAGGGGCCGTGGATATCGACGAGCCGGTCGCCGAGGCGGCGGAGGGTCTGGACGGTGGCGGGGGTGTCGTTGACGAGGCAGCGGCCGCTGCCGGCGGCGGAGACGGAGCGGCGGATGAGGAGGGCGCCCTCCTCGCAGGGGGGGAGCCCGGCCTCGGCGAGGAGGGCGTCGGCGGCGGCGCAGGCGGGCGGCGCCAGGGCGAAGACAGCCTCGACCCAGGCTTCAGGGGCGCCCTCGCGGATGGCCGAGCGGTCGGCGCGTTCGCCGAGCACGAGGCCGAGGGCGCCGAGGAGTACGGATTTGCCTGCGCCGGTCTCGCCGGTGATGATCGTGAGGCCGGGGCCGAAGTCGATGGCGGCCTCTTCAACGATGGCGAGATTTCGGACGGCGAGGTGGGTGAGCATGGTGAGGGGGGGAGTAAGAAGTAAGAAGTAAGAAGTGAGAAGTGAGAAGTGAGAAGTGAGAGGTGAGAGGAAGGGAGGTCAGGGGGCGGGGGGGGTGTCGGTGGCTTCGGCGATGCCGTGGAACTTGAGGTAGGCGTCGGCCACCTCGTTGCCCATGTAGCGGCGGAGGGTCTTGGGGCTGGCCTTGAGCAGGTCCACGACGATCAGGCCGTCCACGACCGAGCTGAACTCCGGGTCGACGTTGAAGGAGAGCAGCTTGCCGCCCAGCTTGAGGTACTGGCGCAGGAGCACGGGGATGTCCTTGCCGTCGGGTTCGATCTCGGAGACGTAGTCTGCGACCTGGTCGATGTCGTTGAGGTACTCCATGTACTCTTTGAGGCACCATTCGGAGTGGCGCGGGGGCTTGGGGGGGAATTTCGGTTTGACGAGGTAGGCGATGTCGTCGGCCATGCAGGTCTGGCGCATGGAGGCGAGGATCATGCAGCGCGAGGCCTCGCGGTACTCGTTGGTGATGCTGACGGGGCCGAAGAGGTTACGGTAGCGCGGGTTGCGGCCGATAAAGGTCGAGATGCCCTTCCAGAGCAGGAAGAGCGAGGCGTAGGCCTTCTGGTATTCGGCGCGGATGAAGGAGCGGCCGAGTTCGATGGCGGGGGATATTTTGGAGAGGAGCTTCGCGTCGAAGCGGAAGAGCGTGCGCGTGTAGAGGCCGCGGACGCCGTAGGCTTCGGCGATCTTGTCGGTGAGGCCGAGGCGGTAGGAGCCGACGATCTCCTGGCGGGTGACGTTCCACATGATCAGGTGGGCGTAGTAGCGGTCGAAGGCGTCGAGGTCGATGTCGTTGCCGGTGCCTTCGCCCACGGCGCGGAAGGTGATCTCGCGCAGGCGGCCGATCTCGCGCAGGCAGAAGGGGATCTGTGCGGCCTCGGCGACGTAGACCTCGAAATCACCTGCGGCCACGAGCTTGCAGGCGGGGGGGAGGCTGGCGATCTCCTGGGCGAGGGCGGCGGCGGGCACGGCGGAGATGATCGGCTCCGACGGCAGCATCGGCGGGTGGAGGGAGATGAAGCGGCGGGTGCGGTGGGTCTCGCGCTCGGCCAGCAGGTAGGAGCGGAAGCGCAGGTACTTGATGAGCTGGACGTCGTCCGTGGAGAAGGGCTCGAGCGCCTTGGTGTTGAGGGGCGAGCCGATGCGGACGCGGATGGTGTGGCCCTTCTTGTTGGCGAGCTGGCGCGGCAGCAGGGAGGTGCGCAGGCGGGGGTGGATGAGGCCGAGGAGGATGAAGAACAGGGAGTTGCGGCCGGGAAAGAACATCGGCACGACGGTCGCGTTGGTCTTGCGGGCGAGGGCCGCGATGCTGGCGCTCCAGGCCGGGTCGCGGACGCGCAGGGTACGGCGGTCGAAGCTGGAGACCTCGCCGGAGGGGAAGACGATGAGCAGGTGCCCGTCCTTGAGCCAGTTCAGGCTGTCCTTGATGGGGCGCATGTTGACCTTGGCCGAGTTCTTGGAGCCGAAGGGGTCGACGAAGATGAAGTCCTCGCGCATCTCCGGGATGGCCGCCAGCAGGTAGTTCGCCATGGCCTTCACGTCCGGCCGCACGCGCTTGAGGAGCGAGATCAGGATGATGCCCTCGATCCCGCCGAAGGGGTGGTTGGAGACGACGATGACGGTGCCCTCTTTAGGGACCTGGGCGAGTTCCTCGTCGGCGAAACGGGTCCGTACGCCGGTGGCCTGCAGGGCGCGGTCGGCGAAGCGGATCTCGCGGGGCATGCGGAAGGCGCGGGCGTAGATGTCGTCCATGGCGATCAGGCCGGAGAGATACTCGAAGGGCCGCTTGATCAGGCGTGCGAGGCCGCGCAGGAGGCGGTTGCGGAGCTTGTGCACCGGCAGCTCAAAGATGCGTGGGACGGGGGGGGTGTTCGGGTCAGGGGTCATCGGCTACCTCGTGAGGGGGAGGGTGGCGGGCGAGGGACAGCACAAAAGCGAGCGGAAGGCCGAGTCCGCGGACGAGCAGCGGGTGCCAGATGGCGGTGGCGGCGAAGGCGGCGAGGGCGCCGGCGACGCCGAGGCGGCCGTTCCTGAGGGCGGTGTGGCCGGCGGTGGCGAGCAGGGCGAGGAAGGCGAGGAGGGCGGGGAGGCCGCAGGACGCGCCCAGCACGAGGTAGAGGTTCTGGATATCCGGCTCGGCCGGGCCGGTGGCGTTGGGGACGTTACCGTAGAAGGGGCCGATCTGGCGCTGGTAGTTGCCGGGGCCGACGCCCAGCCAGGGGTGCGTGAGGATCAGGCTGGAGGCGGCCTGCCATTCGGGATAGCGCCGGGTCGGCGCGCCCTGGCTGTCGTAGAGGGCGGCCGACTCGAAATGGCACAGGTCGTTGGCGCGCGGCAGGTGCGGCAGCGCGAAGCCCTGCCAGAGGAGGAGGGCCGCGGCGACGGGCAGGAAGGTCCGCGCGCCGCGCGTCGCGGCGAGGGCGGCCAGCGTGAGGGCCACGGCCCAGTAGGAGGGGCCGGAGAGGTTGAGCGCGAGGCCGGCGAGGACGAGCAGCGCGCAGGCGGCGCGGGCGGGCGTGCGGCGCGCGCCGCCCAGGGCGCCCGCGCAGGCCAGCGGCAGGGCCAGGGCCAGGAAGCCGCCGAGCACGTTGCGGTTGCCGAAGGTCCCGCCGACCAGCAGGGGACTTTGCCAGCCGTCCAGCGCATGCACGATGATGTCGAGGGTCTTGGGTTCGGCGAACAGGCGGATGGAGCGGTGGCCCTCGGGCGAGGCGTACTGCACGGCGGCGAGCGCCAGCACGGCGGCGGTCACGGCGCCGAGCGCGGTGAGGAGCGTCCGGGTGCGGACGGGAGGGGGCGCGGAGGCCGGGGCGTCGGACTCGCCTCTCAGGAAGGCGGCGAAGACGGCGGGCCCCGCCAGGAAGTAGGCGACGAGCTGGAGCAGCTCTTTGATGGCCTCGCCGCGGTCGGCGGCGACGCACACGGCGGCGGCGGCACAGAGGGTGAAGAGCAGGTGCGTCCAGTGCGGCAGGACGGTGAGGAGGCTGCGCCAGTTACGGGCGAGCAGGAAGTCGAGGCCCCAGAAGGCTGCGGCGGCGGCCATCAGCACGTCGGCCAGGCCGAGGCGCGGGCTCTGGAGCAGGGTCCACTGGGTGGGCGCCGCGCACAGGGTGAGCAGCACGCACCAGCGGAACGCCGCGACCAGGCGCGTATGGAGGAGCGGGGGGGTCATCGGCGCGTTCCGGGGGCTTCGATGTCGACGGGCACGAAGCGCTTGTCGGCGCTCAGAAGCACCTGGTCGAGCCGCACGCCGTCCTCGCGGTTGTGGAAGGTCAGGGTGTGCTTTCCCTGGGTGAGGCGGAGCGGGGGTGTGGTCCGGGAGACCGGATATTTGACCCAGTGCCAGGATTTGTAGGTGGCGTCTTCGCCCAGGAGGAAGGCCGGCTGGTCGTCCACGCCGACGCGGAACGAGTTGCTGCACTCGCCCTCCCACCAGACGCGGCACCAGAGCGTGTAGGCGGCGTCGGCCGGGATATCGACGGTGAAGCACGCCTTGCCGGCGTCGAGTTTGGGCGGATTGCCCGCGCCCTCGGGGATCTCGAGGTAGGCGCCCGAGGCGCCGGCGACGCCGTTGGAGGTGAGGGCCATCGGCGGTTCGAGGAGCTGGGCGGTCTCGGCCTCAACGCAAAGGATGTGGCCGGCGGCGGCGGCGTGCCGCGCGCAGCAGGCGAGGAGGGCAAGTTTCAGAACGGTCTTGTTCATGGGAGTAGTATACGGGTTCGGCGCGGTTTCGGCAACCGGGGAACACGGCGTTGAAGCGGCCAGAGGGGCAGGGTCAGCGGGCCGGGTCGGACTTGTCCGTGAAGGGCGGCCGTTCGAACGGGGGCGGATCGGCGCAGACGCGCGGGTCGCCGGCGGCCTGCAGGCGCGCGAGCAGGTCGGCGGCGAGCCGTTGGCGGGTGTCGGCGAAGGCCGGGTCGGCGGCGAGGTTCTTGGTCTGGTCGGGGTCCTGGCGCAGGTCGTACAGCTCTTCGGCCGGGCGTTTGCCGAAGGCGCGGTCATAGTGGGCGCGCCAGGCGGGGCGGTCGCGGTTGAGCACGAGCCAGGCTTTGGTGGGGCTGGCGTCCATGTCGGGGAAGGCGTAGCGCGTGTGGTGCTCGAGCTGCTGGGCCGAGAGCGTGTCGGTGGGGCCTGAGGCGGCGTAGGGGGCGCCTGCGGGCCAGCGTTCCGGCATGAAGTTGCGGACATACAGGAAGTCGCGGGTGTGGAGCGCGCGCATGGGGTAGGGGGTGCCGTCCTCCTGGGCTTCGGCCACATGGCGTTCGCGGCCGGTGATGGTGGCGGTACGGGCGGGGTCGATCTGCCCGCTCCTGTCCGAGGTCAGCAGCGGGAGGAGCGAGCGGCCGTCCAGCCCGGGAGGGTGGGCGACGCCGGCGAGGTCGAGGAAGGTGGGGCAGAGGTCGGAGAGGCAGACGAAGTCATCGGCGACGCGGCCCGGCCTGGCGCCGGGCAGGCGCACGACGAGCGGCACGGCGGTCCCGTGGGAGTAGAGGTTACATTTGGCGGCGGGCACGCCGGGGAAGCCGTGGTCGCCGCTGGCCACGATGACCGTACGGTCGAGTTCGCCTGCGGCCTCGAGGCGCTGGAGCAGCGCGCCGAGGCAGGCGTCGACGGCCTGGCACTCGCCGAGGTAGTCGGCCACGTCCTCGCGGACTTCGGGCACGTCGGGCAGGACTTTCGGGAGGCGGCCCGCGAGGCTGGCGGGGTCGATGCCCCAGTGGCGCAGGCCTGAGCCTTTGACCCATTCGCGGTGTGTGGTGGTGGTGCCGAAGTAGTAGAGCCAGGGCTGGCCCGGCTGGCGCTCGGCGAGGAAGGCGTCGAAGTTGGCGCGCACCTGGTCCAGGATCTGTTCGCGGGCGGCCTTCACGTCCAGGCCGCGCGCGAGCCGGCGCTCGGTCTCCTCGGAGAAGTTGTTGGGCGCGCGTCCGGCCTTCTCGAAGGCGTGGCGCTGCTCGCCGAACGGGGCGTCGGCGGGCGTCCCGGGGCCCCAGACCTTGTAGCTCTTGCCGATGTGGTAGCCGGCGTCGCGCAGCAGCAGCGGGAAGGAGGGGATGGCGCGGTCCCAGACGGCGCCGCGCAGGATGGCGCCGCGGCCGGTGTTGAAGAAGTGGCGGCCGGAGAAGAGCGAGCTGCGGCAGGGCGTGCAGCTCGGCGCGCTGACGAAGGCGTTGCGGAAGAGCAGGCCTTCGCGCGCGAGGCGGTCGACGTGAGGGGTGCGGATGACGGAGTTGAGGCCGGGCGTCGGGTCGAGCGCGGCGTAGGCTCCGGCGTAACGGCCCCAGTCATCGGCGAAGACGAACAGGAGGTTCGGGCGGGCGGGCTGCGCGGCGGCGGCGAGTGTGGCGAGGGCGAGGGCGGCGGCGGAAGGCAGGGGGCGCATGGCGGTTCTCCTCTCGGGCGTGTGAGGCGCGTGATTACGGGCGAAGGCTGCGCACCACGCCGTAACCGCGGCGGGGGATCACCTCGGCGCCGCCGAAGCGTTGGGACTGGAGTGTCCGGAGGCTCTCGGTGGCCTTGGACACGAGCAGGCAGGCGCCGCCCGGGCGCAGCGCGTGGTAGGCGGTCTCGATGAAAAGCCGGGCGATGCGGAAATCGGAGTAGTAGGGCGGGTTGGCCACGAACAGGTCGAAGCCGGTCTCGCCGGTGCCGGTGTCGGAGAGGAGCAGGGTATGGCCGGAGGACTCGGCCGCGCCGATATTCAGGCGGGTGGCGGCCAGGGCGCGGGCGTGCGAGTCGGCGAAGGTCACGCGCAGGCCGGGCTGCGCCTGGGCGAGCAGGAGGCCGACCAGGCCGCAGCCGCACCCCAGGTCGAGCGCGCGGGCGGCGGAGCCGAGCGGCTCGCGGCTGGCGATTTCCGCCAGGGCCAGGCCGCCCGCGTCGGGGCGGCGGTGGCAGAAGACGCCGGGCAGCGAGTGGAGCGTGAGGCGGGGGCCGCCGGGGAGCGAGGCCTCGAAGGTGGCGCTGAAGTCGCGCCGCCGCGCGAGGCCGGCGCGGCGGGTCGCCACGGCGCAGATGAGGCCGGAGCGGTCCGAGCGGATCGAGAGGTTCCCGAAGAGCGCGCGGAGCTGTTTGAGCAATGGCCCGGAGGCCCCTTCGCAGGCGAGGAGGCAGGTTCCGCCGTCGGCGAGGTTTTCATGGATGTCCTCAAGCTGGTCGAGGAGCAGCTCGCCGGTCAGGGTGCCCGGGGTGGACATGAAGAGCGCGGCGCTGTAGGGGCCGGGCGGGAGGCTCGCGGTACAGGCGACGGCATACCGTTGCGGCGCCGCGCCCGAGGCGAGGTCCGGCGGGGGCAGCGCCCAAGGGTCGTGGACGAAAGACGGCGCGGCGCCGTTGGCGGCGAGGTTGCGCATGATGGCGCGGGCATGGTGGAGGTCGAAGGCGTGGCAGACGACGGAGGCCTCGGGGCGGAGCTGTGAGAGGACGAGGGCGGCGGCGCCGGTCCGGTTGCCGGCGACCAGCAGCGGGCCGTCCCCGGCGGTCAGACAGGGGAGGTGCTCGATCAGCAGCGCCTCGGCGGGATGCAGCCCGGAGCGTGAGATCACGCGGAACGTGTCACCGAGGAAACGCTCGGCCTTCGCCTGTCGCGCGGGCAGGTCGGTGATGCGGAAGGTGGTCATCAGGAGGGGAGTCCGAGGGGCCGTGTGGGCTAGGCGATGAGGTGCGGCGGAATGCAGCGCTTATAGAGCATGTCCTCTTGGAGGATATGCTCCAGCAGCCAGGTCCGAAGGAAACGCGTGATCTCGGTGCAGATCGTCGGATCGTTCAGGTCCTGACGCGAGAACCCGACGGCCTTGTCGATAAAGGCCTGGTGCTGTCCCTGCTGGGCCGAAAGCAGCGAGTATCCTGCCTTCTGCAGCAGAGCCTCTTCGGCACGGAAGTGGATCGACGCGTAGTCGAACATGCCCATGATCGCGTCAAAGGCGATGCCCGCGTCCTCGGATTTCCGTAGGTTGTTGATCAGGTCGATCAGCCGTTTGTGCTGCTGGTCCATGGCGGGGACGCCGACGCTGAAACGCTCATTCCAGATTAAGCCTTGCATAGTTGTATTGTGCCGGTTCCCTGTGGAAACGTCAATCTCAGGCTCTTGCGCCCCGCGCAAAGCGCCCCTATTCCTTTGTGGAAAAACCGCGTCCCATCCCCTTGACGGGCTAACCGCGCCCGTGGACGTGCCGGGGGGCTCCGTTACGTTGTCAATCGACCCTCCGGATTCGGAACCGGCAAAATCAAAATTTTGGGCTTGCCCGCAGGCGCCAGTTTGTTTATAGTCAAGCGGCAACACGAATAGATCGGGTGGGCTCAAAGTCGAGCCGGACACGATCAGAGGGTACAGATTGTGAGTTGATGGCAGCCCGTCTTTGGCGGGGGGCCGATCGAAGCGCAAGGTCAGCAGCGGTCATTAGGGCCGGGCTGGCCTTTTTTGTTATCCGTAAACCCCGAAAGGATGCGCACATGACGACGACAACCAAGAACACGAAACTGCTCGCCTGGGTCGAGGAGATGGCGAACCTCTGCAATCCCGACAAAGTCCAATGGTGCGACGGTTCAAAAGCCGAGTATGACGCCATGATCAAGATCATGGTTGATGCCGGCGCGGCGATTCCGCTGGGGAAGCGACCCAACAGCTACCTGTTCCGCAGCGATCCCAGCGATGTGGCGCGTGTCGAAGACCGCACGTACATTGCGACGAGGAATCAGGAAGATGCCGGCCCGACCAATAACTGGATCGACCCGGTCAAACTGAAGACGATCATGCGTGACCTCTACAAGGGCTGTATGAGGGGGCGCACGCTGTACGTCATCCCCTTCAGCATGGGGCCTGTCGGCTCGCCGATCTCGAAGATCGGCGTCGAACTGTCCGATTCGCCTTATGTCGTCGTGAATATGCATATCATGACGCGCGTCGGGGACAAGGTGCTCAAAGCGCTTGGAGAGAACGGCGCGTTCGTCCCTTGCATGCATTCCGTAGGGGCGCCGCTTGAGCCCGGCCAGAAGGACAGCCGCTGGCCCTGCGCCCCGATCGAGAAGAAGTATATTGCGCATTTCCCGGAAGAGAACCTCATCTGGTCCTTTGGCTCCGGTTACGGTGGCAACGCGCTGCTGGGCAAGAAGTGCCTGGCCCTGCGCATCGCATCCCCCATGGCACGTCGCGAAGGGTGGATGGCCGAACACATGCTCATCCTGCGTCTGACCAATCCGCAAGGCAAGCGTTTCCACATCGCCGCCGCCTTCCCCAGTGCCTGCGGCAAGACCAACCTCGCCATGCTCCAGCCCTCGATAGCAGGCTGGAAGTGCGAGTGCATCGGCGACGACATCGCCTGGATGAAGACGGGGGCGGATGGGCGCCTGTACGCCATCAATCCGGAAGCCGGGTTCTTCGGCGTCTGCCCGGGTACCAGCTACAAGTCAAACCCCATGGCCATGGAGAGCATCAAGGCCAACGCCATCTTCACCAACTGTGTCCTGACGGATGATGGCGACATCTGGTGGGAAGACATGGATGTTGAGTGCAAGCACGGGATCGACTGGAAGGGCAACGAGTGGTCGCCGGACAGGAAGGATGCCGAGGGCAAGCCCGTCAAGGGCGCGCACCCCAACGCGCGCTTCACCGCCCCGGCACGGCAGTGCCCGGTGATCTGTCCGGACTGGGAGGACCCCGCCGGTGTGCCGATCGACATCTTTGTCTTCGGAGGGCGCCGTTCGAAACTCGTGCCGCTCGTGTCCGAGGCCTATAACTGGGATCACGGCGTCTATATGGGCGCCACGGCCGCCTCCGAAGCCACGGCGGCAGCGCTGGACGCGAAGAAGGCGATTCGGCGCGACCCGATGGCGATGCTGCCGTTTTGCGGCTATCACATCGGCGACTACTGGCAGCACTGGCTCAACATGGGCGACAAGCTCGGGGCCAAGGCTCCGAAGATCTTCTATACGAACTGGTTCCGGAAGTCCGGCGACGGGAAGTGGCTGTGGCCGGGCTTCGGCGAAAACTGCCGCGTGTTGAAATGGATGTGCGAACGTGTCGAAGGCAAGGTCGGGGCCGTCGAGACCCCGGTCGGCTATGTGCCGAAGCCGGGTGATCTTGATGTCAGCGGCCTGAAAGTCAGCGAGGCGGAAATGGCCGAATTGCTGCACATCGATGTGGAAGGCTGGAAAAGCGAAGTGCCGGAGATCGAAGAGTACCTGTCTACAGCCGGAGCCAGGCTTCCTCTCCGGATGAAGACACAGCTTGCCGAACTGAAAAAACGTATCGGCCTTTGAGGCCAAAGAGTGGGGTCCGCTTGACGCCCTCGTTCCCTGAAGCGCGTCTGTCGCCGTCCGGACGGCGGTCGACGAAACGCGACTTCCCGGGGGCCTGGGCGTCCTGCGGGCACCCTTTTCGGAAAGAGGCGGCGCGCCATCGTATGGCGGCAGGCGCTTATGGACGAAAGCAAAACATCTTCAGAGGCGCGTCTCCCCGGCCAGTCGGCCGTGTTCCTGGATCGCGACGGGACCCTGATCGAAGACCGCGGGCACCTGCGCGACCCTCGGGAGGTGGTCTTCTTTGACGAGACCGTTGAGGCGTTGCGGCGGCTTCAGGCCCACGCGCGCCTTTTCATTGTCACGAATCAGTCCGGTGTCGGCAAGGGCCTGGTGACGGCTGAGGAGGCCGCGCGCGTCAATGCCTTCGTGGTGGAGCATCTGCGGAGGCACGGGGTGCTGGTCACCGCGGTCTACTGCTGCCCGCACCGGCGCGAGGACGGGTGCGACTGTATCAAGCCCAAGCCCTATTTCCTGCAAGCGGCTGCGCGCGAGTATGACCTTGATTTGAGGCGGTCGTTTGTCATCGGCGACCATCCCAGCGATGTCGACCTGGCTCTCGGCGTCGGAGCAGGCGCGCTCTACGTCCTGACGGGCCACGGCCTGAAGCACCGAAGCGAGGCCCCTCCGGGTGGCGTCGTCGTGCCCGGGATCCGCGAGGCGTCCGAGTGGGTTCTGGCATGCCTTGAGATGTGGCGCCAGGAGATGCGGTTTCCCGGGCTGCTCCACAGCGCGGCCGTGATGTTGCGCCGGGGCGGCATTGTGGCGTTCCCTACGGAGACCGTGTACGGGCTGGGGGCCATGGTCTTTGACGAACAGGCCGTCGCGCGGGTGTTTGAAGCCAAACAGCGTCCGCGTTTCGATCCTTTGATCGTACATATCAGCGGGATCGAGCAACTGGGTTTGCTGGTCGAACGGGTTCCGGAGGCGGCGCGTGTGCTGATCTCCCGTTTCTGGCCCGGCCCCTTGACCCTGATCCTGCCCAAGGCGGCGGGTGTGCCCGACCTGGTCACGGCCGGTCTGCCGACGGTCGCGGTGCGCATGCCTCGGCATCCGATGGCGCTCGCACTCATCCGTCAGGTCGGTTTGCCGGTGGCCGCACCCAGCGCCAATCCGTTCGGCCGCACCAGCCCGACGGCCGCGCACCATGTGCGCGGGCCTTTGGGAGGGCGTATCGACCTCGTGTTGGACGGCGGAGCGTGTTCGGTCGGGATCGAGTCCACCATCCTCTCGCTCTGTGGCGACCCGCCCGTCCTGCTGCGCCCAGGCGGTGTGGCGGTGGAGGAGATCGAGGCGCTCGTCGGGCCGGTGGCCAGGACTCCGCCTTTAAGTTCGGCGCCGGTATCCGCGCCCGGCATGCTGCCCCGGCACTACGCGCCACGTACCCCTTTTCAAGTTTGGGACGGCTCGGAAACCGTGTGCGCGCACCCTGGGGAGAGGGTCGGCGTGCTGGCCTTCAAGAAGACGTTTGGGGCCGGCCCCTATGCGGCCCGGCAGGTTCTGTCCGAGGACGGCGACCTGCGTGAGGCCGCCGCGAACCTGTTCGGCGCGCTGCGTCGGCTGGATGAGCAGGGGCTGGACCGGATTGTGGCGGAGCCCGTACCCAATGTGGGGCTGGGCTGCGCGATCAACGACCGGCTCGCGCGCGCGGCCGGAGGCACGTGCGCGAAAGACGGGTGAACAAAGAAGAGCGAACAAGGAAAGGAAAAGTCGCCATGCAGGCTGAGACCGTACCGCAGGTATCCATCGTGATGGGGAGCAAGTCCGATTTGGAGACGCTACAAGAGGCGTCGGACGTGCTCGACCGGTTTGGGGTCGCCCACGAGATGCGCGTGATCTCGGCGCATCGGACGCCCGAGGCCGCACGGACGTTCGCGCTGTCGGCTGAAGGGCGTGGCGTTCGGATCATTATCGCGGGTGCGGGTAAGGCGGCCCATCTTGCGGGCGTGCTCGCCTCCATGACCCCGCTGCCGGTCATCGGCGTGCCGATGACCACCAGCGACCTAGGCGGGTTGGACTCGCTGCTGTCGATGGTACAGATGCCCGGCGGCATTCCGGTTGCGACGGTGGCGATCGGTAAGACGGGGGCGAAGAACGCGGCTCTGCTGGCGGTCGCCATGCTTGCGCTGGCAGACACGGCGTTGCGCTCCCGTCTGGTCGACTATCGCAAGGGCCTGTCCGACGAGGTGGAACAGGCGGATCGGGCATTACAGGCGGTTAGGCGGCCCCATGCCGGTGTCTGAGACCCGGCCGGGCCGCATCGCTCCCGGCTGGCGCGGCGCGGGCCAGCCGCAGGCGGCCGGGGGCGTTGGGCGGCTGCGGATTAAAGGGCTGCTCGTCCTGCCTGCGGTCGTCCTGATCCAGTCCTGCCTGGGCGGGTTGTACGCCTGGAGCGCGTTTGTGCCGCCGTTGCGCGCGGACTTCGGGTACTCTGCGGCGCAAACCCAGCAGGTCTTCGGGCTGGCCATCGCCGTCTTCACGCTGGCGCTGGTGCTGGCGGGGCGGCTGTTGGCCCCGTGGGGCCCTCGCCGCGTGGCGCTTCTCGGCGGGGTGCTGTATGCCTGCGGGCACCTGATCTCCTCGGCCTCGGCCGGACGGTTCGGCTGGCTCTTGACCGGCTTCGGCCTGCTCAGCGGTGCGGGCATCGGGTTCGGGTACGTCGCGGCCCTCACGACCGGTATTCAGTGGTTCCCAAGCCGAAAGGGGCTCGTGGCCGGTGTCGCGGTGGCAGGTTTCGGGGCGGGCGCGATCCTGCTGTCGCGGCTGACGGACGCGCTGTTGCATAACGGGCATACCGTCTTGGCGGTGTTTCGTGTGATCGGGCTGGCCTATGGTACGGTGATCTGTCTGGCGGCGGCCTTCCTCTTCCGTCCGCCCGCCGTAACCGGCGTGCGCGGCCGCGTGGCGGTCCAAGAGGTGCTGCGCGACGGCGCCTTCCGGTCGTTGGCGACCGGCATCTTCTGCGGCACGTTCTCCGGGCTGCTGGTTGTCGGCAGCCTGAAGCCGATCGGCCTGGACGGGGGCTCGACCGCTGCGACCGCGACGGCCGCCATCAGCCTCTTCGCGTTGGGTAACGCTTCCGGAAGGCTGGTGTGGGGCTTGCTCTCCGACCGTTTCGGGTATGCGGTCGTCCCGCTCTCGCTCGCCTTTATGGCCGTCGCACAAACCCTGCTGTTGCTGGTGCGTTTTGTGCCTGCCGCCTTTTCTGCGGGCGCCTTTCTGGTGGGGTTCGGCTTCGGCGCCTGTTTCGTGCTCTACGCGGCCCAGGTGGCGGCCCGATATGGCGCGGACCAAGTCGCGAGCGTCTATCCGCTGGTTTTTCTGGCTCACGGTGTGGCGGGCATCACCGGGCCGCCCTTGGGAGGGCTCCTATACGACCGTACGCAGAGCTACGTCTGGCCGATCGTCGTGGCGCTGGCCGTGCTGGCGTTCGGCGTCTGGAGGACGCTCAGGGCCGCAAGGGGTCAGGCCCGGTTCGGGCGCGGGACGGTTTGACGTGCGCGGGCACTCTCGCGTAGACTGAGGCAATCAAAGAAGGAGGTGCCGCATGAGCAGAACGAGGCAGGAGATGTCGTCCAAGACCAAAGGGGAGGTCGAGGCGGAGATCTGCGAGGCCCTGATCAAGTTCGAGCGCGAGTACATGGGGCGCGGCCCGGAGGAGGCGCGCACCTATATCCTCGACGACCTGATCATCGTGCGGCTGCGGGGCGTCCTGACGCCTGCGGAACGGCAACTGGTCAAGAGCGAGGTCGCCGGCCACGGGCGCAGCCTGATCAAGCAGGTGCGCATGGAGCTGATCGAGAAAGCCCGGCCGCTGCTCGAGGTGCTGGTGCAGGACATCACGGGACAGCACGTCAAGAGCCTGCACACGGATATCAGCACCTCCACCGGCGAGCGTATCATCGTGTTCTCGCTCACGGGGCCTTATGCCTTCCAGGGCGGCCCGACGGGCGCGGCAGCGGCCGGCGCATGAGAGGTCAAGGCCGGGTCGGAGGGCCACCCGTAACGCGCCATCCGCGCCGGCACAAGATTCGGGTTTACTTTCCGGCCGGATGTGGGATAATCGTATCACCTTTTTTTAAGGGGGCGACTGGTTTCGACGGGGCATGTGGAAATCGGGTTGCGCGCCGAGGACTCCTGTTGGCCTCGTAAAAAAACAGGAAAAAACCCAAATGCGAACGATAACTTCGCTCTCGCGGCCTAAGTAATTAGGCCCGACGCTGAACCGCCGACGCCTGCTGAGCGGGGATGCGACGACTGGCAGGCTCTGCCGGGGGCCGTGTGGCCGGGCGCCCGTGCTTGACGAATCGTGGCCGCTGGCCCTCGGGTAAGCCTGTCTGCCGGCATTCCCGTGGGCGAGACTTGTAGACAGAACACGCGCGTAGAGGCTTGATGGAAGCTGTTTCGGACGGGAGTTCGATTCTCCCCGCCTCCACCATTTGGGCTGTTCGCGGACTTGTGTAATCGGCTGGTCCGGGGTATGATGCGGGCTTTTCAGAACCCCTTAGCGAGACACCCGCAAGATGAGAATCCTATCCGGCATCCAGCCTTCCGGCAAACTGCACCTGGGCAACTACTTCGGGATGATGAAGCCCGCGCTGCACCTTCAGGAGCAGGGCGAGGCCTACCTGTTCATCGCGAACTACCACGCGCTGACCTCGGTCCACGACCAGGAGCGGCTGCGTCAGGACACCTGGGATGTGGCGCTGGACTTCCTGGCGTGCGGGCTCGACCCGGCGCGCACGGTCTTTTTCCGGCAGAGCGACGTGCCGGAGGTGCACGAGCTGGCGTGGCTGCTCTCGATCGTGACCCCGATGGGCCTGCTGGAGCGCTGCCACTCGTACAAGGACAAGGTGGCCAAGGGCATCGCGCCGTCGCACGGGCTGTTCGCCTATCCGGTGCTGATGGCGGCGGATATCCTGATCTACCAGTCCAATATCGTACCGGTGGGGCGCGACCAGAAGCAGCACGTCGAGGTGACGCGCGACATCGCGATCAAGTTCAACAACGAGTTCGGCGAGGTGTTCACGATCCCCGAGCCGTCGATCCAGGAGGAGGTCGCGGTGGTGCCGGGGCTCGACGGCCAGAAGATGTCCAAGAGCTACGGCAACACGATCGAGCTGTTCGGCGACCTCAAGGAGGCCAAGGCGCGCATCATGCGGATCGTGACGGACTGTAAGGGGCTGGAGGAGGCCAAGGACCCCGCTACGTGTAACATTTTCGCGCTCTACAGGCTGTTCGCGAACGAGGCGCAGCGTGCGGAGATGGAGGCGAGCTACCGTGGCGGCAACTATGGCTACGGCCATGCCAAGAAGGCGCTGTTCGCGATCTTCGAGGAGAGCTTCGCGCCGCTCCGCGCCCGCCGGGCTGAGCTGCAGGCCAACCCGGACTATGTGGAGCAGGTGCTGCGGCAGGGCGCTGAGCGGGCGCGCGCGGCGGCGGCCGTGACGCTGGGCAAGGCGCGGCGGGCGGTGGGCATCGGATGACGGGCGGGGCTGGCGCGCGGCGTCGGCAGTGAGGGGCGGCATGTCGGTCGAGACGTTGTTGGCAGACGAGTACAAGGTGGATCTGGAGGTCTTCGAGGGGCCGCTGGACCTGCTGCTGTATCTGATCCGGCGGGAGGAGGTCGACATTTACGACATCCCGATCGAGCGGATCACCGCGCAGTATCTGGCCTATCTGGAGGTGATGCGGCTGCTGGACCTGAACATCGCGGGCGAGTTCCTGGTGATGGCCACCACCCTCATGATGATCAAGAGCCGCATGCTCCTGCCGGTGGAGTCGCGGGCCGTCGAGGAGGAGGGCGACGAGGAGTGGGTCGACCCGCGGCTCGACCTGGTGCGGCAACTGATCGAGTACAAGAAGTTTAAGGACGCGGCGGGGCGCCTGCAGGAGCTTGAGCTGCTGCAGAGCGAGGCGTTCGCGTTCGGCGGCGAAGGCCCGGCGCTCGACCCGGAGGCGCCCGACGCCGGCCAGGCGCTGGGCGATATCGGCCTGTTCGACCTGCTGACGGCGTTCCAGGAGGTGCTGGCGCGTGCGCCGGTCGAGCCGTTCGGGCTGATCGAGCCGATCCGCTGGTCGGTGCCGGACAAGATGGAGGCGATCATCGCCTTGTCGCGTCAGGGGCGGCCGGTGGCCTTCTCCTCGCTGTTCCATGCGGAGTCGCACCGGGGCGAGGTGATCGTGACGTTCCTCGCGCTGCTGGAGCTGCTGCGGCTGCGGCAGATCGCGTTGCAGCAGAACGATGCGTTTCACGAGATTCTGATTCTGCCGGGCGAGGAGCCGGCGCCGGGCGCGATGGGGGCGGAGTCGGCCCCGGGAGGGCGACATGGCGAACGTGGATGAGGTCAGGTTGCCGCTGGCGTCGAGCCTGCAGCAGGTGGTGGGCGCGCTGCTGTTCGGAGCGGACCATCCGTTGACGGTCGAGGAGATCCGGGCATGCCTGAAAAGCGTGGCTGAGGCCGACGGCGGGGCGAGCGAGACGGTGCGGCTGTTCGCGGAGGCCTCACCGCGCGAGATCGCCGACGCGCTGGAGAACATCGCCAAGGAGCTGTCGCGGCTGGAGCTGGGCGTCGAGGTGGCGGCGATCAACGGGGGCTACCGCTATCAGACGCAGCCGAGCTGCGGCCGCTGGCTGCGCAACCTGCTCAAGCTGGACCGGCCCAACCGTCTCTCGCGTCCGGCCCTGGAGACGCTGGCGATCGTGGCCTATCGGCAGCCGATCTCGAAGTCGGAGATCGAGTCGGTGCGCGGCGTGGTGGTCGACCATATCCTCAAGGCGCTGATGGAACTGCACCTGGTCCGGATCGTGGGGCGCAGCGAGTTGCCCGGGCGGCCCTTCCTATACGGGACGACGGCGACGTTCCTCGACCATTTCGGACTGAAGAGCCTGAACGAGCTGAACGAGCTGGACCCCACGTTGCAGCGTACGCGCCTCGCCGAGCGCAAGGCCGTCCATCGCAAGGAGAAGAAGCGCGACACGCCGGAGCAGGGGCCAGGCGAGCTTTTTGAGGCGGCGGCCGCACCCGTTCCCGCTCCGGCCGGGGCGGACGGCGTGGCCGAGATCCTGGGCGAGGGGCTTTCGGCGGAGTCGGCCGAGCCGCTCTTTGAGACGCGTCCTGAGGGCGGGGGGGAGTGAGCGGCGCATGGCGATCCTGAACCGAATACCCAAGCCGCAGTCATTCGAGAACCTGGGGGAGCGCGGCGCCTTCTCGCGCTGGATGCGCGGCGCGCTGATCCTGGCTGCGGTCGTCTGCGGGGTGGGTCTCGCGGCCTGCGCGCTAAGCGACGGCTGCGCGCGTCGTCGGGCGGCCGCCGCGCAGGGTCCGGCGAAGGCCGAGGAGGGCGGCCCGGAGCGGCCGACCCTTCCGCCGCCCGATCTGCACAACCCGGTGCGGTCCGCGCCCAAGGCCTTCCCGCCCGACTCCAACCTGCCGCGCGGCAAGGAGATTTATGCTTCGGGGCCGATCGACCTCGCGACCTTCAGCCCGGAACGGGACCTGATTCGGTTTGAAGATCCGCGCGTCTGGTTCGAGAGCGACCAAGACGGCCCGGAGGACGATGAGGACGACCATCTGATCCACCGCGCCCTGGAGGTGCCGCTCAGGCGTCTCGTCAATCTGCTGGCGAAGAGGAAGGGCGCCACGCTCAAGGTTCAGGAGGCGTTCCGTGCGGCAGAGAAAAATAAGATCCACCTCTCTTCCTCGCTGCACTGCGAGGGGCGGGCCGTGGATCTGACCGGCGAGGGCATCGACCTCGGCGAGCTGGCCAAGCTGGCGTGGCAGGCGGGTTTCGACTTTGTGCTGTATGAGAAGCCCAAGCGCTCGGGCCTGCATCTGCACTGCTCGGTGAAACGCGGTCCGGACGCCGTGCTGCCGCCGCGTCCGCCGTCGAACTGACGCGGAGTGGCGCGCGCGGGTGCGACCCGGCGCACTTGTCCGGTTGCATTCGCCGGGCCGCCTGTTATGATGGAGCCGCATGGAACCTTCGGATCAATCGGACGGCGCCGCCTATACCCCGTGGCTGGCCGCGAAGTTCTACATCCCGCTGGTGATACAGGCCGCCTCGCAGAGTCTGACCTACCCGTTGGTGGCCTCGATCGTCTCGCACGGAGGTCACGGGGTGGTGGATCTGGCGGCCTTCGCGCAGGGTCAGTCAGTGATGTTCCTGATCGGGGCGCTGGGCGGCGGGCTGCTGACGACGGGCATGGTGTTCGGCCGCGACGCGGAAGGGTTCGCGCAGTTCAAGCGGCTGAACCTCTGGATGTGCGGCGCGCTGACGCTGCTCCAGACGCTCGCGTGCCTGCACCCGTTCGACGGCCTGGTGTTCCGCGATATCCTCGGGCTGTCGCCGGAGATGCATACGACCGCGCGCGAGGTGCTCTTCTACTGCATCCCGCTGCAGGTGCTCTTCTTCCTGCGCAACCCCGGGCTGGTGGCGCTGTACAACGCGCGCGCCAGCGCCTCGGCCAACTGGGCCACGCTCTGCCGGATCGCGCTGACGGCGCTGCTCTCCCCGCTGTTTGTGCGGTTCGGCTGGGTCGGCCACCGGCTCGGGCTGCTGGCGATGACGGTGCCGGTGCTGGTGGAGATGGTGCTGGCGAACGCGCTGGCGCGGCGGTACGTGCGCGCCCTCGGGCCGCCTGCCGGACGCGCGGCGGGGCTCAAGGCCCAGTTCCTGTTCACGGCCCCGCTTTCGTTCGGCGGTGTGCTTTTGGCGGTCGCGGGGTTTATGATCGGCGCGTTCATCGCGCGCGCGGCGGAGCCGGGCCGGATGCTGCCGGTGCATTACGTCACGATGGGCGTGGTGAACCCGGTGAGCTTCGCGGCGATCCGGATGCAGGCGGTGGTCCTGGCCTTCCCGCCGCGCCACAAGGCCGACTGGGCGGTGTTCCGGTTCGCCCTGGCCGCTGGCGCCCTGCTGGCGCTCTTCCCGCTGGTGGGGCAGGTGCCTGCGGTGGCGCGCTGGTATTTCGGCGGCGTCCAGAACGTTCCCGAGGCGGACATCCCGCTCGCGATGCGCGCGATGCTGCTGATCTCGGTGCTGCCGGTGATCCAGACGCTGCGGGGGCATGCGGAGGGTCTCGCGGCCTGGCGCAGGCGGCCGAACGCGATCCTGGCCGGCCAGGCGATGAACCTGGCGACGCTGGTGTGCGCGCTCTTTATCGCGCTCCAACTGGGCGTGCCGGGCTATCTGATGGGCGTGGTCGCGATCATCTGCGCGGTGGTCATGACGCTGGTGACAATCCGGCTGGGCCTGCTCTGGGCCGACCTGGAGGAGACGTTCGGCCGCCCGCCGCGCGGGCCGCGGGCGACCGAGGGCTAGGCCCCGGGTCACGGAGGCAGCCTGGGGTTGGAGCCTATTTACTCCGCCGCAGGGGTGCTCCGCAAGAGGGGTTCCGGGTTGAGGTTTTCTCGACGGCGAGGGTGTCCGATCTGGCTCGCCCTTTCCATAATCCGATATCCGCAGGGCTTCTCCCGTGCCATTCTTCAAACTGCAGGACAGACATCATCCAGACACCCCGTTCGTACCAGGCGTCAACCAGCAACCGTGTCGCATTCTCCGGCACGATGAACTGAGTCAAAGCCTCGTAATAGAAACCGTAATGAACGCTGTCCTGGTCGCTCATGTGACCCTCGCAAACGGTCTTCAGCGGTTTTGCGAGGTCGATTATTCGGGATATAGAATCGCCGGGCTTCAGCGTGACGAAACGCTTTTCTGCTTCAGCGGGGTGCGGCTTGTCCAGTTTCTTGATTTCCTGGGTGGCCACATCCCGCGCGTCCGAGTGGACCGGACTCTTCGTCAGGTCTGTCTCAAAGCGCAGGCAGAACCCCGCCAGCATTTCCTTGTCCAAAACAAGTGGACGCCCCCCGGTGTTTGTCGCCGACAAGCGCAGGACGGTATGCTGCAGGTCTCCTCCCGGAACGGCCACAGCCTCAAGGTTCAGTTGCAGCGTGTTATCCTCGCTCCAGGCAAGCGACCCTTTCTCACGCGGCGCGGTCCAACATCCGCAGAGCGTCAAAGCCAGGGCAAACCAGAACCCAGCGACTTTCATGAGCACCTCCATCATGTCCGCGCCCACCGGCCGCCTGCGAAAGTGCGCGGCGGCGGCGGTCTCCCCGGCTAGGAATGGACGCTCCCCGTAAGTCAGGTGTGTCTCAGGGTGTGAGGCCGGTCGGCCGCTCGCTGTCTCAGTCTCCATACAGACTCCGCCGCATTGCTCTTCTATTCACTTATCATGAGAAGTGAATTGGCGTTCACATGCCAGTGACTGGTTCAGAAGCCTACGCCTTTCTACGTCATCGGGCAGAAAGGTCACCGGATCACGCTCGCTGATAATGGGGCGCGTCACCCCGAGGCCTTCCAGCCGAGATTGCCCAGCAAAAGGTGATCGAGCCCTTGTGTGATTGAGCTTACCACACTGCGGGTGAGACGGGAAGCCGCGGTTTGCGGGCCGATTCAGACAGGGCGCATCCCCTCACCCTGACCTCTCGCCGTCCGCATGTAAAGCGACATTGCATTTCCCGCTTTTCCACCCTATAGTCTCAGGCGATTAATGAGGGGGGGTACGGATGCGTGTGAGACTGGAATATCGTGTCACGGCTGCGGCCGTGACGCTTCTTCTCTTGGCCAACGGCTGTCGGTATGCGCCGAACGGCCCCGGAAGCGAGGCGCTGGCGACGGCCCTCTACGTCTCGCCGCGCGGCGACGACGCGAACCCCGGCACCCGGCAAGCGCCCTTTGCCACGCTGGCGCGGGCGCGCGACGCCGCGCGCGACCTGCCGCGGCCCGTCACAGTCCGGCTGGCCGACGGCACGCATGCGCTCGCCGCACCGCTCGCCCTGACGCCGCAGGACACGGGCGTGATCTTCGAGGCTGCGCCGGGCGCGCGGCCGATAGTCAGCGGCGGCGCGCGCGTCACCGGCTGGCGGCTGCACGGCGACGGCCCGCTGTGGTCGGCGGAGGCGCCGTGGCTCAAGGCCCGGCGCGAGCCGGTGACGCAGCTCTTCGTGAACGGCGCGCGCCGGCCCTGCGCCCGTACGCCGGATGAGGGCGCGTATTTCTACACCCAGCGGCTGACGCTGGAGCCGGGTAACCCGGGACAGTGCCAGGGCTTCACTTACAACAAGGAGGACGCCCTTCCCTGGATCGGCGAGCCGGGCGTGCGCGTCGCGCTCTTCCACAACTGGGTGAATTCGTACAACCGGATACAGACGATCGAAACCGGCCGACGGCGCGTGACCTTCGCGCGGGCGGCGGGCATCTTCTTTCTCGGCCCCGAGGTGCGCTACTACGTCGAGAACAGCCGCGCGGCGCTCGACGCGCCGGGCGAGTGGTTCGCGGATCAGGCGGCCGGCCGGTTCTACTACTATCCGCTCCCCGGCGAGCGCCTCGACCGCGCCGAGGTCGTCGCGCCGGCCGTCACCTCCAGCCTGATCGTCATCACAGGCGAACCCGAGGCCGGCCGTTATGTGGAGCGCCTGACGTTCCGCGGGCTCTCCTTCCAGCACACGGACGCGAACCTCGCCCCCGACTACCCGCACAGCGTGCAGGGCGCGCACACCCAGCGCGGCGCGCTCTTCGCGAAAGGGCTGCGCGACTCCGTGATCGAGGACTGCGTCTTCACGCGCCTGGGCGAGCACGGCGTCTCGCTGCGCGAATACTGCCACTCGAACGTGATCCGCCGCTGCCGCTTCCACGATCTGGGCGGCGGCGGCGTCTATCTCTCGGAAGGCGCGCCTGCGAAGAGGGACGACGCCTACCTGACGGCCCACAATACGGTCGACAATAACTTCATCCACGACGGCGGCCACCTCTTCCGCGCCGCCTGCGGCGTCTTCCTGGGCGGCAGCGCGAGCTACAGCCGGGTCACGCACAACGAGATCTGCGACCTGAGCTGGATGGGCGTACACCTCGGCTGGAGCTGGACCGGCCGCGCGCCCGCCTACACCCACCACAACGAGATCGCCTACAACCATATCCACCATATCGGCAACGGCGTGCTCAACGACATCGGCGGCATCTACACCCTCGGCGTCTCGCCCGGCACGTCGCTGCACCACAACCACATCCACGACGTGACGCGCTTCGAGCGCGGCCGCGAGGGCTACGGCGGCTGGGGCATCTACCTCGACGCCGGCAGCTCACAGATCACGGTGGCCAACAACGTCGTGCACGACACGCGCGACGGCGGGCTGCACCTGCACAACTACGCCTACCCGTGGGGCAACGTCGTCAGCAACAACATCTTCGCCTTCTCGCAGGACGCCGAGCTGATCCGCAACGCGGAGATGAACCACGAGACGCAGCATGTCGCGCTGGCGCGCAACATCGTCTACGGCCCGTCGGCACGGCTCTTGGGCGGACACAACTGGAAGCCCGGCGGAAACTTCACGGCCGACCGCAACCTCTACTGGAGCACCGCGACGAACGCGCCGGACTTCTTCCGGCGCGATTTCACGGCGTGGCAGGCGGAGGGGCATGACCGTGACGGGCGCGTGGCCGACCCGCTGTTCGCGGACCCGGACGCGCGCGACTTCCGCCTGCGGCCGGAGTCGCCTGCGCTCGCGCTCGGCTTCGCGCCGCTCGACGTGACCCGGGCGGGCCTGTACGGCGACCGCGCGTGGACGCGGCTGCCGCGGACGGTCGCGCACCGGCGCTACGAGGCGGCCGCCGCGCCGGCTGTCAGCGCGGAGCTGAGGTGCGGCTTCGAGGAGGAACGGCCGGACGATCTGCCCGACTTCGCGCGGGTCTGCGAGGAGAACACGCAGGCGGTGGCGCGCGTGGTGGCGGCGGGGGTCGCGGGGCCGAGCCAGTGCCTGCGCGTGACCGACGGGCCGGGGCAGAGGCACGCGCACGACCCGCACCTCTACTACGAGCGCGACTTTCCCGAGGGGCGGCTGCGCGGCGCCTTCGACCTGCGGCACGAGGCCGGCGCGGTCTTGTCTTACGAGTGGCGTGACTGGCCTGCGGGCGAAAGTTACCGGTCGGGCCCGAACCTGCGCGTCAACGCCGACGGCGCGCTGGTGGCGGGCGGCCGGCGGCTGCTGAGCGTGCCTGCGGGCCAGTGGGTACGCATCGAGGTGGCGTGCGGCACGGGGCCGCAGGCCGACGCCACGTGGCGGCTGGTTGTGACGCTGCCCGGGCAGCCGCCGCAGCGCTTCGAGGGCCTGCCGTGCAGCGCGGCCTTCAGGCGGCTCAACTGGGTGGGCTTCATCTCCCTGGCAACCGCGGAGACGGTCTTCTATCTCGACAACATCGAACTCGTGCCGGATTGAATAACCTGTCGCCCGTTAAATCTCTCGGGCACACGCGATGTGTTTCAGGCGTCTGCGGCTGCGGACGCACGGCGGCGCCAGGCGCGGCGGATGAGCAGGCATCCGCCGGCGATGAGCGCGAGGTAGAGCAGGCGCGAGGCGACGATCCAGGGCATCTGGGAGGCGGTGTAGCGCGGTGTCAGTCGGCCGTCCGTGAGCTGGACCATCAGGATGGTCTGCCAGCCGTCGGTGACCAGCCAGGCGGCGAGGATCGTGAGGAGGAAGAGGGGCGTGACGGTGGCCATCACGAACTTGAAGGCGCGCGGCAGGCGCAGCGCGGAGCCGTGGTGCAGCTCCTCCCAGCCGCGGTCGGGCCCGAAGCAGAAGAGGAAGACCAGCGCCTCGATCAGGCCGAAGAGCGGCAGGCCGAAGGTGCTGAACCAGAAGTCCATCTCCTCCAGCACGCCGTCGCCGAAGATCACCAGGTGGGCGACGGCGAAGGTGAGGGCGCCGATGGCCGCGACGACGCGCGTGCGGCTGAGGCCGAACTCCTCCTCGAGGAAGGCGACGGAGGGCTGGAGGATCGAGACCGAGCTGGTGACGCCCGCGATGAAGAGCAGCAGGAACCAGAGGAAGCCGATCAGCGGGCCGCCCGACATGTGGTTGAAGATGAGGGGGGTGGTGCGGAAGGCGAGGCCGAAAGTGCCGCCCGCGACGGCTTGGGCGGTCTCCTGCGGGCCGAAGAACAGGTAGGCGGCGGGCACGACGATCGAGGCGCCGAGCACGACCTCCGCGAACTCGTTGAGCAGCGAGGCGGTGGTGGAGGGCAGCAGCACGTCGTCGCGCGAGCGGAGGTAGGTGGCGTAGGTGAGGAGCACGCCGATGCCGACGGAGGTCGAGAAGAAGACCTGGCCGGCGGCCTCGAGCCAGACCCGGCCGTTGCGGAGCGCGGCGAAGTCGGGGTTCCAGAGGAAGCCGAGCGCGCGGTCGAGGTTCCAGGCGGGGTTGACGGGCGCGCCGAGCGTGAAGACGCGGAGCATGAGCACGAGGCCGGTGAGGAAGAGCAGCGGCATGGCGACCTTGCAGAAGCGCTCGATGCCGCGGCTGATGCCGTGCCAGACGACCCAGAGGTTGCAGAGGAAGGTGAGGAGGAAGAAGCCGTAGCAGGCGCCGCGGCCCGAGAAGTGCGGGCCGTGGCCGCCGCAGTAGCCGGCCAGGAACTCGCCCATGGCTTCGGGGCGGTCGAGCGCGGCGTAGCGGCCGGTGAGGGAGAAGACGCTGTAGGCGAGGGTCCAGGACTCGATGTACACGTAGTAGAAGAAGATGCCGAGGGCGCCGGTGATGCCGAGCACGCCGAAATATTTGAGCCAGGGGCGGCGGCGTCCGCTGACGGCGTCGAAGACTCCCGGAGCGCTGCCGTGGCACTGGCGACCGCCGAAGCGTCCCATGGCCCACTCCATCCAGCAGAGGGGCAGGGCGAGGAGGAGGAAGGCGATGAAGTACGGGATCATGAACGCGCCGCCGCCGTTGCGCGCGGCGACGCCGGGGAAGCGCAGGAAGTTGCCGAGGCCGATGGCGCTGCCTGCGGCGGCGAGCACGACACCGATGCGGCTGCCCCAGCCGTCGCGTCTGCGCTTGGTGTGCTGCATGGGCGCTTCTCCCCTTGATCCGGCTGGCTGGCTCGGGCCGCTCACTCCGTGTGGAGGCCGTCGCACCAGGAGTCGTCGTGATTCTCCTCCGCGAGGAGTTCGAACGCGAAGGACCAGTTGAACGTGTAGGGCTTGATGCGTCCGGTGTTGTCGAGGTAGGCGCCGGAGTCGGGGATCAGGTAGAAGCCTGCGCCCTGGACGCCGGTTGCGGGGGTGTCCGGATCTAGGGCGTCGGGCCGGAGCGGGGTGTGGATGCCGCTGAAGCTGACGCGGCTTGTGCGGCGGGTGTAGGTGCCGAGGTTGCCCTCGCGCTCGTAGACGAGGGTGAAGGCGCCGGTGAAGAGGCCGGTGGCGCGCACGAGGCTGAAGGTGAGGCCGGCGGCGTTGGTCGACGAGTCGAGGTCGAGGGTGTCCGGCGGGCTCGCGCTGGCGCTGTCGGTGCCGTTGGAGGTGATGGCGCTGGGCTCGGCCGTGAGGGTGGCGGCGCCTGCGGCGAGGGCGACGCCGAAAGGCAGCAGGCCGTCGTCGGTGAGCAGCCGGTAGCCTGTGCTGGCCTGGCTGCCGCCGTGGTCGGCGGGGAGGCGGTCGAGGAGGTTGGCGGCGGGGGCGTCGACGCGGTCCTCGAAGGTCAGGTCTCGGCAGAGGTAGTAGGTCTGGAGGTTCATGAGCGTGTCGTAGTGGCCGCCTGCGGCGGCGAGGGTGTTGAGGAAGCCGGAGTCTGCGGAGACGGTGGCGTTGGTGGCGCCTGCGACGCAGGTGGGGGCGGCGTGCCACCAGTGCAGTCCGGGCAGGGGCGCGTCGGCGGTGGCGGCCGCAGGCGCGTCGGCGGGGGTGAGGCGCAGCAGGCCGCAGAGGCCGCCGCCTGCGGCGGAGTAGGCGCTGGGCTGGGCGAAGACGAGGAGCGTCACGGCAGGCGTGCCGTTGGTCTCGGGGGGCAGGAGGGTGGTGGCGCAAGACCAGGCCGTGCCGTCGGCCAGCAGGCCGCCGAGTTTGGCGGCGCCGTTATCCGCGACGGTGAGCGTGGCGTAGCCGGAGCCCCAGGGCGCGGTGGCCTCGTTGCGGGCCGCGTCGAAGGGGAGCG
>JAKJGY010000026.1 GCA_022704145.1 Verrucomicrobiota bacterium
CGGACTCGTATCCAATTTGGCGAGGGGCTTCCGCAACCCGGAAATCCGCAAAATCGCCTTGTTTCATGCCTTGGGTGACCTGCCTATGCCGCCCGAGTACACCCACAGATTTTCGTGAGGTGCCGCAAAAGTATGTCTGCAACGTGTGCGGTTATGTGTATGACCCGAGCCTCGGCGACCCGTCCGTCGGGATCGCCCCGGGAACGCCCTTCGACGCCCTGCCGGACGATTGGGCCTGCCCCGAGTGCGGCGTGGGCAAGGATCAGTTCGTGCCTGTCCAATAAGCGCGCTCGACCGCGCGCCGGAGGCCTGTCCGCCGGCGCGCTCCCACGCCTCACGGCGCTATGTGGCCAGCCCGTACTGCTTGACCTTGTAGCTCACGATCCGCGGCGTCGAGAACAGCAGACGCGACGCGGCCGCGATGTTGCCGTGGGTACACTTCAGCGCCTCGGCCAGGATGGTCTTCTCGTAACTGCCGACCATGTCGTCGAGTGACGCGCCCTCGACCAGCGCGGGGGCGGGCCCGATCTCCGGGATCTCCGACTCCACCGGAACCTGGATCGAGGAGGGCAGCACGCCGGGGCGGATCACCTCACCCTCCGACAGCAGCACCGCCCGCTCGATGCAGTTCTCAAGCTCACGCACATTGCCCGGCCAGCGGTGGCGCATCAGCAGGTCGAGCGCCTCATTCGAGAACTTGGTGACCTGCTTACCGTTCTCCTGCGCATACTTGGCCATGAAATGGTCGGCCAGCAGGATGATGTCCGCCTTGCGCTTGATCAGCGGCGGAACGAAGATCGGGAAGACGCTGAGCCGGTAATAGAGATCCTCGCGGAACAGCCCCTTCTCCACCATCGCAGGCAGGTTGCGGTGCGTGGCCGCGATGATACGGACATTGACCTTGATCGTCTTGATGCCGCCGACGCGCTCAAACTCACGCTCCTGCAGCACACGCAGCAGCTTGGCCTGGATCGACAGCGGGATCTCGCCGATCTCGTCGAGGAAGATCGTCCCGCCGTCCGCCAGCTCGAAGCGGCCCTTACGGTCAGACACCGCCCCGGTGAAGGCCCCTTTGACATGGCCGAACAGCTCGCTCTCGATCAGGCTCTCGGGCAGCGCCGCGCAGTGCACCCGCACGAACGGTTCGCTGGCGCGGTTGCTCGCATAGTGGATGGCATGCGCGACCAGCTCCTTACCGGTACCGGTCTCGCCATTGATCAGGACGGTCGCGTGGCTTTTGGCCACCTGGAAGATCTGGTCGTAGACCTCCTGCATCTCACGCGAATTGCCGACGATGTTGTCCGGATGATAGCGCTTCGTCAGCTCCGCGCGTAACTGCCGGTTCTCCTCCTTGAGGTTCTCCTGCTGCTCCACAAGGTCGCGGCGCAACAGCACGGCGCGCGCCACCATCGAGGCCACGATCTCCAGGATCGTCGCGTCCTCCTTGAGCTGGTCGTCCGCAGCGAACGGGCGGTACACGCTCAGCGCGCCGACGACCTCCTGCTTCTCCTTGATCGGCACACAGATAAACGCCGTGTCCGGGCTCTTGCCCTGCTTGGTGCGGTTAAGGAAGATCGGCGAGTCGATCGTGCGCGGGATGATGATCGTCTCGCCGGTCTGGACCACTTTCCCGGTGACGCCTTCACCGAGCTTGTAATGTCCGAGCTGCGCCTGGGCCCGCGAGAGCCCGTGCGCCGCCTCGATCAGGATGTCGTCACCCCCCTTGCGCAGCAGCGTGATGGTCGCATGGCGGAAGCCTAGGCATTCCGCCAGCGCCTCAAGGATCGGATGCACGACCGAACGCATGTCAAGGCTCTGATCCACAATCGTGCTGACGTTGTGGAGCAACAGGAGTTCCTGCATGTGCCTCGACGGTTCCATAGCGTCCCTTCTTACTACGTGAAGCGCTGCCCGGTCAGCAGCTCATACGCCTCAACATACTTCTTACGCGTTTGACCGACCACCTCATCAGGCAGCGTCGGCGCGGGCGGCTGGTGGTTGAACGACACGCTGTCCAGCCAGTCGCGCACGTACTGCTTGTCCAGACTGGGCGGATTCTTGCCGACCGCATAGCTCGACTGCGGCCAGAACCGGCTGGAGTCGGGCGTCAGCACCTCGTCGGCCAGCACCAGTTGGCCGGCCGCGTCCTGGCCGAACTCGAACTTGGTGTCCGCAATGATGACCCCATGCTGGGCCGCATACTCGGCCGCCTGCGAGTAACAGCCGATGGAGGCGTCCGCGAGGGCCTTCGTAAGCCCGACGCCCAAGGCCGACTCAAGCTCGCCGAGCGAGACCGGCAGGTCATGCTCGCCCTGCTCGGCCTTGGTGCTGGGGGTGAACAGGACGGAATCCAGCTTGGAGCCGTTCTGGTACCCGCTCCGCAGCGGCAACGAGTTGACCGTCCCGCAGCGCTGGTACTCTTTCCAGCCCGACCCGGTCAGATAGCCGCGCACGATGCACTCGAACGGCACGATCGACACCTTGCGGACCAGCATCGAGCGGCCGCGCAGGTCTTCCTTCACGGCGTGCAAAACCGCCGGAAACTCATCCACGTCGGCCGTGAGCAGATGGTTCGGCATCCAGTCGAGAAGCCCGAACCAGAACACGCTCAGGCTGTTGAGGATACGGCCCTTATCCGGGATACCGTTCGGCATGACCACGTCAAACGCGCTGATCCGGTCCGTCGCGACGAGCAGCAGCTTGTCGCCCAGATCGTAAAGATCCCGCACCTTGCCCCGCCGCGGCGGCGGCAGCCCCGGGATCGCACTCTCGACCAACGCGTGATTCTTGTCGTATTTCATCTGAGGACCTCCCTTGTTAAAGAAGTCCAGTTTACCGGATAAGGGTCTGAAAAACAGCCCCGATTGCAAAAAAAAACGCGTCAGGGATCACCGAGCCGCAACCGCCGCCCTTACAAACGAGGCGAACAGCGGATGCGGCGCCACCGGGCTCGACTTGAACTCCGGATGGTACTGGCAGGCCACGAACCAGGGGTGCCCCGCCAGCTCCACGACCTCCACCAGCTTACCGTCCGGCGATGCGCCCGCGACCACCAGCCCCCCGCCCTCCAGCGCCGCACGATAGTCGGGGTTGAACTCATAGCGGTGGCGGTGGCGCTCGCGGATCAGGCTCTCTCCATAGGCCTGTACGGCGCGCGTGCCTTCCGCCAGCGCGCACGGGTAGGCGCCCAGACGCATGGTGCCGCCCATATCCGTGACACCGCGCTGGCTGTCTAGGAGCGCGATCACCGGGTGCGGCGTGCCAGGCGCCAGCTCCGTGCTGTTGGCCTCCGCCAGGCCGCAGACATGCCGCGCGAACTCGATCACGGCGCACTGCATACCGAGGCAGATGCCGAAAAACGGAATCGCGTTCTCACGCGCGTAGCGGATCGCCGCAATCTTGCCTTCGACGCCACGGATGCCGAACCCGCCCGGAACCAGCACCCCATGCACGCCGCGCAGCTTGGCCTCAGCCCCCACCTGCTCGATCTCCTCGGACTCCAGCATGCGGATGTTCAGCTTGACGCCCGCCGCGGCCGCGCCGTGGGTGAGCGCCTCATAGATACTCTTGTAGGAGTCGCGCAGGCTGATGTACTTGCCGACCACGGCGATCTCGATCTCGCCGTTCGGGGGCCGTATGAGCGCGTCGAGCATGCGGTTCCATTCCGCCATGTCCAGCTCGCGCACCGGCAGATCCAGCATCTTCAGGATCTTCTCGTCGACCTGCTGCTTCGACAGGTCGATCGGCACCTCGTAGATCGTGTTGGCCACATCGCACTCTTCGATCACGTGCTCCGGCCGCACCCCGCAAAAGAGCGCCAGCTTCGCGCGATGGTCGGCGGAGAAAGGACGCTCGCACCGGCAGATCAGCAGCTCCGGAACGATGCCGATGGAGCGCAGGATGCCGACCGACTGCTGCGAGGGCTTGGTCTTCATCTCGCCCGCCGCGCGGATATAGGGCACCAGCGTCAGGTGGATGAACAGGCTGTTGCCGGGCCCCAGCTCGTGATGATACTGACGGATCGCCTCCAGGTACGGCTGGGACTCGATGTCGCCAGCGGTACCGCCGATCTCGGTGATGGCGATGTCCGTGTCCTCACCCTCGATCTCGCGGATCGCACGCTTGATCTCGTCCGTGACGTGCGGGATGACCTGCACCGTCTTGCCCAGATAACCGCCGGCACGCTCCCGCGCGATCACGTTGCTGTAGATGCGCCCGGTCGTATAATTGCTGTGCTGGTCGCACGGGATGCCGGTAAAGCGCTCGTAATGGCCGAGGTCCAGATCCGTCTCGCGCCCGTCCTCGGTCACGTACACCTCGCCGTGCTGGTAAGGCGACATCGTCCCCGGATCCACGTTCAGATAGGGATCCAGCTTCTGCATCCGCACACGGTACCCGCGACGCTTCAGCAGAAGACCGATCGAGGCCGCCGTCAGCCCCTTGCCGAGCGACGAAACCACGCCGCCCGTCACAAAGATATGCTTACAACTCATGCCATGCCCCCTAACGCTTAACCTCTGTCAGATCCACACCCTGAAACTTCGGCAGGCTGGTCGCGCCCATCAGCCAGGCATCGACCGCCGCCGCACAGTCACGCCCTTCAGTAATCGCCCAGACGATCAGCGACTGGCCGCGCCGCGAATCGCCCGCCGCGAAGACGCCCGGCACGTTGGTCTGATAGTCGCGCCCCGTGCGGATGTTGCTGCGCTCGTCGACGCTGACGCCGAGCCGCGCGATCACGCCGTCTGTCTCGGGCCCAAGGAACCCGAGCGCCAGCAGCACCAGGTCCGCGTGCCATTCCTGCTGGGTGCTGGGATTCTCGCGCAGTTGCGGGCGCTCGCCACGCCTGGTCGGCTTGGTCCATTCGACATTGACCGTGGTCAGGGAGCGCACGTGGCCGTTATAGCCTTTGAATCCTTTGGTGAGGATGCTCCAGAAACGGTCGCCGCCCTCCTTGTGCGAGCTGCTCGTCCGCAGCTTCATAGGCCAGAACGGCCACGGCTGATCCTCCGTGCGCGCCTTAGGCGGCATCGGCATCAGCTCGAAGCTGTGGACCGCGTCGGCGCCCTGGCGCAGCGCCGTGCCCACACAGTCGCTGCCCGTATCGCCGCCGCCGATCACGATCACGCTCTTTCCCTTGGCGTTGATCTTGCCCCACTGCTGCGAGCCGTCCGCCTTGGACCCGAGCAGGCGGTTCTGCTGCGTCAGATAATCCAACGCAAAATGGATTCCGCTCAGCTCGCGTCCGGGGATCGGCAGGTCGCGCGGACGCCCCGAACCTGTCGCCAAGACCACCGCGTCGAACTCCTTCAGTATTTCGGCCGCCGGATCGGTGTTCGTCACGAACTTCACACCCTCGGCGGAAAGCACCTCCAGCCGACGGTCGATGACCCACTTCTCAAGCTTGAAGTCAGGGATCCCGTAACGCAGCAGCCCGCCAGGCTTCTCGTTCTTCTCGAAGACCATCACCTCATGGCCCGCCCGATTGAGCTGCTGCGCGGCCGCCAGACCGGCCGGACCCGACCCCACAACCGCCACACGCCGCCCCGTCCGCACCTGAGGCAGCACCGGTTTCACATAACCGTGCTGGAACGCGTACTCGATGATCGTCTTCTCAATCAGCTCGATGGCGGTCGGCGCCTCGTGGATGCCGAGCACGCACGACTCCTCGCAGAGCGCCGGACAGAGCCGGCCGGTGAACTCGGGAAAGTTATTGGTCGCCGAAAGCCGCTCCCACGCCTTCTCCCACTGGCCGCGGTAGACCAGGTCGTTCCACTCCGGGCAGAGGTTGCCGAGCGGGCAGCCGCTGTGGCAGAAGGGCACGCCGCAGTCCATGCAGCGGGCCGCCTGCTGGATGATCTTGCGCTCGTCCATCGGCTGGTAGACTTCCTTAAAGTCCTTGAGCCGTTCCTCGACCGGCCGCGGCTGGGGGGTCTCGCGGTCGTACTCCATAAACCCTGTGATCTTACCCATCAAACACCTCCTGGCGGAAACCAAACGAGCCTCGTCGCCTACTCCGTAACCGTACCCATCTCCTCGCGCTGCAAACGGGCGAGCGCACGCTTGTAGTCGCGCGGCATCACCTTCACAAACTTTGACCGGAGCTGATACCACTGGTTAAGCACACGCGCCGCAACCGGGCTGCGGGTATAGTCATGGTGCCGTCTGATCAGCGTCAGGACCGCCTCGATCTCCTTATGGTCGTACAGCGACTCAAGATCGACCAGCTCGCGGTTGCAGCGCTTCTCCGCAAAAACACCGTCCTCGTCCAGCACGTAGGCGATACCGCCGCTCATGCCGGCCGCGAAGTTACGTCCGGTCGGCCCCAGCACGACCACCCGGCCGCCCGTCATGTATTCGCAGCCGTGATCGCCGACGCCCTCGACCACCGCGCTCACGCCGCTGTTCCGAACGCCGAAGCGCTCGCCCGCGATGCCCCTGATGTAGGCCTCGCCCTGGGTCGCGCCATACAGCGCCACATTGCCGACGATGATATTCTCCTCGGCCACGTAGGAGGCTGTCGCGGGCGGATAGAGGATCAGCTTGCCGCCGGACAGGCCCTTGCCGAAATAGTCGTTGGCGTCGCCCTCGACCACCAGCGTCAGGCCCCGCGCGCCGAACGCGCCGAAGCTCTGTCCGCACGAGCCTTTACAGGCGATATGCACCGTGTCCTCAGGCAGCCCGACCGCCCCGTATTTCTTGGAGATCACACTGCTGAGCATCGTGCCGATCGTACGGTTGACATTGCGGATGTCCACCTCCAGCCTGACCGGCTGACCGCCCTCGAGGGCGGGCTCGGCCATCTGGATCAGACGCCGGTCAAGCGCCTCGGCAATGCCATGATCCTGAGCCTGCGTGCACCGCCGCTCGGCGGGCTCAGAGGGGACGGTCCTGAGGATCGGCGAGAAGTCCAGCCCGCGCGCTTTCCAGTGGTTGACCGCCGCCGCCATCTCAAGCAGGTCGGTCCGGCCGACCATCTCGTCCACCGTCCGAAAGCCCAGCTCGGCCATCACGCGGCGGAAGTCCTCCGCGATAAACCGCATGAAGTTGACCACATACTCCGGCTTGCCCGAAAACTTCTGGCTCAGGCGCGGGTCCTGTGTCGCGATCCCCTGCGGGCAGGTGTTGAGATGGCAGACACGCATCATCACGCATCCCATCGTCACCAGCGGCGCGGTCGCGAAACCGAACTCCTCGGCGCCCAACAGGCACGCCACGGCCACGTCACGCCCGCACATCAGCTTGCCGTCACACTCCAGCCGCACGCGGCTGCGCAGCCTGTTGATCAACAGCGTCTGGTGCGCCTCAGCCAGACCCAGCTCCCACGGGAGCCCGGCGTGCTTCACGGCCGTCATCGGCGAGGCGCCGGTGCCTCCGTCCCAGCCGCTGATCAGGATCAGGTCGGCCTTGCCCTTGGCGACTCCCGCCGCCACGGTGCCCACGCCCGCCTCGGAGACCAGCTTGACGCTGATGCGCGCGTCGGGGTTGGCGTTCTTGAGATCGTGGATAAGCTGCGCCAGATCCTCGATCGAGTAAATATCGTGGTGCGGCGGCGGCGAGATCAGTTGCACGTACGGCGTCGACATCCGTGTCGCCGCAATCCAGGGGAAGACCTTCTCCGCCGGGAGCTGCCCACCCTCGCCAGGCTTGGCGCCCTGCGCCATCTTGATCTGCAGCTCACGCGCGTTGACCAGATAGTGGCTGGTCACGCCGAAGCGTCCCGACGCCACCTGCTTGATCATGCTGATCCGCCAGTTGCCCTCAGCGTCCGGGCGGAAGCGCTCGGAAGCCTCGCCGCCCTCGCCGCTGTTGCTGCAGCCTCCGATGCGGTTCATCGCGATCGCCAGCGTCTCGTGCGCCTGACGGCTGATCGAGCCATACGACATCGCGCCCGTCTTGAAGCGCTTGACGATCGCCGTCCACGGCTCGACCTCCTCGAGCGGGACAGGCTGCCCTGCCGACTTCAGCTTGAACAGCCCGCGTAGCGTGAACAGCTCCGCCTGCTCCCCGCACAGCCGCTCGACATAATGCCTGAAGATCTCAGGACTGTCTTTCTGCACCGCCTCCTGCAGCAGCGCGATCGTGGCCGGGTTATAGAGATGCGCCTCCCCGTCACGACGCCACTGGTAGATGCCGCCCGGAGGCAGGTCGGGCGTGCCCCCCACCGGTGCGCTGAAACCGTCACGGTGTCCGCGCAGGGCCTCCTCGGCGAGCTGCTCCAGGCCGACGCCCTCGACCCGCGAGACCGTGCCGGCGAAATAGGCGGCGGTCACCTCGCTATTCAGTCCCAAAATCTCGAAGATCTGCGCGCCGCGGTAGCTCTGCAGCGTCGAGATGCCCATCTTCGACATCACCTTCAGCAGCCCTTTGTTGGCCGCCTTGATATAGTGCGCGACCGCCTCCTCGGGCTCGTCCTCCAGATAGAGCTTGCGCAGGCACAGGTCGCGCAGCGACGCATAGGCGAGGTAAGGGCAGACCGCATCGGCGCCGAAGCCCAACAGCGTGCAGAAGTGATGAACCTCACGCGGGTCACCCGCGTCGACCACCAGCGCCACCTGCGCGCGCACCTGCTGCCGCACCAGATGCTGGTGTACGGCCGAGACGGCCAGAAGGGAAGGGATGGGCGCGCGTTCCGCGCTCGCCTCGCGATCCGAAAGGATCAGGAAGGTCGTGCCCTGCGCCACCGCCTGCTCGGCCTGCGCGCACAGCGCCTCAAGCGCGGCGCGCAGCGGCGCGTCGCCGCCTTGCGCCTGGAACAGCGTCTGAAGCGTGGCGCAGCGGATCACCCCGTTGTCCGCCTTGGCGATGCGCAGCAGCTCGTCCTCCGTCAGCAGCGGCTGCTTCACACGCAGCAGGCGGCATTGGGCGGACTTCTCAGACAACAGGTTCCCCTGCTTGCCCAAATAGGAGGTCAGCGACGTCACCAGCTCCTCGCGGATCGCGTCGAGCGGCGGATTGGTGACCTGCGCGAACAACTGGTGGAAATAGTCGAAGAACAGCCGCGCGCGGGACGAGAGCACAGCCAAGGGCGCGTCGTTACCCATCGAGCCCATCGGCTCGATGCCCGAGCGGCCCATCGGCGCCAGCGTGATCTTCAGATCCTCCACGCTGTAGCCGAACAGCCGCTGCCGCGCGGCAAGGGCGTCGCCCGTAAGCGACAGGCGCGCGTCACCCTCGACGGCAGGCAGCGCCTCCAGGGCCAGAAGATTCTGCTGAAGCCACTCCCCGTACGGCTGGCGGCGCGCGAGCTGCTCCTTGATCTCCTCATCGTCGACGATACGCCCCTGCTGCGTGTCGACCAGAAACATGCGGCCGGGCTGAAGACGCCCCTTGCGGACGATGTTCGCGGGATCGATCTCCAGCACGCCCGTCTCAGAGCCCAGAATCACCAGGCCGTCCTGGGTCACCGTGTACCGCGAAGGGCGCAGGCCGTTCCGGTCGAGCACCGCGCCGATCACCTGCCCGTCCGTGAAGGGGATCGAGGCGGGGCCGTCCCACGGCTCCATCAGACAGGCGTGATACTCGTAGAACGCCTTCTTCTCGGGGCTCATCTCCGCGTGGTGGTTCCAAGCCTCAGGGATCAGCATCAGCACCGCGTGGGGCAGGCTGCGGCCCGCGTGATAGAGCAGCTCGATGGCGTTATCCAAGATCGCCGAGTCGCTCGCGCCCTCCGTCAGGATCGGGAAGAGCCGCTCCAAGCCGGTACCGAGCAGCTCGGACTGCAACAGGCCCTGGCGCGCCCGCATCCAGTTCAGGTTGCCGCGCAGCGTGTTGATCTCGCCGTTATGGCTGATAAAACGGAACGGCTGAGCCAACGGCCAGGCCGGGAAGGTGTTGGTGCTGTAACGCTGATGAACCAGCGCCAACGCCGAGGCCAGCAGCGGGCTCGTGAGATCCGGATAGAACTCCGCGACGCGGAAAGACCGCATCAGGCCCTTGTAGACGATCAGCTTGGAGGAGAGGCTGGGCAGATAAAACTGCCCGCGGCCCTCGAGCGTGCTGCGTCGCACTTCGTTCTCGGCCAACTTCCGCGCGATGAAGAGATGGCGGTCCAGATGCTCCGAGGCCACCGAGCCGCGGCCCACGAACACCTGGCGGATGAACGGCATCGTACTGCGCCCCAGCTCGCCGATCGCCGACGGCCTCACCGGCACGTCGCGCCACGCCAGGACCTTCAGCCCCTCGGCCAGCAGGTGCCGCTCGACGATCTCCACGCAGGTCGCCCGGCTCGCCTCAGGCTGCGGCAGAAAGACCATGCCGACGCCATATTCTCCGGCCGCAGGCAACTCCGACACGACCGTCCTGAAGAAGGCGTCGGGAACCTGGATCAGAATACCGGCCCCGTCACCCGTCTCGGGGTCGTACCCCGTGGCCCCGCGATGCTCGAGATTGCCCAGCACCTGCAGCGCTTTCACCACGATATCGTGCGACCGCTCGCCTTTCAGGCTGCACACCATGCCCACACCGCACGCATCCTTCTCAAAGGACGGATCGTAAAGCCCACGGGGTTCCGGATAGTAACCGTTCTCACTCATTGGCAAATCACCCTTTTCATTTGACACTCAGGTTCCCCCGACCTTCAGGACATCAGCACATCATGCCGGTGGTGCCGTTCGGCCATCCCCCCGTCACCGTTACGCTCAAGCGCATGCTTGTTGACCGTATGCTCCGCCGAACAGGCGTAGCCTCCGGTGAAACAGCCCAGGCAGAAGTGCTGAGGCTGGTTGAGCACCGACCGCAAGCCGTCCAAGCTCAGGTAACCCACGGAGTCCGCCCGGCACAAGCGGCAGATCTGCTCGACCGTCCGACCTGTGGCGACCAGCTCGTCGGCCTCCGGAAAGTCGATCCCGTAATAGCAGGGATGGCGCGTCGGCGGGCAGGAGATGCGCACATGGACTTCGGTCGCCCCGGCCGAACGCATCATTTCGATACGCCGCTGGATCGTCGTGCCTCGGATGATGGAGTCGTCGACCAGCACCACACGCTTGCCGCTGACCGCCTCCGGCACCACCGCGAGCTTCAGGTCCACGCTGCTCTTGCGCGAACGCTGCGAGGGCATGATGAAGGTCCGCCCGACATAGTGGTTCCGGATGAAGCCCATCTCGAACGGGATACCGCTGGTATGCGCGTAACCGAGCGCCGCCAGCACCCCGCTGTCCGGGATCGGCACCACCACGTCGGCAGCCACCGGATGCTCCTGCGCGAGCTTACTGCCGATCGCGGTCCGGACCGAATAGACGCTCTGCCCGAAGACCCGGCTGTCCGGCCTGGCGAAATAGATATGTTCGAACACGCACTGCCCGTAGCCGGAGTTCGGCACATCGCCGAACCGCAGGCTCTTGACCCCGTTATCGTCCAGCTTCACCAGTTCGCCGGGGTTGACGTCACGGAGGTACTTCGCCCCGATCTGCTGCAGGGCGCAAGTCTCGCTGGCGACCACATAGCCCTTGCCTAACGTGCCGATCGAAAGTGGCCGAATGCCCCAGGGATCGCGCGCGGCGTAAATGCAGTTGGGCCGGGCGATCACAAAGGCGAAGGAGCCGCGCAGCTCGACCAGCGCCTTCCTGATGCGGTCCTGCGCCCCGAAGAAGGCCGGGTCAGCCAACTGATGCAACAGGATCTCGCTGTCGGTCGTGGTCTGGAAAATGGCGCCCTGCTTCTGATACCGATCCCGCAGCTCGGTGGCGTTCACCAGATTGCCGTTGTGCGCGATCGCCCACATGCCGTCGCGGCACTCGGCAAGAAAGGGCTGCACGTTGCACGACCGCGACGCGCCGGTCGTCGAGTAGCGCACATGCCCGATCCCGGTCCGTCCGGGAAGATGCTCCGTGAAATCCCCGGTGAACACTTCGCTCACCAGGCCCATGCCTTTGCAGAAGCGAAGCGACTTGCCGTCGCTCACCACCATCCCGGCGCCTTCCTGGCCGCGGTGCTGCAAAGCGAACAGACCGTTGTAAATCGTCATGGCGGCATTGTCCACGCCATAAACGGCGAACACGCCGCAGTGCTCACGCGGCCCCTCATCCGCAACCCGGCCACCAAAATTGTCGCTGTCCGTAAGCATAGTCATAGTATCAAGCACTCCCCATGCCAAGAAACCCGTTTCGACCCACGTCACGCCCGCGAACGCGCTCACGGTATCGGACGTGCCTTATAACACTAATAGGAGCCCTCCGCCCAGGCGCCCGACACCCTGACGTTCGATCTCCGGAGGGCCTGATCGCAAACGACTCGCCCCCTCAGCGCGGACAAATTTGTCCTGTCCGTCCGCAACCTGCCCGGACGCGCACAAAAATGTCGCTCCGACACATGTCGCCCGTGGCGGCAACACAGAATTCGTGACGAGCATAGCACATTCTCATGGCGTTGGGCATGCTGATTTTGTATGCTACTGCCCCGTTCCGCATCATTCACGTCTCTTCTCGAAACGAGGCCTGTTGGCACGTACCTTGCTCGATAAGTGGGATAACGTGAAACCACCTTCAGACCGGAGCGCAGCCAGATGCCCAAGCGAAACGACCTCTCCAAGATCATGATCATCGGCGCCGGCCCCATCGTCATCGGTCAGGCCTGCGAGTTCGACTATTCCGGCGCCCAGGCCTGCAAGGCCCTGCGCGAGGAGGGTTATGAGGTTGTCCTGGTCAACAGCAACCCGGCCACCATCATGACCGACCCGGAGTTCGCGGACCGCACCTACATCGAGCCGCTGACGGTCGAGATCCTGCACGAGATCATCCGCCGCGAGCGGCCCGACGCCATCCTGCCGACCCTCGGCGGCCAGACCGCCCTGAACCTGGCGATCCGTCTCGCCGACGAGGGCATCCTGGCCCGCTACCAGGTTGAGATGATCGGCGCCAACGCCGAGGTCATCCGCCGCGCCGAAGACCGCCAGCTCTTTAAGGACGCCATGCTCAAGATCGGGCTCGACGTGCCGCGCAGCGGCACCGCCCACACCCTCGAGGAGGCCTGGCGGATTCAGAAGGAGATCGGCGAGTTCCCCATCATCATCCGTCCGGCCTTCACCCTTGGCGGCAGCGGCGGAGGCATCGCCTACGACGCCGCGCAGTTCGAGGCCATCTGCTCCAACGGCATCAGCCTGAGCCCGGTCAACGAGATCCTCGTCGAGGAGTCCGTCCTCGGCTGGAAGGAGTTCGAGATGGAGGTCATGCGTGACCGCAAGGACAACATCTCGATCATCTGCTCCATCGAGAACTTCGACCCGATGGGCATCCACACCGGCGACAGCATCACCGTGGCGCCCGCCATGACCCTGACCGACCGCGAGTACCAGCTCCTGCGCGACGCCTCTATCGCCGTCATGCGCGTCATCGGCGTCGAGACCGGCGGCTCGAACGTGCAGTTCGCCATTAACCCCGAAAACGGGCGACTGGTGGTCATCGAGATGAACCCGCGCGTCAGCCGCTCCTCGGCCCTCGCCTCCAAGGCCACCGGCTTCCCCATCGCGCGCATCGCCGCGAAGCTCGCCGTCGGCTACACGCTGGACGAGCTGCGCAACGACATCACCCGCGAGACGCCCGCCTGCTTCGAGCCGGCCTTGGATTACGTGGTCACCAAGGTGCCGCGTTTCGCGTTCGAGAAGTTCCCCGGATCCAATGCCACGCTGACCACCTCGATGAAGTCGGTCGGCGAGACCATGGCCATCGGCAAGACCTTCCAGCAGTCGATCCAGAAAGCCCTCCGCTCGCTTGAGATCGGACGCGGCGGCTTCGGCGCCGACGGCAAGGATAACGACGTCAGCCGACACTTCACCGACGCGTCGCTGGAGAACGCCCTGCGCCACGCCGGCCCCATCCGCATCTTCCATATCCACGAGGCCATGGCGCGCGGCTGGAGCGTCGAGCGTCTCTTCGCCCTCACCAAGGTCGACCCCTGGTTCCTCAACCAGCTCCAGGAGCTGGTGGCCTTTGAGAGGGAGGTCGGCAGGTGCGGATCGCTCGCCGCTCTCGCGGCCGACCTGCCCCTCTTCCGGCAGGCCAAGGAGTTCGGTTACTCCGACAAGCAGCTCGCCTTCCTCACCAAGTCGTCCGAAGCCGAAGTCCGCGACGCGCGCGCCACGCTCGGGCTCACCCCAGTCTACGGCCTCGTCGACACCTGTGCCGCCGAGTTCAAGGCTTTCACCCCGTACTTTTACTCGACCTGGTCGACCGCCACCGACCTCGCCGACCTCCCCGCCCCGGACCAGCCTAAGAAAAAGATCATGATCCTCGGCGGCGGGCCGAACCGCATCGGCCAGGGCATCGAGTTCGACTACTGCTGCGTCCACGCCTGTTACGCCCTGCGCGAGGCAGGCTTCGAGACGATCATGGTCAACAGCAACCCCGAGACCGTCTCGACCGACTACGACACCTCGGACAAGCTCTACTTCGAGCCCGTGACCCTTGAGGACGTGCTGGCCATCTACCGCCGTGAAGCGTGCGACGGCGTGATCGTCCAGTTCGGCGGCCAGACCCCGCTCAACCTCGCCAAGGCCCTCGCCGCCAACGGCGTCACGATCATCGGCACCTCGCCCGAGAGCATCGAGAAGGCCGAGGACCGCGAGTTCTTCAAGCAGCTCGCCGACAAGGTCGGCGTGCGCCAGCCCGACAACGGCACAGCCCTCGACTACGCGGGCGCCCTCTCCGTGGCCCGGCGCATCGGCTTCCCCGTGCTCGTCCGGCCCTCCTTTGTCCTCGGCGGCCGCGCCATGGCCATCGTCTACGACGAGGAGTCGCTCGCCGAGTTCGTCAAAGAGGCCTTCGCCGCCTCCGAGGGCCACCCCGTCCTGATCGACAAGTTCCTCGAGGACGCCATCGAGGTGGACGTCGACTGTATCTCCGACGGCAAGATCCAGGTGCTCGGGGCCATCATGGAGCATGTCGAGAAGGCCGGTATCCACTCCGGCGACAGCGCGTGCAGCATCCCGCCCCTCAGCCTGAAGCCGTCGGTCTGCGACGAGATCCGCCGGCACACCCACGCCCTCGCCAAGGAACTCAAGGTCGTGGGCCTGATGAACGTCCAGTACGCCGTGCAGAACGACGTCGTCTATATCCTCGAGGTCAACCCGCGCGCCTCGCGCACCGTGCCCTATGTCAGCAAGGCTATCGGCGTGCCCCTCGCCCGCCTCGCGGCCCTGGTCATGGCCGGTCAGACCCTCGAGGAGCTGGGCTTCACCCGCGAGGTCACCATCCGCCACTACGCCTTCAAGGAGGCCGTCCTGCCCTTTAACCGCTTCCCCGGCTGTGACGCCCTTCTGACCCCTGAGATGCACTCCACCGGCGAGGTCATGGGCATGGACTCCGACCCGGGCATGGCCTATGTCAAGAGCCAGCTCGGCGCCGGCAACCCCCTCCCCATGTCGGGCAGCGTCTTCCTGAGCGTCACCGACCATGACAAGCGCGACGCCGCCGCCGCCGCCCGCGAGCTGACCGACCTCGGCTACACCATCTACGCCACGCGCGGCACGGCCACCGTCCTGCGCGAGGCAGGCGTCAAGGCGCGCGCCGTCTTCCGCATCTCGGAAGGCCGGCCCAACGCCCTCGACCTGATCCTCGACAACGAGATCCAGTGGATCGTCAATGTGCCCTCAGGCGCGAAACCCGCCAAGGACGAGGTGATCATGCGCACCGAGGCCATCCGCCGCGGCCTGCCCATCACCACTACCGTGCGCGGGCTTCAGTCCGCCGTCGACGGTATCAAGCGTCTGCGCACACTCAAGACCTGCGAGGTGCTCTCGCTCCAGGAGTACACCCGCAAAGTCAAGAAGTCCCGCGCGTAAAGCAAAATGGCAAAACGATTCCTGAACCTCCGGCTCTCGACAGGTCACTGGCGGCGTGCTATAGTTTATAACTTGTTTTGCGCGTTCTGCGGCTGCTGCGTATGGCGCGGCCGCAGCGCGTGAAGGTATCCGGCATAACCGCTTATGGCAAAGATCAAACTCACTAAGACCGAGCTGAAGGCGCAAGGTGACGCCCTCAAGCGCTTCCAGCGGTTTTTGCCGATGCTCCAGCTCAAGAAACAGCAGCTTCAGGCGGAGATCGCGGCCATCGCCGCCAAGCTGGACGAGGTCGTGGCGCGTGAGGAGGCGGAGCGGCTCGCACTCGCCAGTTGGGTCGCGCTCTTCTCGGAGACCGGGGCGCCGCTCGACGGGCTCGTCCGCCTGGAGCGGGTCCTCACCGCCACCAGCAACATCGCGGGCGTCACCATCCCGGTCTTCCGCGGCATACAGGCCGCGACAGCCTCGCTCGACCTCTTCGCCACCCCCCCGTGGCTCGACTCCGCCGCCGCTGCTGTCAGCGCCCTGCTAGCCCTCCAGGCGGAGCGCGGTATCCTCGAGCGTCAGCGCCAGCTTGTGACGCAGGAGCTGAACACCACCTCGCAGCGCGTCAACCTCTTCGAGAAGGTCAAGATTCCCGAGTGCAAGGAGCACATCCGTCTGATCAAGATCGCCATCGGCGACGAGCAGACCGCCTCCGTCACCCGCGGCAAGATCGCGAAGGGGCGGAGCCGCCCGACGGGCGTGGCCGACGAGGAGGACGCCGCATGATCGTCCCGATGAGCCATCTGACGCTCCTGTGCCTGGCGCGTGACCGTGAGAACGCCCTCGAGCGCCTGCGCGAGTTCGGCCTGGCGCACCTCAACCTCGGACCCGCCGACTCCGACGCCCTGCGCCAGGCGCAGACGCGTCTCGCCGAAGTCCGCCGCGCCCGTTCGACGCTCGCCGCAGCCCTTGCCGACAAGGACGTATCGCCCGCCCTGGGCGCGCCCCATCGTGCGCCGGGGCACCTCCTGCATGCGGCCGACCTGCTCGCCCGGCGCCTGCCGTCCGTCGCGGGCGATGCCGCGCAGATGACCGGCGCGATCCTGCAGCTCGCCGACCTGCGCCAGGAGCTGGTCAACGAGGCCGACCGCCTGAAGCGTGAGATCGCGTGTTACGCCCCCTTCGGCTCGTTCGACGCCGCCCTCCCGGCGCGCCTCGCCCAGGCGGGCCTGCCGGTGACGCTGGTGCGCGCCCCCCTTTCCTGCCCCCTGCCGGCCTTTCCCGGCGCCACCCTGTTCCCTCTGGCCGCGGACAGCCACCACACGTATGCCGCGCTCGTGGGAGCCTGCCATCCGGAAGCCCCTATCGAGATCCTCCCGCCACCCGAGGCTTCCGTCGATGAGCTGCGCGCGCGGCTCGAGCAGGCCGCCGCACGCGCGGTCAGGATCGCCGGCCTCCTGAAGCGCGCCGCGAACGCCGACGCCGAACTCGCGCGCGAGGAGTCGCGCCTGGAGGATCTCTGCACGTTCGCGACGGCCGCGGAGAACATGTCGCAGCACGGCCCCGTGCTGTGCATCACGGGGTGGGTGCCTGCCGACCAGGCCGCCCTGCTGCGCGACACCGCCGCCGAACAGGCGTGGGGCCTCGTGCTGCGTGACCCGGCAGACGACGAGCAGCCGCCGACCCTCCTGCGGCCGCCGCGCCTGGTGCGTCCCATGCTGTCTCTTTTCCAGACTCTGGGCATCGCCCCCGCCTACCGCGAGTCGGACATCAGCCTTCCTTTCTTCTGCTTCTTCAGTATCTTTTTCGCCATGCTGGTCGGCGATGGCGGCTACGGCGCGCTCATCCTGCTGCTGGTGCTTGGGGCGCGCCGCAAGGCGCCCCGGGCGCCGCGCGCGCCGTTCGTGCTGCTATCCGTTTTTTCCCTCGCGACAGTCCTCTGGGGCGCACTCTCGAACACCTGGTTCGGGTTCCACCCCGCCGTGCTGGACAACGCGGTCAGCCGCTGGTTCGCCCAGCCCGACGGTAAGGGCGACGGCAACATGATGCTGCTGTGCTTCACGCTCGGCGTCGCGCACCTCAGCGTCGCGCGCGTCTGGAACGCCGTCGCGCTCTTCCCTGACCGCAAATGGCTGGCCCAGCTCGGCTGGCTGGGGGTGGTCTGGTTCATGTACTTCCTCGCGGGCAACGTGGTCGGCGTGCTCCCCTTGCCGTCGGCCATGAAAGCGGTCTTCGCTGTCTCGATCACGCTGATCGCCCTCTTCTCGCTCCGCAAGTCGGAGCTGAAGACCAACGGCGCGGAACTGGGCATGCTGCCGCTGAACATCATCGGCTGCCTGGGCGACATTATCTCCTACGTGCGCCTGTTCGCCGTGGGCCTGGCGGGCGTCAAGGTGGCCGAGAACTTCAATGAGATGGCGCTGGGGCTCGACCTGCCCGCCATCGTCAAGATCCCCTGCCTGATCCTGATCCTGCTCTTCGGCCACACGCTGAACTTCCTGATGGCCGGACTGAGCGTCCTCGTCCATGCGGTGCGCCTCAACACGCTCGAGTTTTCCAACCACAAGGGCATCTCCTGGGCCGGCTCGGCCTTCAGGCCGTTCCGCAGGAGCGCCGACACCGCCTAAACCGGACGCCGCTTGCGCGCGAGGCCCGCACACAACGCTTTATCACACACCAAACGGAGAAATGACCATGAATCCTGACACACTGTCCTCACTTCAACAGGCTATGGGCCTGGCCGGCGCCGTCGCCTGCCTGGCGCTGAGCGCGGCCGGCTCGGCCCTCGGCACCGGTGTCGCGGCCGCCTCGGCGGTCGGCGCCTGGAAGAAATGCTACGCCCAGAATAAGCAGGCGCCCTTCCTGCTCCTCTCCTTCGTGGGCGCGCCGATCACGCAGAGCCTCTACGGCATGATCCTGATGTTCAAGATGTTCGGCGTGGCGCAGGCGGGTGCGGCGTTGCTGGTGCTCGGCATCTTCGCCGGCGCCGCCATCGGCCTCTCCGCCTTCTACCAGGGCCGCGCCGGAGCCGCGGCCTGCGACGCGCAGGCCGAGACCGGCCAGGGCCTCACCAACTACCTGGCCGCGCTCGGCATCGTCGAGACCACGGCCATTTTCACGATGGTCTTCACCTTCATCGCGATCGGCAAGCTCGCCGCCTAGGCCGTTATGTCCGCTGACCCCTCCCGCCGCGAAGCCCTCGTGGCGCTTCCGCGCCGTCACGACACCCTCGTCGGGATCGACTCCGACGGGTGCGTGTTTGACACGATGAGCGTCAAGCAGCGCGAGCATTTCCACCCCCTGATCATCCGTTTCTGGGGGCTGGAGGCTTGCTCGGACGCCCTGCGCGCCTGCGCCGAGTTCGTGAACCTCTACTCGCGCACCCGCGGCAGCAACCGCTTCCCCGCCCTGCTGCGCACGTTCGAGCTGCTCCACGGGCACCCGCAGGCCCGCGCGTCCGGAGCCGCCCTGCCCGCGCTGGACGCCCTCCGCGCCTATGTGACCTCCGGCCTGCCCCTGGGCAACCCCTCCCTCGCGGATGAGGTCGCGCGCACCCGCGACCCGGAGCTGGAACGGCTCCTCGCCTGGAGCCTCGCGATCAACGACGACATCGCCACGCGCATGCGCCCGGTGCCGCCCTTCGCCTCGGCGCTGCGCGCGCTGGCACTGATCCGCGCGTCCAGCGACGCCCTGGTGGTCTCGCAGACGCCCGAGGCGGCGCTCGTCCACGAGTGGGACCTCCACGGGATACGGCATTACGTTGACTTTATCGCGGGGCAGGAACTCGGCCTCAAGTCGGAGCACCTGCGCCTCGCGGCAGGCGGCGCCTACGCGCCCGGCCAGATCCTGATGATCGGCGATGCGCTGGGCGACCGTGCGGCCGCCCGTCAGGTGGGCGCACACTTCTTCCCGATCACGCCCGGAAGCGAGGAGGCGTCGTGGGAGCGTTTCTGCGCCGAGGCGTACGGGCGCTTCCTTGACGGGACCTACACCCCGGCGTATGAGTGCGAGCTGTCGTCCGCCTTTGATGCCGCCCTGCCCGAAGCGCCTCCGTGGCTGCAGGCCTAACCCCCGGCTGCGGCCGGACCAGGCACCGCGGGCAAAGGCCGACACGAACCGCCCAGCCTAACCGCGCGGCAGGGTCTTACGCTTGGGAGGCTTGCGCGAGAGGTCGAGAAACGGCGCAAGGCGCAGCGACTCCTCCGTCAGCAGGCCGTCGTCCGCCGCGGCGTCCGCCCCGACGGGCGGCGAAACCGGCTGGCCCTCGACCGCCCAGGCGCCCTTCGGCACCGGCTTGAGGAGCTCCCAGAGGCGCCGCTTGAGCGTCGCAAGCCCAGGATCGCCCGGCGCCACCGCCGAGAGCGCGATCGGACGCACCCGCACCTTTTTGACGAACACCGGCAGGTTCTCCACCGCCGCCTGCTCATCCATCTTATTGGCGACCACCAGCGACGGCCGCTCCAGAAGCGCCGCGTCGTATTGCGCGATCTCGCGACGCAGCTTGCGATAATCGTCCCACGGCTGACGATTGTCCGTGCCCGCCATGTCGATCACATAGACCAGCACGCGCGACCGCGCGATATGCCGCAGGAAATCAATGCCGAGTCCCACGCCGCTGGCCGCGCCCTCAATGATCCCGGGCACATCCGCCATGCGCAACTGCGAGAAGTCCTCATACACCACCGTCCCGACGATCGGGTTCAGCGTGGTGAACGGGTAGCTGGCGATCTTCGGCCGCGCGTCGCTCAGGCGTGAGAGGATCGAGGACTTCCCCGCATTAGGGAACCCCAGCAGGCCCGCATCGGCGATCGTCTTCAGCTCCAGCCGCAGCCGGAACTCCTCGCCCGGATCGCCCGGCGTATGCTCGGTCGGCACCTGGTGCGTCGAGGTCCGGAAATGCACATTGCCCAGGCCGCCCTTGCCGCCCTGGGCGACGACCGCCTCCTGCCCGTGGGAGACAATATCGGCCACAAGCTGCCCGGTGGCCTCGTCGTAGACCTCCGTGCCGCACGGCACCGGCACCACCAGATCCTGGCCCATGCGCCCGTACATCTTCTGGCCGCGGCCTGCAACCCCGTCCTCGGCAAAAAGCTGCGGCGCAAAATACAAAGAGATCAGGGAGTCCACATCCTTGGACCCCCTGATTAAGACATGCCCGCCACGACCGCCATCGCCGCCGTCAGGGCCACCTTCCGGGACACAAGCCTCGCGACGGAAGCTGCTGCTCCCGTCGCCCCCCTTGCCGGCCCGCACATGCACGAGCACCCGGTCAACAAACGTTCGCGTCTTCACGTCACTTTTCGCGGACCGACCGGGCGCGCTCCCTCACTTCGCCGCCGCTAAGGCGGGAAGGATGCTGACCACGGTGCCCTCTTTCTGGAACTTGACCGTCCCGTCGATCAGGGCGAAAAGCGTGAAATCACGCCCCAGGCCCACGTTCGCTCCGGGATGGAACTTCGTGCCGCGCTGCCGGACCAGTACCGAGCCGGCCGTCACAACCTGACCCTCGAAACGCTTGACCCCGAGCCGCTTGGCGTTGCTGTCGCGACCGTTCCTTGCTGATGCTGCACCTGCCATAAAACACGCTCCTCATGCGGGAAAAAACCGCTTCTGACGCCTTCCGTTCACGCCACCGACTTGACCGTGATCACCGTCAGCTCCTGACGGTGGCCGACCGTGCGCGAATAGCCCTTGCGGCGTTTCTTCTTGAAGTTGATCAGCTTCTTGCCCCGCTTGTGACCCACCACCGTGGCCACGACCTGGGCACCCTCGACATACGGCATGCCGATCTTGAGTTCCTTGCCGTCAGACACCGCGAGCACCTTGTCCAACACGATATCCTGGCCGGCCTCAGCCACCAGACGCTCCACGTCCAACGTCACGCCCGTGGTCACACGGTACTGCTTGCCACCGGTCTCCAAAACCGCATACGCATCCATGTCATCATCCTTCACAGCTACGGCGTTCGCCACGCCAGACACTCTCATTCGGAACGAATTGAGGTGATACTTTATCTTATATCAGAGCCTACTGTCAAGAAGGCCCGGCCGCAATTTTTCGAGCCCCCGTTCTGGCCGATTGACAGGTCTCCCGCGATCTGGCAATTTGAAGGCTTGTCGTATCCTTTACTAACACCTGACAGGTAAAATGGTATGAACGTAACTCAGCAGCAACTCAGCCGATGCGCGCGCGCTCACCTCGTGTGCCTGCTCTGCCTCGCGCTCGCGGGGCGCGCGGCCGCGGCCGACCTTGTCCAGGCCCGCGACGGTTCGGGCGTCTTCGGTTATAAGGACACCCCCAAGCTGCCTTGGTGCGAGTGGCTCTGCCACGACCCCGACCGTCCGGCGCCCGCACGTATCGACCCCGGCCCCGCCCTGCCCCCCCTCCCGCGCCCGTCCGACGCCGTCTCCCTTTTCGAGGGCTCCGGGCTGGACGCCTGGCGCGGCAATGCGTGGACGGTCGAGAACGGCGAGCTGGTGGCCGGGAAGGGCACGCTGCTCTCGCGCGAGGAGTTCGGCGACTGCCAGATCCACGTCGAGTGGCTGGCCCCTGCCGACTTCAGGGGCCCCTGGCACGACCAGGGCAACAACGGCGTCCTGCTCATGGGCCTTTACGAGATCCAGATCTTCGACTCCTACAATGTGAAGCTCTACCCTGACGGCCAGGCCGCAGCCATCTACGGCCAGACACCCCCGCTGGTCAACGTGACCCGCCCCCCGGGCCAATGGCAGAGCTTCGACATCTTCTTCACGGCCCCCGTGTTCGCCGAAGGCAGGCTCAAGGAACCCGCGCGCGTGACCATGCTCCATAACGGCGTGCTCGTCCACCTCCATGCGCCGGTCTACGGCGAGACCGGACACCGCATCGCGCCTTCCTATAAGCGCCTGCTCAGCGCCGGCCCGCTCGGTCTCTGCGGCCACGGCTGCCCCGTGCGCTTCCGCAATATCTGGGTTCGCAAGCTCGGGCAGCCTTAGGCGCGCCTGAAACAGGGCCGGGATGAATCAGTAACCGGAGGTCTCCACACCATGGATGAGATACGGATCGGTATCAGCGCGTGCCTTCTCGGCGAGCCCGTACGCTATGACGGGCAGCACAAGCACGACCCCTACCTCACCGGCACGCTCGGACGGTTCGTGACCTTCGTCGGCGTCTGCCCCGAGGTGGAATGCGGCCTCGGGGTGCCGCGCGAGTCCATGCGCCTGGTCGGCGATCCGGCGGCTCCGCGGCTCGTGACGACGCGGACCGGCGTGGACCATACCGAGCGTATGCGGGCCTGGGCTTCGAGGCGTGTCGCGGAACTCGCGAAAGAAGACCTGCACGGCTTCATCTTCAAGGCGCGCTCCCCCAGCAGCGGCATGCAGGGCGTTAAGGTCTACACCGACAAGGGCGGCATGGCGGGCAAGGCCCCCGGCCTGTTCGCCCAAGCGTTCATGGAGCGCTTCCCGACGCTCCCCTGCGAGGAGGAGGGAAGGCTGAACGACCTCGGCCTGCGCGAGAACTTCGTCGAGCGCGTGTTCACGCTCTGGCGCTTCCGGCAGGCGGTCCAGGCGCGTCCGACGCACAGCACCCTGATGACCTTCCACGCCCGTAACAAATACCTGATCCAGTCCCACCATGAGTCGCTGATGCGGGAGCTGGGCCGGGAGCTGGCCGGCCTCACGGCCGGTGCGGCACGCGCACACATCCCGCAGTACGAGGCCAAACTGATGCGGGCGCTCAAAACGCCCGCCACGGTACGCAAGCACACGAATATTCTCCAGCACATGCTGGGCTTCTTGCGCGAGGTCGCGGATGAGGCCGACCGCAGGGAGCTGGCCCGGGTGATCGACGATTACCACCGGGAACTCATCCCGCTGATCGTACCGGTGACCCTGCTCCGGCACTACGTGAACAAGCACGGCCTCTCCTATCTGCAAGAGCAGTACTACCTCAACCCCCACCCGCTGGAGCTGAAGCTCAGGAACCATGCCTGAGCGAGGATCCGCCCGCGCCAGAGCCAAACCCGCATGTTCACCTTAACCCTTACGCGAAGCCTCTGGTTCGTAACCCTCGCCGTCAGCCATGCCGCCTCCGCTGCGGAGGACAGAACAGCCCCCTTGGGCGAGTCGTTCACGTCGCCCGCGCTGCCGGCCGTCGCCTCGTGGTTCGGCAACACGTATCCCGGCGCCGAGCGCTGGGTGCCTCAGGACATCGACGCGCTGTGCGCCGCCCCGGACGGCCGGCTGTTCTCGAACGTCCACTGGGAGGAGGGCGGAGGCAACTGCACGGCGTTCAAGGGCGGCGAGGTGCTCGGTTGCGCGCGCTATACCCACGGCTGGGGTCATCAGGGGGGCTATGCGGTCGCCGCCAACGCGCGTCACCTGTTCATCAGCGGACGCATGGGTAACGAGGGCGGGAACCTGGTCGATGCCGACACCTGGCCGCCCAAGGGCTTTGACTGGATCGGCGTCTCGCGACGCACGCTGGACGACATCCGCAAGGCCGCGCCCTTCCCCGGCGCCAAGGGCGGCAAGGGCGGCACGCTCAAGTCCGCCTTCCTCAGGGTGGACGAGGTGCCGGTCGAACGTCAGGCGCGCGTCCGGCGCTCGGCGAATATCACGGGGCTGTGCGCCACCTCGAACCGGCTCTGGGTCGCCTGTCCGTACGACGCGACCATCAAGGTCTACGACGCCGACTCCATGGCCCGGCTGGCCGTATGGCCGTTCGAGCGCGCCAGCGCGCTGACCCTGTCGCCCCAAAACGAACTCTGGGTCTTACAGGAAGGCGACACCCGCCACCCGCCGCGCGTCGTCGCGCTCGACGGGAACGGCCGCCCCGGGCCGCGCGAGATCCGGTTCGATGCGCGGGCCGAGCCGGCGGCGGTCTGCTTCATGCCCGACGGACGGCTGCTCGTGGCCGACGACGGCCCGCGCCAGCAGCTCCTGCTCTTCAGCCATCTCGACAGCGGCCCGCGGCCCGCCGGGGCGATCGGCCGCGAGGGCGGGATACACGCGGATCCGTCGGGCGCCGTTGAACCCCTAAAATTCAACCGGCCGCGCGCCATCGCCTGCGATACCGCCGGCACGCTTTTCGTCGCGCACCAGGGTAGCACCGGCGGAGGCAGCACCGTGCTGGAGGCCTACGCGCCCGACCTCAAGCTCCGCTGGCGGCTCATCGGCCAGACCTTCGTCGACCTGGCGGACGTCGATCCCGCCGACGACACCCGCGTCTTCACCAAGGAGGAGCGCTTCGCGCTGGACTACAGCCGCCCGCGAGGACTGGAGGCCGACTACCGCGCCTACACGGTCGACCGCTTCCGCTACCCGGATGATCCCCGGCTGCACATCTGGTCCGCAGGCGCCTGGGTCCGCCGCATCGGCGGCCGCCCGATCCTGTTCGTCACCGACATGAACAGTGACCGCCTTCAGGTCTACCGCTTCGGCAACGGCCCGACCGCCGAACTGGCGATCCCGTCCGGCCTCTTCTCCCGCACCGGCGCGCGCCGGGACGACTGGCCGGCGGCTCAGCCCGCGCAAGGTGAGTGGCTCTGGCGCGACGCCGACGGCGACGGCGCGATCGGTGCGGACGAGTTTGAGTCTTCTCCCACCGCCGCGCCCACGGCGCAGGGGCTCTGGGTCGACGCGTCCGGCACGGTCTGGCGCGCCTCGGAAACCCTGGGCATCCGCCGTTTCCCCTGCGAAGGCCTCGACGCCCAAGGGAATCCCCGCTGGTGCCTTCATGCGGCACAGACATTTCCGCACCCCTCTGGCTTTAAGCAGGTCAAGCGACTGCGTTACGACCCGGCGACCGACACGATGGTTATCGGCGGCACGACGGAGGAGCACCGTAACCAGCACTGGAAACCGATGGGGCCGATCCTCGCGCGATACGACGGCTGGACCAGATCCGGCGGCAAAGCTTCGCCGCGCTGGCGGATCACACTGCCTTATGAGGCCGGCTCGCGCGGCCACGAGAGCTGCGAGCCGATGGGCTTTGACATGGCTGGCGACTTCCTCTTCGTCCCATACACCGGCGCTTCCAAGGCCCTCGGCGTCAGAACCGGGCGCGTCGAAGTGTTCCGCCTGGAAGACGGCCGTTCAGTCGGCCACTTCGAGCCGCCGCCTGACCTCGGCGAAATCGGCCTGCAGGACATCCGCGACAGCCTCCGCGCCCACCGCCGCGCCGATGGCGAGTACCTGGTCTTCCTTGAGGACGACTATAAGGCCAAAATCGTACTGTATCGCTGGATTTTACAGCATAAATAATAGTGGCTCAACGGGTTACATTAACTTCAAGCCCCATCCCCGCACATTTCCGTGCTTTTCGGAACGTCGCGATTGACAGCCGCACGTCATCTCGATACACTTTTTCTTAATTGTAATTCCGTCTGACGACGGGTGTGGTGTCCGTGAAACAACGAGGTGTGGTATGAAACGTCGCATGTTAGGTTTTAAGACCCTCATGGCGCTTGGCGTCCTGTTTACCCTGTCGCGTGCTGAGCGGGCTCTTGCCGCCAACGGCACGTGGAACGGTTCGGCCGACGCGTTCTGGACAAACCGGGTCAACTGGGCCTCACCCGCCCACCCTGGCGACTCCTTCCTCGATGTGGCCACCTTCGCGAACGGCAGCGCGAACACAACCGTCAACCTCTCAGGCCTCTTAGGCATCTCCTCCATTATCTTCGACTCCCCGGGACTCGCCTCCTACACGCTCGGCACCGGCGCGGCGAACAGCCAGACCCTGGTGCTGGCCAACAGCGGAACGATCCAGCTCACGGCCAACGCCGCGACCGGACAGACCTTTAATTGCGCGGTCGAACTCGGGCATGTGACCAACAACGCCACCTGCACCTTCCGTAATGACACCCCCAACCAGACGCTCACCTTCAGCTCGGTCCGCGCCCCCGCGGCCAGTGTGGTCAATACGCGCGCGCTCAATATCGAGGGCGTAGGGCCGACGCGTATCCTGGGCGACATCCAGAAGGGCTCGACCGTCTCCCTGTCGCTCACCGTCAACAGCGTGGGCCCGCTCACCCTCGCCGGCAACAACACGCTGACCTCGCTCGGCGCCAACGGCGAGCCCGCCAGCACCATCTACCTGGCCGCAGGCACCAACACCTTCGCCAATGGCGGCGGCGGCAACATCAACGTCAGCAAGGACACCGTCATCTACGGACCCGGCTACCTCCGCCTGAGCGACGCCGGAGGCGAGAACTATTCGGACAACAGCGCCGCCTCCGGAAAGATCCTGACGATCCACGCGCCCGTCATCGGCACCGGCTTCGAATACTACCACGGTTCCAACGCCGGAACCATCGAGCTGCTCGGAACCAATACCTTCACCGGTCAGGTCCTGATCAACAGCCCCGGCACGATCAGCGTCAAGCGCATCGGTAACCGCGGCGCCACCGACAGCAACCTCGGACTGGGCTCCTACTTCCGCTTCAGCGCCGACGGCGCAGGCGCACGCCTGCTCTATACCGGTGAAGGCGAGACCACCGACCGTTACCTGCACTTCAAAAAGAGCCTCTCGATCGTCGAGCACGGCGGCAGCGGCCTGCTGACCTTCTCATCCACCAACCTCTGTGACTCCGGTTCCAAGACACTGCGCCTTCAGGGCGACACCGACGGCATCGGCGTGTTCAGCGGCGCGCTCCTCAACAGCCTGGGAACCCACCCTCTCGCTGGCTAAGGCAGGCCTGGGCACCTGGCGCCTTACCGCCGATAACACCTTCAGCGGCGGCACCACCGTCAGTGGCGGCAACCTTGTCCTGACCGGCGCCAACGGCGCGCTCTCCAACTCAACCAGCGTCGCCCTCTCCGGCAACGGCACGCTCACGTTGGACAACACCGCCGCCGCCAACAACGCCAACCGTCTGCGCGACGCCAGCGCCGTGACCCTCTCGGGCGGCACCCTGGCCTTCTCCCACGATGGCGGCGCGGCCAACTTCTCGGAGACCGTCGGTGCCGTCACCGTCAGCGTAGCGGCCAACACGATCTCCGCCACGCAGGCCGGTGACTCGCAGACCTCCACGTTCACGCTCACCTCGCTCTCACGTACCGGCGGCACCCTGAACTTCGTCGGCGTCGGCCTCGGCGAGAGCGACCGCAACCGCATCAAGATCCAGAGCGGCACGGCCGACGGACTGATCGGCACCTGGGCCACAGTCAACGGCACCCATTACGCCGCCTACAGCAGCGCTGATGGCGTCTACGCCTCGAGCCTGACGGTCGCGAACATCACGGTCCGCGGCTCGACCATCGACGACAACGCCGCAGCCGCGGCCGTCATCAACGAGGACAGCGGCACAGGCTCGATCACGCTGGCCGGCGCCACCGAAAACAGCGTCTTCCGCCTGCGGCAGGAGACCGACGCCGTGGCAGTGGTCGCGACGGCCGGCAAGACCCTCAAGGCCGCCAGCGTCGAGATCGCAAGCGGCGGCGGCGCCCTGACCCTCGGCGAAAACCAGGGTGACGGCGCGCTCGCGCCCCTCGCAGCAGGCGGCGCGCTGGCGCTCCGCAACGACTCGGCAACCTCAGTTCTGACCGTCAAGGCCGCCGTCGCCAATAACGGCACCTCGACCCTTGAGAAGCTCGGCGGCGGCAAGGCCCTGCTCACAGCCTCCAACACCTTCTCCGGCGTCACGTGGGTCCGCGGCGGCACGCTCGCTTTCGGCGGCGCCGTGACCCAGACCCTCGCCGGCGTCGTTAACGGCGCGGGCGCGCTCGCAATGGAGGGGTCCGGACGCCTGACCCTGTCCGGCGCGAACACCTACACCGGCGTGACCGTCGTCAGCAGCGGCACCCTGGTCGCTCAGAACAGCAACGCCCTCGGAGCCAAGAGCGCAGGAACCGTCGTGCAAAGCGGCGCCGCGCTGGACCTCGGCGGCACACTGGGCGCCAACGCACTGTACCTGGGCGACGAGCCCGTCACCGTCAGCGGCACCGGCCCGGACGGCCGCGGCGCGGTCATCAACTCCTCGGCCAACAACCAGTATAACGCGCTGACCAAACTCGCTCTCGCCGGTGACACCACCTTCGGCGGCGAGCACGCTAACGCCCGCTGGGACATCCGCACCACGGCAAACGGCTCCAAGGCCACTTTCGACATGAACGGCTACACCGTCACCAAGGTCGGCACCAACACGATCGGCCTCACCGCCGTCGAGGTGAACCCCGGTGCGGCCGGAAGCATTGACCTTCAACAGGGACTCTTCACGGTCGAGGTCGGCACGCGCCTCAACGGCGGCAGCGCCAATACGTTCACCGTCCGCGGCGGCGCGACCTTCGATATCTACAGCCTATACTACCCTATCCTCTGGAGCCTGGCGATGGAGGATAACTCGCGCTTCTATGTCCGGCAGGGCAACAACATCTACCAGAACTTCTGGGACGGCCCCGTCACCCTCAACGGCCGCTCGGTCTTCGATATGGGCGGCGGCAGCGCGACGGTGCGCGGCAATATCGGCGGCTCCGGCTCGCTGGTCAAGATCGGTGGGAGCACGCTCTACCTGCGCGGCACCAACACCTATGCGGGCACGACCACCGTCAGCAACGGCACGTTCTACGCCCAGACCGCCGCCTCGCTCGCGGGCTACAACGACGGCCGCTTCACCCTGCTCGGCGGCGCGACCCTCTGGCTGCACACGCTCGGCGACGGTATCGGCTGGAATGCCGAACAGATCCGCGACCTGCACGACGCCTCGACCTTCGTCGCCAACTCCGCCGTGCTGAACATCGACACGACCTTCGGCAGCCTGGACTACCCGCACACGCTCTCCAAGGCGGTCTCGATCACGAAGCAAGGCAACAACACGCTCACGTTGAGCGGGCCCTTCATCACCCAGAACGCGCTGCGCGCCTACGGCGGCGAGACCCGCTTCACCGGCTCAGCGGCCAGCCTGCCTGGAACGGTCATGGTCGGCACCGGCACGCTCACGCTTGACGGCAACAGCTTTGTCGAGATCAAGAGCAATACCTGCTACGTCGGCGAGGGTGCCGCGCACTTCGGCCGCATGACCGTCAAGAACAACGCGGGCTGGTCCGGCTTCCTCTACCCGTACAATGTCGGACAGTCCTCCCTGGTCGTCGGCCAGTCAGGCCGCGGCATCCTCACGATCCAGGACAACGCCTGCGTTACCCAGCGCCTCGTCGTCGGCAACAACGGCGGCAGCGCCGGCGCGGTCTACCAGAACGGCGGCCGCATGCACAACTGGGGCGGGGCTGCTAGCGACCCGCGCGTCGGCGAGACCGGCTACGGCTACTACGAGCTGAACAGCGGCACCTTCACCAACAACGGTTACTTCCAGGTCGGGCGCAATTTGACCGGCGTCGGCATCATCCGGCAGACCGGTGGAGTCTTCGAGATGGGCACGGTCTACAATGGCCAGCTCGGCATCAGCCGCGGCGGCACCGGCGTGGTCGTCCTGGCGGGCGGCACCTTCGCCACCGGCCCCAGCCCCCTCAACGCCAACCCGACCATCGACATCGGTAACGCCTCGGATAACAGCACCACCAAGGGTTTCGCCGAACTCACCCTCGACGGCACGGCCGACGCCGACGCCAACGCCTACATCAACATCGGCGACCGTTGGAGCATGTTCGCCTGCCTCAACCTGAACGGCGGACGCCTGACCGCGAAGTACGTCCAGCGTGCCAACCGTACCAACACGGTCGGCCTCGTGAACTTCGACGGCGGCACCTTCCGCTCCCGTCAGTCCGGCAACGTCTTCTCGACCGGCGCGAACGCGCCCACAGCCGTCAACATCTACGGCGGCGGCGCGACCTTCGACACCGCGACCAATATCTGCACCATCGCCGTACCGCTGCTGGCCCCTCCGGGACAAGGCGTGACCGGCCTCTATGTGCCGCCGACCCGAGGGTACATCGGGCCGCCGATGGTCTGCATCGACGGTGGCGGAGGAACCGGCGCGACTGCCGTCGCCACTTTCGACTCGGCCAGCGGCACCCTCACCGGCATCGAGATGACCAGCCGCGGTTACGGCTATACCTCGGCGCCCACCGTCACGCTCTCCGGCGGCGGCACCAACTTCCATCCCGCCGTCACCGGGCTGACCCTCACGCAGAACACGAGCGGCGGCCTCACCAAGCTCGGCTCGGGCACGCTGACCCTCTCGTCCACCAACACCTACGGCGGCGCCACGACCGTCCAGAACGGCACCCTCAAGCTCGCGCTGCAGCAGTCGCTGCCCACCGGCTCGGATCTCAATGTCGAGGCTGGCGTTCTCGACCTCGGCGGCTTCGCCGTCACGGGCGGCGCGGTCAACGCAGCCAGCGGCCTCCTGGGTAACGGAGCCCTTGTCAGCGACAGCCTGACAAAGACGGGCGACGGCACCTTCATCCTCGGCGTGCCGCTCGCGTTGCAGGCGCCCCTCGTGGTCGAGGGCGGCGTCCTGAACGTGCGCCGCGCGGGCCTGTGGGAGGGCGCGATCTGGGGCGCCTTCCAGACCACCTCCAACAACCCCGCCACCGCCGTGCAGATGACCACCCGCATGGCCAACACCACCGCGGGCTGGCCCACCAACACCACCTACATGTACAGCGGCACAATCTGGAACCGTTCCTCCGAGCCGGTCACCTGGACCTTCGCCGAGAACGTCGACGACAACGTCTACCTGAAGATCGATAGCACCGTGATGATGACCAACGGCATCACATGGAATGTGCCGACTTTCTCCACCATCACCCTCGATCCCGGCCCCCACCGCTTCGAGGCGCGCTTCGGTCAGGGCGGAGGCGGCGCGGGCCCGGTCAACTCTCAATGGTGGAAGACCACCGCCTTCGGTTTCGGTGTGGATTTCCAGGGCCGGAGCGAGACCAATAACCTCAGCTACGTGCCCCTCGTCGACCCGGGCGACGGCAGCCTGCTGACACTCGACGGCGCCGGGCTCACCAACCAGCTCGACAGCTCAACAGTCGTTCTCGTGGCCGACGGGGCCGCGATCGACTTCAACAGTGGCGTCCAGACCCTCGCGTCCCTGGGCGGCGCAGGTACGGTGTCCAATTGCACACTGACGGTCACCGGCAACCTCGCGCCCGGTGGCGAAGGCGACATCGGCACGCTCGCCCTGGCTAACACCACGCTCCGTGAAGGCAACCTGTTGGTCGATGTGGCGACGGACGGCTCTTGCGACCTCCTGAGCGTCGCAGGGAACCTCGATGTCTCCGGGCTGACCCTCGAGATCGCCAATCCCGGCTCGCTGAACGTGAACAAGACCTATACCGTGGTCACCGTCTCGGGCACGCGTACCGGCGCCTTCGCCTCCGTGACAGTGCCTGACACGCGCTGGCACGTCATCTACCGCTCCAACGGGGAGATCCAGCTCATCTTCATCAACGGAACCCTGCTGAAAGTCCGTTAAGCGGTATGGCTGGCCGCATGCGCGGCCCAAGAGGGAAGGGAGGCGCCCGCCGTCTGCGGCCCGCCTCCCTTTTTCGTGTCGCTTGCCGTCAACTGACCTCACACCTCAGTTCGGCACCCACTCCCGGGAACGCCGCACCTCCCAGCGCCCGGGCTGCCAGGCCCGGTAGCGTCTTCCGAACGCATCAGCCGTCTCAACCCAGCACCCCTCCACCCAGACCTGCTGCTCGCGCTCAACCCAGTAACCGCCAGCAACCACCACCGGTGCGACAGGCTGCAGGCAGACCACGGGCGGCGGCGCGCAGACGACCGGGCGCGGCGCGCAAAAGACCGGAGCCGGAGCGCAAACCCGATGCGCCGGATAGCGCACTGGCGCACAGACCGACGGCAGGCGCGGACCGCAAGGCCCGCCCGTGTGCGCGCCACGTCCGCCACTCGTCACCCCCACGCTTAGGAACCCCCCGTCGCCACGCATCCCGAACCCCACACTCCAGCGATCCGCCCGCGCCTCCGCCGCACCCAGGACCGCTAAGACCACCATGAACCCCGTCATCCGCGTCACGCCGCTCGTGTTCATACGCCCTCCCTTCTCCAGTTCCCCGCAAAGCACTCGCCCTACGTCCGAACCTTGTTTAGTCACTCACTTTAAACGCATGATTAATTCCGATATTGGGTCACCGCCGAACATTTTTTTCTGACTTCCGATTGCCCCCCTCTCGCAGTTATGGCTTAATACGCCTGTCCCCACATCGGAACGAAGGAGATCCCGTATGACACCGACCCTGATCGTCGCCCTGGACGTCCCCACGCTCGCCGAAGTCGGACCGATCATCGACCGGCTCGGAGACACTGTCAGTTTCTATAAGATCGGCCTTGAGCTGTTCAGCGCCGAGGGCCCGGACGTCGTTCGCGCCGTCACACGCCGCGGCAAAAGGGTCTTCCTTGACCTCAAGCTGCACGACATCCCCCGTACCGTCGAACGCGCGGTCCGTTCCGGCGCGGCCCTGGGCGTCGACCTGATGACCCTCCACGCTGCGGGCGGCAAAGCCATGATCCAGGCCGCCCGCGACGCGGCGGACGCCTGCGGCCCTCACGCCCCCAAAATCCTAGCGGTGACGGTCCTGACCAGCCTCGACCAGTCCGACCTTGCGGATCTCGGCATCGCCCGCGACGTGCGCGCGCAGGTCGAGTCGCTCGGCTCGCTCGCCTGCGGCAACGGCGCCGACGGCATTGTCTGCTCGCCGCGCGAGGTCGCCCGCATGCGCGCCCTTCTCGGCCCGGACGCCCTGCTCGTGACGCCCGGCGTACGCCCGGCCGGAGCGGAACTCGGCGATCAGAAACGCGTCGCCACGCCCTCCCAGGCCGTACGCGACGGCTCGACCCACCTGGTGGTCGGCAGACCGATCCTGGAGGCGCCAGACCCTGCCGCCGCAGCGCGGGCCATCGTGGCCGAGATGTGCGGCGCTTGAGGTTAGACCGATGACCACCGCGACCTACGCCGACCTGCACGTCCACTCGCGCTACTCCCGGGCGACCAGCCCCGCCTGTACGCCGGAAGGGCTCTTCCGCCACGCCCAGCTCAAAGGCGTCGGCCTGGTCGGCACCGGCGACTGTACGCATCCTGGCTGGCTGTCCGAGCTGTCCGAGAAGCTGATCCCCGACGCGCCGGGCCTCTACGCCCTGCGCCCCGAGCTGCGTGCGGCTGCGGCGGCCGATGTGCCCGAGGCCTGTCGCGCGCCCGTCCGTTTCATGATCACTGGAGAGATCAGCAGCATCTACTCCCGCGGTGGCCGCGTCCGTAAGGTCCATAGCCTCGTGTGGCTGCCCTCCCTGGAGGCCGCCGCACAGCTCAGCGCCCGCCTCGCCCGCGTGGGCAACGTCCTCTCCGACGGCCGCCCTATCCTCGGTCTCGACCCGCGCGACCTGCTCACCCTGCTCCTCGACATCGATCCTGGCGCCGCCCTGGTCCCCGCCCACATCTGGACGCCCTGGTTCTCGATGCTCGGCGCGAAATCGGGGTTCGACTCGGTCGAGGAGTGCTTCGGCGACCTCACGCCCCACATCTTCGCCGTCGAGACCGGGCTCTCCTCCGACCCGCCCATGAACCACCGCATCCGCTGCCTCGACCCCTTGGCGCTGGTCTCGAACTCCGACCTCCACTCCCCCGCCAATCTCGGGCGTAACGCCAACCTCTTCTTTGGCGAGCTGACCTATCCTCGCCTGCTCGACGGCCTCCGCTCCCGCGACCCGGCCGTCTGCGGCGGCACCGTCGACCTCTTTCCCGAAGAGGGCAAATACCACCTGGACGGCCACCGTTCCTGCGGCGTGCGGCTGGAACCCGCGGACAGCCTCGCGCGTGGCAACCGTTGCCCGGCCTGCGGTAAGGAGCTGACCATCGGCGTGCTCCACCGCGTCGTCGAGCTGGAGCGGGGGCAGTCGCAGTCGCAGGCGTCCGGAAAGGTACGCCGCCTCCCCTACCGACACATCATCCCGCTGCCCGAGCTGCTCGGTCAGATGCTCGGCTGCGCCCCCGCCTCGAAGAAGGTCGCCACGGCTTACGGGCGTACGCTCGCCGCAGCCGGCCCCGAACTCCCCCTCCTGCTGGACGCCGACGCCGCGACGCTCGCAGGACTTGGCGAACTCGGCGCCCGCATCCTTCGTGTGCGCGAGGGCCGTGTCGTGCGGCAGGGCGGATATGACGGCGAGTACGGCGTCATCCGTGTGGCCGACGACGCCTGCCAGACCACCTCAGCCTCCCCATGAACGTCCTGCTCCACACCTGCTGCGCCCCTTGCGCCAGCCACTGCCTTGTCGCCCTGCGCGAGCTGGGCCATGACGTCACCCTGTTCTTCTCGAATGACAACCTCGCCCCTGCCGACGAGTTCGCGCGCCGCCTCGACGCCGTGCGCCTGCTGTCCGAGCGCCTCGGCGCGCCGCTCCAGGCGCCGCCCGCCGAGCACGACCGCTGGCTGCGCGAGGCGGCGTGCGGCCTGGAGGCCGCGCCCGAGCGCGGCGCGCGCTGCGGCCGCTGTTTCCGCTACAGCCTCTGCCGCACCCGCGACGCCATGCTGCGCGGCGGCTTTGACGCCTTCACGACCTCGCTGAGCGTCAGCCCCCACAAGCAGACCCAAACGCTCTTCGCCCTAGGCCGCGAGCTGGATCCCGGGCGTTTCCTGGCCCTCGACTTCAAGAAACAGGACGGCTTCGCGCGCAGCCTCCGCCTGTCGGCCGAGTTGGGCCTCTACCGTCAGACGTACTGCGGCTGCGAGTTCAGCCTGCGGCGACCGCCTGACCGCACGCCCCCCGTCCAGCAGCAGGTCTGACCGCAGGCTGACCCGCGCGCTTGTCAGAACCCCGCATCTGTGCTATTTTCGCACCTTATCTGACGCCAGCATAGCTCAGTTGGTAGAGCACTTGATTTGTAATCATGAGGTCATCGGTTCGAACCCGATTGCTGGCTCCAGCACAATTCCCGAATCCTTGGCGAAGGCGGTTTTGGGTCTCAACCCCATCAATCCACCCTTCCATCTTAACCGTCCGGGTTGCGGGCTCCACTCGCCTTTGAATGGCTGGAAAACCATTGCCGGCAGCCATTCATTATTTGACAGGATTGCGCCTGACGGCGCCACTGTAGACTTACGAAAGCGAAGCGTTTCCATTTGTTGTGGGCTCGTAAGAGCCTTCTCACAGTGCGCGTTGGATCAAATTTTGAATTGCTGGATTGCCCGGGATGGCATAGAAATGCTAAATTAAAGCTGATATTCAAATTGCGTGAGTGTGTCGGAGGGTGATCACAATGAGCAGCTTAAGGTCTGGACTGTGTGTGCTAGCCGTCATGTGTGCGGCACTTCCTATCGTCGCGCGTGCAGGCGTCTATGATAGCGTGGCGGCCTGGTGGCACTTTGACTACGACCCCAACGCCAACGGCCGGGCCGAACTCGACGAGATCCGCGACCAGCGCTACTGGGGCACGGCGGCTGTGAAGGACACGAACGGCAAGCACGCGACGTCACTGACCGGCCTGCTCGGCGCACTCCAGTGGGCGACCAGCGTGTCGAACGGGCCCGCAGGCGGCCTGAATTACGGTAACCGGTCGATGCGCTTTTCGCCCGCCGTCGACGCCAACGGGCAGGTCTGGCCCGACACCTTCCAGGTGAACGGCCTCGGGCTGGCCGGCTCGGCCACGCTGGTCACGCGCTTTCGCTGGGACGGGCCCGCCGCTGCGGGCCAGGCGAATTATTGGCTCTACAACAACCGTCTGGAGTGGAACGCCTTCCGCGGCTGGCTGTTCGGGATCATGACCAACGCCTCCGGCAGTTATCTCTCCTTTTATACGCAGAAGTCGACCTCCAACTCCGATGTGCTCATCACCACCAACGCCTGGTACGACATCGCGATGGTGCTGACCGACTACGGGACGAACCAGGTGGGCACGGTCGAGTTCTATGCCTGGAAAGAGGGCGGCTCGCTGGTCTACCGGAAATACAATAACGCCGGCATCACCAACTCCATCAACCCGACCCCTTATACCATCGTCGGCAGCGAGAACCACGTCAACAATTACGGGCACCTCACGAAAATCTGTGGGTGTACTCGGGCGGCATAGGCAGGTCACCCAAGGCATGAAACAAGGCGATTTTGCGGATTTCCGGGTTGCGGAAGCCCCTCGCCAAATTGGATACGAGTCCGGCG
>JAKJGY010000385.1 GCA_022704145.1 Verrucomicrobiota bacterium
GCGCGCCCAGCTTCTGGTGGAACGCCGGCAGCCGGCGGCGGTCGCGCTTGATCGTTTCGAACTCAGCCCGCAGGTCGTCGAGGAACAGGGCGTGGACCAGCTTGAGGATGTCGCGTTCGGAGGTGTAGTGCGCCCCGATCTGGCGGCGCTCTGCGGGCTGCATGATCGACTGGAAGAGCGAGCCGAACACGGCGGGCGAGATCCGGCTCCAGTCGAAGCCGGTGCAGCGGACGAGCGCGTCGCGCATCTCCGCATTCATGTCGGCCAGCGGCAGCGTCTCCGCGAACAACCCGCCGTTGACGTAGGGCAGGCCCAGCAGGCGCTCGTCGAGGTTCTTCTGGCGCTGCTCGCGCGGCGTGTCGAGCACCTGAAAGAGCCGGGCAAGGTGCAGGCCGAGATCCGAGCCGTCCGGCCGCGTCTGGTTCTCGATGTACTCGGTGAAGGCGTTGGGGTCGAAGATGCCGGTGTCCTCGGAGAAGAGACAGAAGAGGACGCGCACCAGGAAACGCTCCAGCGCGTGGCCGGCGTAGCCGCCCGCAGCCATGGCGTCGTGAAGCCGGCCCATCACCTCGGCCGCCCTGATATTGATCGGATCTTCCTTGCCGAACGTGCGGACCTTGTAGCCGGGGATGAAACCGAACAGCCGCACGTGGCGGTGGAGATCGCCCACGCGGATCTCGACGCGCTGGACGTGCAGCCCGCAGAAAAGCGGCAGGTCGCGCGTCTCCTCAGGCTCCAGGTCGTAAAGCGCGAGGCGGTCGAAGTCGGTGACGATCACATAGCGCGGGATCTCGTCGTGGCGGCCTTCGCTCGCCAGCGACTGCAAATACTCGAACGCCTGCGACTCGGCGCGGTCCAGGCTCTTGCCGCGGCTCTTGTGCTCGACCAGCAGACGCCCCTTCCAGAACAGGTCGATGAACCCGTACTGTCCGCCGAGTTTGCGGACCGGCTCCTCGAAGGTGGCGACACTGCGGCGCGGAATGCCGAACACGTTGAAAAACGCATCCCAGAAAGATTTTGCTTCCGCTTGCTCGCGGGTTTCACCGGCCCATTCCCGCGAGAAACAGACGGCCCGCTGCTTGATCTCATTCCACCCCAACTGCATCGCGCGATCCTTTCATCCGCCGGCGATCACTCCTGCGGACGGGCGATCTTGAAGGTCCAGGCGTAGTCGCAGGGCAGGGTTTCGGGATTGATTGCCGGCGGTTCAATAGTCAATTTCCCGCCTTCGCACTTGAATGTGACCGGCAGGGGGCTGCCCAGCAGCGAGACCGCATCGGCCTTGGCAATGTTGTTGATCACCAGCGGGGCCTGCGGCCAGCGTACGCAGATCGCATAGAGGGCATCGGGTTTCCGGGTGAAGTAGACCTTGGTTTCGCGCATGTTCTTGGGACGGTGCTGCCAAGCGGTGGTGGCGTAGATCGCCTCGCCGTTGACGCTCAGCCAGCGCCCCATGTCGAGCAGGCGCTCTTCCATGATCACCGGGATGAGGCCGTCGGCCTGCGGGCCGATATTGAGCAGCAGGTTGCCGCCGCGGCTGACCTTCTCGATCAGGGTCTCCACGCACTGTGCGCTGGTCATGTAGTGCGCGGTGGTCTCAAAGCGGTTGAAGCCGAACGACCCGCCGATGCCTCGGCACTCCTCCCACGGATGCACGAACTGGGTGTCGAGCGAGCTGCCGGTGTGGACCAGGTCGTATTCGGTTGTGTAGTGGCCGCCGTGCTTGCCGCGCGTCTTCTTGCCCCAGCGGTCATTGACCACCACGCTCTCCTTGACCGGCGACTCGTTGTAGAGCCAGGCCAGGAAGTCGACGCTG
>JAKJGY010000386.1 GCA_022704145.1 Verrucomicrobiota bacterium
CTCCGTTGGTGCGGAAGGGCGGCCCGAGGCCGCCGCAAATGCAAAAACGCGGCGCAGGGCCGCGTTTTGAATCAATCGATCGACGTCGAGGACGTCGGGTCGATTACAGCGGGCGGATGTTGGCCGCCTGCAGGCCCTTGGGGCCGGTCTTGACTTCGAATTCGACGCGCTGGTTTTCGGCCAGGCTCTTGAAACCCTTGCTCTGGATTTCCGAGAAGTGGGCGAAGAGGTCGTCGCCGCCGCCTTCCGGGGTGATGAAGCCGAAGCCCTTGGCGTCGTTGAACCACTTGACGGTACCGGTTTGAGTGCTCATTTTGCGTTCCATATAAAGAATTGCGGGCTTGCGCCCCGAAGTGCAGGAACGATCAAGAAACGTAATCAGGGAGGCATCAAACCGACACGCGTTCTCTTGGAACACGCTGGCAACCACACCAACAACCACTGCTTGAATCGACTGCGAGCGGCAAGATACACGCTTTTGCGCGGATGCGTGAACTTATTTTTCAGTTCGATCGCATGCGGCGTGCGTGTGGGGCGCGTGCCGGCGTCCGGCAGTGGGATAATCCGCCCCCCGACAGTCAATCCAGGTCTCTCCATGCCCATCCAGTGGTTCCCCGGACACATGGCCTCCGCGCGCAAGAAGGCGGCCGAGGCGATGGCCATGACCGACGTGGTCATCGAGGTCGTCGACGCGCGCCTGCCCGAGGCCAGCAGCAACCCGATGATCGCCGAGCTGCGCCGCTTTCGTAACCGCCCCTGCCTCAAGCTGCTCAACAAGTCCGACCTCGCCGACCCCGAGGTCACACGTGCCTGGATGGAGTCCTACAATCGCCTGCCCGGCGTGAAGGCGGTGGCGATCTCGGCCAAGAGCCCGGCCGAGGTGGCGCGCGTGCCGGCGCTGTGCCGCCAGCTCGCGCCGCACCGCGACGATGGCGTCAAGCCGCTGCGCATGATGATCATGGGCATTCCCAACGTCGGCAAATCGACGCTGATGAACGCGCTGCTCAAGCGCAAGGTGGCCAAGGTGGGCGACGAGCCTGCAGTCACCAAGCACCAGCAGACGCTGGATCTCGGTCCCGGCATGACGCTCACCGACACGCCCGGCATGATGTGGCCCAAGATCGACCACGATGCCGACGGCTACATGCTGGCGGCGAGCCACGCCATCGGCCGCAACGCGGTGATCGACGAGGAGGTGGCGGCCTTCCTCGGCGAGATCCTCATCGCGCGCTACCCCGATCGCCTGGCGGTGCGCTACCGGCTCGACGCCGCCGCGATGGTCGCGCTCGACGGCCCGGCGCTGGTCGAGGCGGTGGGCCGGCGGCGCGGCTGCCTGGTCAAGGGCGGTGGGCTGGACCTGGAGAAGGCGGCGCAGATCCTGCTGCAGGACTATCGCGACGGCGCGCTCGGGCGCATCAGCCTGGAGACGCCGGAGACGCGCGCGCACATGATCGCCGCCGCGCAGGCGGCCGCAGCTCAGGCTGCCGCTGCGGGGGAGACCGCAGAGGAGGCCGCCGGCGCGGCGGAAGCGGGGGGCGAGGCCGATGCTTCCGGGGGCGAGGGCGACTGATCCACCGTCTCCGGCACGATCTCGATCCACCGCAACCACTGCCCGCAGGCGTTGCGCGGCCCGCGCAGCGAGCCGTGCCAGGGGCCTTCCCGGCAGGGGCCGCGCTGCTCCGTGGGATGCAGTTCGACGGTGCTGCCGTCCTCGCCCACGCGCCGCCATCCGCCCCAGCGATTGCAGCTGGGGCAGCGGCGCAGTTCGGCGACAGGTGGGGCGGGGGGGACAAAGCTCATCGATCGG
>JAKJGY010000387.1 GCA_022704145.1 Verrucomicrobiota bacterium
GCAGCGGCATTGTGCGGATGGAGAGCGGCGACGGCGGCGTCCGCCTGCTGCCCCACCTGGATTACGGCCGCCTGCCGCTCGCGCCAGGCCAGGAAGAGCCGCTTGAAATGTTCGCGGTCGGCTTGTTTGGCGACGCGCGCCTGGGACTGGAGGCCTACGCCGACCTCATCGCCGCGCGCTATGCCATCCGCCTGCCCCCGATGCCGACCGTGCACTGCACCTGGTACGTGGACGGCGCGTCGCGCGAGCCGGTGCTCTCCAACCGCACCGCCTTTGCCGCGCAGGCGCTCAAGCCGTTCGGCCTGGGCGTCATGCAGATCGACGACGGCTGGCAGCTCGGCCACTCCACCAACGGCCCCAAGAAAGTTTTCATCGGCCACAACCCCGACGGGCCCTACCCCTCCGGCATGAAGGCCATGGCCGACACGATCCGCCGCGCCGGCTTCTCTCCGGGCCTCTGGCTGATCCCGTTCGCCGGCTCAAGCGATGATCCCTGGTTCGCCGACAAGCGCGACTGGTTCGCCAAGAAGCCCGACGGACGCCCCTTTGACACGCGCTGGGGCGGCACCTGCTTCGATCTCACGCGCGCCGACACCCAGGCCTACCTCAAGGAGGTGATCCACACGCTCACGCATGCGTGGGGCTACCGCTATCTCAAGTTGGACGGCCTCTACACCGGCGCGTCAATCAACCTCAACTACATCTGCGACACCTTCCGCGAAGACGAGATCGGCCAGGCCGTGCTGGCCGACCCCGCCGTGACGCAGATCGAAATGATGCGCAACAGCCTCAGCCTCGTGCGCGCGACCGCCGGCCCGGAGGTCTTCCTGCTCGGCTGCTGCACGCCGCAGAACATGCGCAGCGCCGGCGCGGCGTACGGCCTCGTCCACGCCATGCGCATCGGCCCCGACAACGGCGCCGCCTGGTCCTCGCTGCTGCGCGGGCCTGAGTACGGCGCGTGGAACTACTTCCTGCACGGGCGCGTCTGGTACAACGACCCCGACCCGCTCTACGCGCGTCCCGCGCTGCCGCTCGAGCAGGCGCGGGCCATCTGCTCCTGGGTCGCCCTCAGCGGCCAGATGAACAGCAGCAGCGAAGAGTACGCCGCCCTGCCGCCCGAGCGGCTCGACCTGCTGAAGCGCACCATGCCCTCGATCACCGCCGACACCAACATCGTGTCGCGTCCGGTGGATCTTTTCGAGAACCGCGTGCCCGGCATCTGGCTCGCCGCCGGCCGCGCGACCGAGCGTCTCCCGCGCCGCCGCGTGGCCGGGCTGTTCAACTGGGAGAGCGCCGAGAAACGCTTCGACGTGCCCCTCGCCGCGCTGGACCTGCCTGAGGCGGGCGCACACATCGCGTTCGACCTCTGGAGCAACGCGCTGACCCCGCCGTTCCAAGGCCGCCTCGTCCACACGCTCCGGCCGCAGTCCTGCGCCGTGCTGGCCGTGCGCCCGGTGCTCGACCGCCCGCAGCTCATCGCCACCTCGCGCCACATCACGCAGGGGCTGATCGACGTCACCGCCGAACGCTGGGAGGCCGCCACGCGCACCCTCTCGGGCGTCAGCGAGACGGTCGCCGGCGACCGCTATGAGCTGCGCATCCTCACCTACACGGGCGACAGCGCCACGCCGGGACGTCCCGCGCGCGGCTTCGAGGTGGAGTCGGCCGGCATCACCGGCGCCAACGGCTATGAGCTGACCGTCGCGCCCGGCGACGGACTCGCGGCGCGCCCGGACGACGCCTATTCAAACGCCAACACGCCCGACGCCCCGATCACGACGCTGCACGAGCCGGCGG
>JAKJGY010000388.1 GCA_022704145.1 Verrucomicrobiota bacterium
GAGACCGCAGCCCTCGGGCGGAACGCACGCGCGTCGGCCGCCTCGAGCACCTGCCGGGCGACTGTAAACCGGATGGCTTGGCGCGCCGGTTCCGCCAATTCCGCGATATCGTCCAGCGCCGCTTCGTCCTCCGCGAGCCGGTAGGTGCCGGGCAGGCGTGCGATGAACCGCGTGTAGCCGCGGCGGTTGGTGTCGCAAAGCGGGATCACCCGCTCGCCGCCGGCACCATCCTTCGGCTGAAAACGCACCACCGTCGTTTCAGACGGCGTCGCCACCGCGGTCGAGCGCAGCAAGAAATCGTTCCGCTCATAGCCGTCATACAGACACCCGCCGGGAATCCGCACCTGCTGCATCGGCGCGATAAAACGCGTGGGCTGCGCGTAGTCGGCCGCGTCCACGGCCGCATCGAGGAAGGCTTGCGCCGCTTCGCGCGACGGGAAGAACCCGAACCGCGAGATTTCGTAGACGGAATCCGTGTCGCTGGGATTGGTCGGGTCAAAGCGGAAGCCGGTGACCGTGCCGTTCCACGCCTTGTGCCCGAACGCGCGCATGTCCACGACCGCGTTTCGCCAGGTGCTGTCGCCGGTTACCGGAAACGGCGAATAGCTCTTGTCCGACAGCTCGATCAGCGTGTCGGTCGTGAAAAAAAGCCCGGCCTGCCGCACCGCGGTACGGTATTTGTAGCGAACGGCAAAGAAGGGGCGTTCTGCGGCGGGGAATGCGTCCGCCGCATCCATCGGCACCGTCACAGTCAGGTCGGTGCCGGTCGGCACCAGTTTCGTGAGGCCGACTTCCGCGCAGAGCTGTCCCTGGCCGACCGACATCAGCCGAACGTCGGGTCCGTTGTTGAATATCCACGCCGGCTCGCGCGCCAGCAGCGCCGCGCAGCACAGCCACCCACCCAGCACCACACAGGTTTTACTTCTCATGCCACAGGCCTTTCCCGCCCTCTCACGGAGCAGGCGTCAAGACAAGGTTATCGACCTCATAAACCGAACCGACCTCACCGTTACTGCAGAAGCCGACCCAGCCCAGCGTTTTGAATCCCGGCGCGCACGGCAGATCCGTGAACACCCGCGCCTGTGCCTCACCCGGCAGGCGCACGCGCACCTCATACCGGCCGTTGCCGGCCGCGCCGACTCCGGTCCGCAACTCCAGATGGAACCAAACCTGGTGCGGGATCTTGAGCAACGCCTTCCCCTGCGCGCCGCGCAGCAGGCCATCCTTGGCGATCGTGACCAGCGGGCCGCACGAATACCAGGGATCGACATCACGCAGCTCCAGACTGGGCTGCGCCCCCTCGCCGACACGCAGGTCGCAGGAAAAGGCCACCGCGCCCTGCCGGCGCACGGGGTAGGCATATAAATGGGGCTCGTAGTCCGCGAGTTCGTCGCGGACGCGCAACGCATGCCGGCCGCCCGCCGCCACCGCATCGGTCACCTGCACCAGTTCGTTGCGGCCGCCGGACGCGAGATGCCAGCCCAAGAGTCCTTGCCCGACAGCCAGTGCTTCAAAGTCTTCGGAGAGCGGACACTCGGGCTCCAGCGGCGCAGGGGCGTAGGCCTCGGGCGGGCGTGGCAGCGCATCGGTACTGCCGGCGCGCGGCCTACGGCCTACAGACGAGACATCGAACGGCGTGAAGCCCAGCTTGAGCGCGGGCGTTCCGTCGGTCAAGCGGAAATCGCGGCGCGTTGCGTCGGCGAAGAGCGGGTCGGCCACGCAGGCGCCGGGCTCTTGCGCGAGCCAGCGGCCGGTCGGCGTGTCGGCCGCCTGCAACGGCTGCGCGCCGTTGCC
>JAKJGY010000164.1 GCA_022704145.1 Verrucomicrobiota bacterium
GATCGTGGGGCCGGTGCGCGGTCTCGGTATGGAGCTGGCGCAGCACATCCTGCAGGCGCTATTCTGCCGGGACGCGGCGCTGCGGCCATGCGGCCGCTGCGAGGGCTGCCGCCGTGTGGCGGAGCGTGTCGAGCCTGATGTGGTGTGGGTCTTTCCGGAGAAGAAGTCGCGCGTGATCAGCGCCGAGCAGATCCGCGGGACGCTGCTGCACGCGATGACGCAGACGTCGCTGGGCGGCGGTTGGAAGGCCGGTGTTCTGGTGGGCGCGGACCGGCTTAACGAGGCGTCGGCCAACGCGTTCCTCAAGACCTTGGAGGAGCCGCCCGAGCGCACGCTGTTCCTGCTGCTGACCGACGCGCCGCAGCAGGTGCTGCCGACGATCATCTCGCGCTGTCAGCGCGTCGACCTGGACGCGGTGCGCGAGCTGGCGGAGCCGTGGCGCGGCAGCGTGATCGAGACCTTGGCGAGTCCGATGTACGGGGGCGTGGTCGAGCGGCTGGCGATGGCCACTCAGCTTTTCAGCGTGCTCGGCGACATGCGCGACAAGGCCGAGAAGCTGGTGCTTGAGGAGCAGGCGGCTGAGGAGCAGGGCGAGGAGGATGAGGAGGTTTTCGAGGCGCGTGTCAGCGCGCGTTACCGCGAGATGCGCGCCGATTTCATCCTGACGCTGCTGCGCTGGTACCGCGACCTGTTGGCGTTGCGGGCGGGCGGCTCCGAGGCGGTGCTCTCTACGCGCTCGAAGGTCGAGGTGCTGCGCGAGCGCGCGTCACGCCTGACTCTCGCGCAGGCCATGTATAACGTGCAGGCGGTCGAGGAGCTGGCCCGGCAGATGGAAAGAAACCTTTCGGAGGAGACGCTGCTGGCCTATGCGCTCGACCGGATCAACCATGGGGTGGAAGCGCGGTGATGACGGCGGTCGCACGAATCAGGATGCCGGAGAACGGCGTGTTTGTCTGTCGGGTGCCGACGGAGCTGGCGCTCATGCCCGGCGAGCGCTGTCTGGCGGAGCTGGATTACGGGCTGGACACGGGCATGGTGCTGGAGCTGTTCGGGCTGGGCGAGGGGGGGGGCGAGGGCGGGCGGGTGCCGAGCTTCCGCGTGGTGCGGCGCCAGAGCCCGGAGGATGACGCTCGGCTGGCGGAAAACGCGGCCTTGGCGGAACGTGCGCGCCTGGCGTTCCAGCAGGCGGTGCTTCACGAGCGCGGCAAGGTCAAGGTGCTGTGCGCGCGCTTCGCCTACGGGCGCGGGCGTCTGTTTATCCGGTACGTGGCGCAGATGACGGTCGATCTGCGGCGGTTTGTGGGCCAGATCCAGCGCGACTATAAGACGCAGGTGGAGCTGTGGCAGGTCGGCGTGCGCGACGAGGCGGCGCTGCTGGGGTGTCTGGGGCCGTGCGGGCGCGGCGTCTGCTGCGCCACGTGGCAGCGCTCTTTCCAGTCGGTCAACGTGCGCATGGCGAAGGCGCAGGAGATGTCGCTCAATCCGGCGGCGATCAACGGGAGCTGCGGACGGCTGAAGTGCTGCCTGCGTTTCGAATACGAGCACTACCGGCAGGCCGGGGAGGGCTTGCCGCTCGCGGGCAGCGTGGTGCGGGTGGCTGAGGGCGAGGACGGCGAGGGTGTGGTGGTGGGGCGCGACGTGCTGCGGCGACGGCTGACGGTGCGGACGCGCGAGGGCCGGTTCCTGACGGTGGCGAGCGAAGAGGTGACGGTGCTGCGCGAGGCGCGCCCGGATCCTTCCGAGAAAGGGTATGGCAATGAGGATTCTGGTTCTGAATGGTCCGAACCTTAAGCTGCTCGGCACGCGCGAGCCGGCGATTTACGGGACGGAGACGCTGGACGGGATTATCGCAAGGCTGCGGACGTACGCGGCGGAAAAAGGGGTCGCGCTCGACGCCGTGCAGAGCGATATCGAGGGCGACCTCGTGGCGGCCCTCGGCGCGGCGCGCGGCGTCTACGCGGGGATCATCATCAACCCGGCGGCCTACACGCATACGAGCGTGGCGGTGCGTGACGCGCTCGCCGCGTGCGGCGTGCCTGCGGTGGAGGTGCACCTCTCCAACACGTACCGGCGCGAGGCGTTCCGGCACACGAGCCTGACGGCTCCCGTGTGCGTGGGGCAGGTGATGGGCTTTGGCGGCTTCGGATATCTGCTGGCGCTGGACGCGCTGGTGCAACAGGTGGGTAAATGAGGGGGTGCGGCATGGGCGGTGCGGCGGGCGTGGACCTGTGGATGGTCGGGTCGATCGGGATTGACGACGTGGAGACGCGTGAGGCGAAGCGGGCCGAGCTTTTGGGCGGTTCGCTGCCGTACGCGACGGCGGCGGCCTCGTTCTTTGCGCGGGCCGGGGCGGTGGGGGTGGTCGGGAGCGATTTTCCGGAGGCCTTCGAACGGCGCTGGCGCGCCTTCGGGACAGACCTGTCCGGCGTGCAGCACGTGCCGGGCGCGACTTTCCGCTGGGCCGGCCGGTATGAGGAGAACATGATCGACCGCACCACGCTCAAGACCGAGCTGGGCGTGTTCGCGTCGTTCTCGCCGCGCCTGCCTGAGGCGTACCGTGCGGCGCGGTATGTGCTGCTGGGCAATATCCAGCCCGAGCTGCAGGCGCATGTGCTCAAGCAGGCGACCGGCGCGCGTTTCGTCGCGCTCGACACCATGAACCTGTGGATCGGGACGGCGCGGCCGGCGCTGCTCAAGGTGCTGCGCCGGGTGGATCTGCTGACGGTGAACGACGGCGAGGCGCGCCAGCTCACGGGCCTGTGGAACGTGTGCGCGTGTGCGGAGGCGCTGCTGAAGATGGGGCCGTCGCACGTGGTCATCAAGAAGGGCGAGCATGGCGCGCTGCTGTTCTCGAAGACCGGCGGGCCGTTCATCGTGCCGGCCTATCCGGTCCGTACGCTGACCGACCCCACGGGCGCGGGCGACACGTTCGCCGGGGCCTTCATGGGCTATCTGGCGCGCGCGCGGCGGGTCTCCGGGCCGGTGTTGCGCGAGGCGCTGCTGCATGCGAGCGCGCTGGCCTCGTTCGGCGTGGAGGGGTTCAGCCTGGAGCGGCTTGAGAGCCTGCGCGCGGCGGAGGTCGCGGCGCGCGTACGGGCGCTGAAGCGCATGATCGCGGTTTGAGGCCGGCGGCATGAATTTCTCGCTGCTCATCAAGCCGGCTTCTTCCGACTGCAACCTGGCCTGTTCGTACTGTTTCTACCTGGGCCGGGGGCACGCCCTGTATCCCGGCGTCTCGGCGCGCCGCATGTCGGAGGAGGTGCTGTCGCGGACGGTCGCGGGGTATCTCAGGACGCCTCAGCCTGCGTATGCGTTCGTGTGGCAGGGCGGGGAGCCGCTGCTGCTGGGCGGCGGTTTCTTCGAGCGCGTGACCGACCTGCAGATGGCGTATGCCCCGCGCGGGGCGGAGGTGACCAACGCGCTGCAGACGAACGCCACGCTGATCGACGACCGGCTGGCGCGGCAGTTGCGGGCGAGCCGCTTTCTCACGGGCGTCAGCCTGGACGGGCCGCGGGAGCTGCATGACGCGGCGCGCGTCGACGGCGCGGGCCGCGGCACGCACGCGCGGGTGATGGCGGGGCTCGACTGTCTGCGGCGGCAGGGCGCGGAGTTCAACGTGCTGGCGCTGGTGAGCCGTCACAACATGTCGCGGCCGGTCGAGGTCTACGACTATCTGGTGGGCGAGGCCGGCGCCACCTTCCTGCAGTTTATCGAGTGTGTGGAGTTTGAGGCTGACGGACGTGTGGCGCCGTACTGCGTCACGCCGCAAGGCTGGGGCGAGTTCCTGTGCGCGGTCTTTGACCGCTGGTATGCCGCGGATACGCGCCGGATCTCGGTGCGGCTGTTTGACACGGTGCTCGCGAAGCTGGCGGCGGGACGCGACATCTGCTGTGTGGCGGGGAGCGACTGCCGCCAGTACTTTGTGGTCGAATATAACGGCGACGTCTACCCGTGCGACTTCCATGTGCTGCCTGAGCTGCGTCTGGGCAACGTGCTGACGCACGCGTGGCAGGAGATGGCCGAGTCCGAGGTGTACCGGGCGTTCGGGGCGCGCAAGCGCCAGACGCACGCCGCGTGCGGGTCCTGCCCGCATGCGGCGCTCTGTGCGGGGGACTGTCCGAAGAACCGGGTGGGGCATACTGCGGGGCCTGCGGACGCGCTGAGCTACCTGTGCGAGGGGTGGCGGCTCTTCTACGCGCACACGCGGACGCGCTTCGAGACGTTGGCCGAGACGATCCGGCGCGAGCGCGGCCGTCCTGTGTGACGGAGGGTGCGCGCAGGGGCGCGTTCAGAACAGGATCGCGAGGGCGCGTGAGTTGATGGCGTCGGTCAGCCCCGTCAGGTCGTCGGTGAGCCCGTCCGCCTCGCTGGCGAGGGCCGCGCCGAGGCTGTAGGAGGGCATCAGGACGGAGAGGTCGCTGAGCGCGGGCATCGCGGCGACCGGCGCAGGGGTGGCGGCTGGGGGCGGTGCGCGCTGCGGCGTCACCGGGCGGGTGCGGAGGAGCGGCGCGAGGCCCAGCAGCAGCACGGCGCAGGCGGCGACCCGCAACAGGGCGCGCACGGCCAGGCGGGGCGCGCGAAAGGCGGCGGGCGGCGGCCCGGCGGCGGCGCGCTCGCAGGCGGCGGTCACGCGTTCACGGTGCGGCGGCCGGAGCTGCGGCGCGGCCGCGCGGAGCAGGCTCTCCAGGTCGGTGTCGTTTGAGCGTTTGTTTTGCGGGTTCATGGATCACCTCACGTGTTTGAGTCTAGCAGATTCGCCCGACGTGTCCAGCGCCCGGGCGAGCGCGGCGCGCGAACGGTGCAGGAGCACCCGCACATGGACTGCGGTGCGGCCGGTCACGGCGGCGATTTCGGACGGGTCGAGGTCTTCGCCGTAGCGGAGCCACAGCAGCTCGTAGGAGGCGGCGGGCAGACGGGTCTGGGCGAAGCGCCAGAGGTCGGATTCCGCGCCCTGGCCCGGCGGGCGCTGTTCGGCGGCGACCGCCTGCGCCTCCTCCAGCGGGACGGTCGGCTTGCGGGCGCGGTGCCAGTTGAGCATCACGCGGCGCGCGACCGTGAGCGCCCAGGGCAGGAAGGGGCGGCACGGGTCATAGGAGGCGGCGCCGCGGTAGAGCCGCAGGCAGGCCTCCTGGTACAGGTCGTCGCGGTCGGCCTCGGGCACGCCGAGCTGCGCGTAGAAGCGCGACAGGCGCGGTTCGAGCGCCTCCGCCACGGAGCGGAACGCGGCACAGTCGCCGGCCGCCACGTCGCGCATGGCCTGCCTCAGCGGGGCGTCGCTGGTGTCGGGGGCTGTCACAGAGCGGGCGTTCAGTTGGCGGGGGTGAGTACGGCCGGTGTCGCGGCGGCCGGAGGTTGGGGGGGTGCCGTACGGGCGTGGTGCTGGCGGACGGCCTCCTCGATCACCGCCTGAGGCAGGTCGAGGGTGACGGTGACCGTCTGGCCGTCGCCCGCAACCTTCACATGCTGGGCGAGCGTGGCCTGTTCGGGCGCCTCGGCGGCGTTGAGGAGGCTGAGGGCCTGGATGCCCAGGAACGCGCGCTGGATCTGGAGGGCGGTCTCGCCGGTGGGGGCCGTCACGGTGAGGGCCGCGCTGAGGGTGTCGGGCCTGGCGGCGTGGATGCGGAAGGCGAGCGACTGGGCCTGGCGCAGGGCCTGCGCCTTGGGCTGGTTGCCGACGATGGCCGGCACGTCGGCGGCCATCAGGCTGACGATGTCCTGCGCGCCGCTGGCCACGGCGGGGCGCAGGGGCGAGTCGGCGGGGAGGCCTGCGCGCTGGCCCGCGAGGACCTCGAGCGCGCCGACCAGGCTTTCGCGCCGGTCGGAGAGGACGGTCAGGCCGGGTCGCACGAACGCGCCGAACTTCTGCTTCTTGTCGGCGTCGTCCGTCCAGCTCAAGAGCTTGAACCCGTTCTGGTCGGTGGAGGTGAAGGTCGGGTTGCCTGCGAGGATCGTGGTGAGCCGCGCGGTATCGAAGGTGGCGTAGATATAGGCGACGCCGCCCTTCTCGGCCTGGCCTTCGCCGGCGATGACCACCTCGCGGATGTCCTGGAGCAGGTCGACGCCGAAGAGCGCCTTGAAGGCCGCGAGCTTGGCCTGGGCCTCGCGCCTCTTGGCGGGCGCGATCTTGCCGATCACCGCGCTCATGAGGGGGGCGGCCTGCGCGGCCTTGAGGTCGAGGCGCAGCACCCACTTGGTGTCTGCGGGAAGGTCGCGCGGCTCGGCCGCCGGGGCGAGCAGGGGGGCGGCGAGAGCGAGCAGCAGGGCGAGTGCGGTCATGCGTTGGGTCATGGTTTTCTCCTAGGTATGGCCATCCCTTTGCTGAGGGGCGTCATCGTCTGTTGAGACATACACGGAACGCGGGGGTCGCGTTACAGACGTTCGAGGTGAAACAGGTGGCGGGAGAGGGCTGAGCCGATGGCGCGGCCGAGTCCGACGGGGACCGCGTTGCCGATCTGGCGGTAGCGGTCGGCCACGGAGCCCACAAAGGTCCAGTTGTCCGGAAACTGCTGCAGACGGGCGTACTCCCTGAGCGAGAGCGGTCGCAGCTCGGTCGGGTGGCAGAGCAGCGTGCTCTTCTGGGTGGGGCTGGTCGGGAGCGTGGGGGCGGGCTCGTCGAGGCTCAGGCGGCGGTAGAAGCCCACGCGGCCGCCGGTGGAGGTGTAGGCGCCGCCGAGGGCTTCGGCCTGGAGGTCGGACGGGAGGGCGCGCCAGTTCTCGCCGCTCCTGAGAAGCTTAAGGAACCGTTGGCGGGGCTTCGAAAACGGGATGAACTCTGGCTCAGGGTCGTACAGGTTCCGGATGGCGTCGCCCAGCGTGCGCCAGGGCAGGGTGAAGGGCGAGGGCGTCGGCGCGTACGCGCCGGCCGGCATCGTCACCTGGAACCCGTCGCGGCTGCCGAGGAAGACCACGCGCTCGCGTTTCTGGGGGGTGCCGTAGTTGGCCGCGTTGACCAGCTCGGCGGAGACGGTGTAGCCCATCTCCGCGAACGTCGCGTGCAGCAGCCGGAGCACCGAGCCCTTCTCGGGCACGTCCTTACCCTTGCGCGCCGTCAGGGGCACGTGCTCCAGCGAGGCGGAGAGGATGCCGCGCACGTTCTCCATCACGAAGAAGGGCGGGCGGATCTCGGCGACGATCCGCAGGAAGTCGAACATCACCTGGCCGCGCGGGTCTTGGAAGGACTGGCGTTTACCGGCCGTGCTGAACGAGGGGCAGGGCGGCCCGCCCGCGACGCAGGCGACCTGCTCGCGGCGCACCTGGAACGCCTCAAGCAGCCGGTCGCCGGTCCAGTTGCGGATGTCGTCGCAGACCACGGGCAGGTCCGGGCGGTTCGCGCGGATCGTCCGGCACGCCTTCGTGTCGAGTTCGAGGCAGCCGGCGGCCTCGAGTCCGGCGGCCTCCAGGCCCAGGTCGAGGCCCATGGCGCCGCTGAAGAGGGAGATGAAGCGGACGGGCGGTTTACCTGCGGAGACCGTGCCCTCCGACGGAGAAACAGATTTTTGAATACACTCCGAAGGCGTCGCGCGACCCAGCAGGTAAAAGCGGTTTTTGTGCATGGAGCTACTTCAGGACCTTGATCTCGACCTTGCGGAAGTCGACCGGGGCGCTCTCGGACTGGAGGGAGATGGTGCCGCCCTCGATCAGGAGCTGTCCTCCGGCGGCCTCGGCGAGCCGCTTGGCGTCGCCGTCCTTGGGGTCGTACTGCGGCTTGTCGTAGGCGAGGACGGTCTCGCCGCCGATGCGGTGGATGATGGTCTGGCTGCCGCGGGCCTCGATCTCGACCGTCACCCACTCCTCGCCGTGGTAGGTCTTGGATTTGGAGTTGAGGACGTGCGGGGTGAAGAGCTGGCCGTCGCGCTCGACGTTCGTGCCGGGCGTGCAGAGGTTGGCGGTGGTGCGGTTGCCGGTGCCGAAGCCGCCGAGGAACTGCACCTCGATCGAGACGGGGAAGTCCTGGTCCTTGCGCATCGACTCGGGCGACTGGCCGTGGATCATGGCGCCGCTGTTGCGCTTGGCCCAGCCGGGGCCGTCCGGGAGCTGCTCGCCGACGAAGCGGTACTCGATCCGCAGGATGTAGTTGGTGAACGGCGCGCGGTAGAACAGGTGCCCGAAGCGGTTCTTGAAGGCGCCGTCGTAGCCGTCGTAGCGCACCTTGATCAGACCGTCCTCGGCGCGGAAGGTGTTGGCGAAGTTTTCGCCGGCCGGGTAGCCCTTGATCTTCGGGGTCCAGCCTTCGAGGTCTTTGCCGTTGAAGAGGCTGCGCCAGCCGTCGTCGGCTTGGGCGGTGAGGAGGCCGGTGAGCGAGCAGGCGAGGAGGACGGCGGTCAGGGTGCGCATGGCGGTTCCTTTCGTTGGCGGAGCTAACATCCTAAAGCGACTTGGCCGGTAGTATACGGGGTGGGGGCGCGCTTCGGAAAGCGGATTCCGTCACCGGGCGCGTGAAAAGCGCGCGGCAGAGCGGTTCGCGATTGACGGTTCGGCTGCGGGAGCGTAGAGTCACACCCTGTAAATTGCGTCAGACGGCGCGTGAGCGGGGAGGGGCGTTATGGCAGGTGAATGTGGCGGCGCTTCGAGGCGGACATGCCTGAAGTACATGGCGGTGGCGGCGGGCGGGGCCGCCGCGGGCGCGGTCGGGGCGGCGCGGGTCGGCCGCTTGGGTCCGGCCCCGCAAGGCCCCTTCCGCGCGCTGACGCCTGCGGAGGCGCGTCTGGCCGAGGCGGTCTGCGAGCAGATCATCCCCTCCGACCGTGACCCCGGCGCGCGCGAGGCGGG
>JAKJGY010000165.1 GCA_022704145.1 Verrucomicrobiota bacterium
CACCGCCGCGCGCCAGCACGGTGGCGTCGCCGATTACGGCCTCCTGCTTCTGCTGGCCGAAAAAGAGGATCAGCGTGAGGTCTCCCGGCGCGTAGGCCTCCGTGGCCTTCGCCTCAAATACGGCCTTGCGCCAGACGCCGTCAGGCCGCGCCTCCTGCCGCAGCAGCGTCTTCCCCGACCGGTCCATCAGCTTGACGCCCAAATGCCCGCCGCCGCCCGCGTCGCGCACCGCGAAGGCCACAGCCAGCGCGTCGCCAGCGGCGACCGCCTCCGTCGACTGCGCGATCATCTGCACGTCCCACACGTTCGGCATCTTCCGGGGAGCGGCAATACTGAGCGCCGAAGCGAAGGGCTGCCCCTCACCTTGGGGCACAACCCGCGCGCGGCAGCCCCTGTAAGCCGCCAGGCGGGCCGTCAGGTCCGCGCCGAAGACGGTGCGGGCCTGCTGCCCGTCGTCGGCCGACGCGACGGCTGCGGCGAGGAGCAGGGCGCAGGCGGTGAAACGGGCCAAGCCGATCGGATACATCGTGACTCCCTTCTCCCCTTGGCGTCTTAAGCCGGGACTTCCTCGCGGATCATGATCAGCAGCATCTTGAAGCGCGTCTCCGCGCGCAGCGAATGGGGGATGTGGGCGGGCATGATGACCAGCTCGCCCGCCTTGACCTTCAGCGGCTTGCCGCCGATCACGAGGGTGCCCTCGCCGTCGGTCACCAGCACGGTGGCGTCGTAGGGCGAGACGTGCTCGCTGAGGCCCTGGCCCTCGTCGAACGAGAAGAGCGTCAGCGTGCCGGCCTTCCTGTCGAGCAGCGTCTTGCTGATCACCGCGCCCTCGGCATAGTCCACCGCGCCCGCTAGGCCGAGCACCTGTCCCCGTCTGTCCGTTGTCGCCATACCCCACCTCCTCTCCTGTTGTTAAGCCCGATTATAGGGCATGGGCGTCGGAATGGCCAGCCCTGGCCTTCGGTGTTACTGCGGCCGCGGCGTGGCCGCGCCCCGGCGATAGACGCCGCGTGCCGCAGGCGGTACAATGGCGACATGAAACAGGCGTTACGGGTCACGCAAGTCGGGCTCTCGGTTCTAACTGCGCTCGCCGCTGCCGTGCCGGTTGCGGCTGCAGAGGCGGAGCGGCTGCGGGAGGATGAGGCTGCGCTGCGGCACTATGAGACGCTGTACGACGCCGTGGTCACGGACGAGGCCCGCCGCGCCGAGCTGCGCAAGAAGATCGAGCCGCTGCGGCGGAGCGTCGCGCCGAACGAGGATCCGGCTCAGGCGGGCGTGTGGCGGGTGCGGGCGTTCGCTTTCCGGAACCTCGATTTCAGGTGGGTGCGCAAGGACGGACAAGAGGGCCATGCGCAGTGGGCCATGCGTGACGACGAGGTTGCGTTCATCCGGTCCGCGCTCGGCGCGTTCGCCGGCCGCGTATGGGCTTATACCTCCGGCAGCCTGCGCATCGACTGGACCCTGACGGTTATCGACCGGCCTCTGACGGCGCTCGACGGCCAGGGGCGCTTCTGGCCCGGCCCCGGCGCCTGCATGCCCTATCTCTCCGAGCTGAAGCCGAACGAGGCCGACACGATTATATGCTATGCGAAAGTGCGCGGCGGCGCGGGCGAGCCCGGCGAAGAGGTCCCCCTGCTGTTGCTGGGCGGGGCCATCGGCGCGCAGCGCGTGACGGCGGGTGCCACCTACATCGGCTTCAACACCGGCGGTGGCATGGTCAGTCACGAGCCGGCCGGCGAGGCGGAGCTGCACGAGTGGCTGCACTCGGCGCAGTGGACGCTTGAGGACTACCAGGGCTACCCGCGCGGCCTGATGGCGTCGCCCGACGGCGGGCGGCGCGTCGGCGAGGAGGGCGGCGACCCCTGTTACCGGCGCACGCATACGGAGCCCGGCTGGGCGGGCTACTACGAGCACCTTATGCGGGGCCACGTGACGCGCCGGATGTGGCGCGAGCTGTCGCTGCGCGTGCCGCCGGACAATGTCTGGTACGGCCAGTACGCGCGGAAGGCGCTCGCGCTCGGGCCGTTCCCCGCCGCAGGCGCGCCGGGCCTGGGGATCGACACGGCGTTCATCGACGAAGCGGGGGCGATGCCGGCGGCGGGCGCCCAGGCGGGCGGCCGCGCGTGGCAGCCGCTCGCCTCGTCCGGCCGCGTGCTCGACCTCATCCCCGCCTTGGGCGAGGGGAGGGATAGCGTCGGTTACCTGGCCGTGACCGCCGTCTCGGAGCGCGAGCAGCCCGCGCAGTTGCGGGTCGGCTCCGACGACGGCTGCCGCGTCTGGATCAACGGGGCCGTGGCCCTGTCCTCGCCCGGCCCGCGCGCGCTCAGGTTCGATCAGGACGCGGCGGACGTCACGCTCCAGGCCGGCCGCAACCGCCTCCTCATGAAGGTCACCAACGCGGGAGGCGGCTGGTGCGCGGCGTTGCGCCTCTCCACTCCCGACGGTGGGCCGCTGCCGGGTGTGACATACGCCGAATGGTGATGGTCGTGTCGGGTAATCTGACCGACCGCGGCCCCGCTGGACGGGTATCCGATCCGGCTTGATTCGGCCGTGACACGCGCTCCGAATTTTTGTTACGCTTCCGACAGTAAGAGACTGCCGGGGGGGCGGGCGGCACCCGGTTTGAAGGGTTCGAACAGGAACGGTCGGGAGGGGTATGAACGCGAAGCTCACCAGACGAGAGGCGTTACGGGTGTTGTCCGGGGCTGGCTGCTGTGCGGCGGCGGGCTGCCGGGGGTTGCGGGGAGGCGTGGCGACGGCCAACGGCCGCTGGTACCGCGGCAACCTGCACATGCACAGCTACTGGTCGGACGGACGTGCCTTTCCCGAACAGGCGGTCGGCCTCTATAAGGAGCTGGGCTACGACTTCATCGCCTTGACCGAGCACAACGTCTTCGCGGACAACCCAGCCTGCTGGCGGCCGGTGCTTGAGAAGGAGGCCAAATGGCCGCCGGATGTGACGCGGCCGCTATTCGACGCCTACCGGCAGGCGTGGGCGCGGGAGGCTGAGGTGCGCCAGACGGAGGGCAAGGAGGAGGTGCGGCTGAAGACGTATGCCGAGATGCGGCGGCGCTTCTACGAGCCGGGCCGCTTCCTGCTGATGCCCGGCGTGGAGATCACGCAGACGGTCGGCGGCATCCAGGTGCACATGAACTATCTTAACCTGCCGGACGTGATCCCGTTCGTCAAAGGCGGGGCGCTCAACAAGAAGGCGGATGGCGAGGTCGGCGGTGTCAGCGAGCTGATCGGCGTGGACGCGCGCGAGGTCGCGGCGCTCTCCGAGCGGTTGCGGCGGCCGACGATGCTGACGCTGAACCACCCGCAGTGGGTCTACTGGGACATCCAGCCGCAGAACCTGATCGACAATCCCGCGGTCCGCTTCTTTGAGGTCTGCAACGGCGGGTCGGCCTTCGCGCCCCACCCGGACGCGCGCGGTGTGACCAACGACCGTTTCTGGGACACGGTGAACGCCTTCCGCTGCCTCAAGGGGCAGCCGATGCTGTACGGGATCGGCACGGACGACACCCACTATTACCTGAACCGCAAGCCGGACCAGCGGCTGCAGGACGCATGGGTCATGGTGCGCGGCGAGGCGCTCACGGCGGAGGCGCTGCTGGCCGCGATGCAGGCCGGCGACTTTTACGCCTCGACCGGCGTGACCCTCGAGGACGTCCGGTTCGACGCGCGTGAGCGGCGCCTGAGCGTGCGGGTCCGGCCGGAGCCGGGCGTCACGTACCGCATCCGCTTCATCACCACGAAACGGGGCTTCGACCAGGCGGTGCGAACCGTCGAGAGCCCGGCGGAAAAGGGGCGCGGCGCGCGTTCTCTGGCGGTCTACTCCGACGATGTGGGCCGCACGGCGAGCCTCGCCGAGGGTGTCGCGGCCGAGTACCGTCTGGCGCCTGACGACCTGTACGTGCGCGCCAAGGTCGAGTCGAGCGTGCCCAGCGGCTACGAGCGCCACTTCCATCCCGAAGTGCAGGTGGCCTGGACCCAACCCTACGGAGCGGTATGAGGACAGGGTTGTCCCAGCCATTGCTGACGGTGCGCGAGCGCGAGGTCGTCCGGCAGGTCGCCGCCGGGCGGAGCAATAAGGAGATCGCCCGCGCGATGGGCCTCAGCGCCAACACGGTGGCGGTGCATGTCAGGAACGGCTACCGCAAGCTGAACGTCCACTCGCGCAAGGAGCTGGCGGCCCGCTGCGAGATCCGCCCGTTCCAGCGGAGTGCGGCGGGCGTGGGGCGCCGCGCGGGCGGCAGGTACCTCCTGGCGCTCGACCAGGGGACAACCAGTTCGCGCGCGATCGTGTTCGACCGTTCGGGCGCGATCCGTTCGCTGGCCCAGAAAGAGATCCGGCAGTCCTATCCCCGGCCGGGCTGGGTGGAGCATGACGGGCAGGAGATCTGGTCGACGCAGGCGGGCGTGGCGGCTGAGGCGCTCGCCTCGGCCGGGCTGGGGCCCGCTGATCTCGCGGCGGTCGGCATCACCAACCAGCGCGAGACCACGCTGGTCTGGAACCGCGAGACCGGCCAGCCGGTCTATCCGGCGATCGTCTGGCAGGACCGGCGGACCTCCGACCTGTGCGACCGGCTGAAGCGTGAGGGGCATACCGAATGGGTCCGCGCCAAGACAGGGCTGATCCCCGACGCCTATTTTTCCGCGACCAAGATCAAGTGGGTCCTTGACCATGTGAAAGGGGCGCGCAAGCTGGCTGCCGCAGGAGGCTTGCTGTTCGGCACCGTCGACACCTGGCTGCTCTGGAACTGCACGCGCGGCGAGGTGCATGCGACGGACGTGTCCAACGCCTCGCGGACGTTGCTGTACAACATACATACCGGCGCTTGGGATGAAGAGTTGCTGGAGCTGTTTGACATCCCCGCCGCCATGTTGCCGCAGGTGCGTTCGTCCAGCGAGGTATACGGGGTGACACGCCCGCCCTTCTTCGCGGAGGAGGTGCCTATCGCGGGGATCGCCGGAGATCAGCAGGCCGCGCTTTTCGGGCAGCGGTGCGTCGCGCCGGGACTGGTGAAGAACACCTACGGCACCGGGTGTTTCCTGATGATGAACACCGGGGCGCGGCCCATCATGTCCAAACGCAACTTGCTGACGACGGTCGCCTGGGATCTCGGCGGGCAGGTGGAGTATGCGTTGGAGGGCAGCATTTTTATCGGCGGGGCCGTGGTGCAGTGGCTGCGGGACGAGCTGCGGCTGATCCGCCACGCCTCGGAGGTCGAGGCCCTGGCGCTGAGCGTGCCGGATAACGGGGGCGTCTATCTGGTGCCCGCCTTCGCGGGCCTGGGCGCGCCGCACTGGAATCCGCAGGCGCGCGGGACCGTCGTGGGACTGACGCGCGGCTCCGGCGCCGGGCATCTGGCGCGCGCGGCGCTCGAGAGCGTCGCCTACCAGACGCGCGACGTGCTGCGGGCGATGGCGGCGGACGCCCGCATCCCCGTCCGCGAGCTGCGCGTCGACGGCGGGGCCGCGTCGAACGACCTGCTGATGCAGTTTCAGGCCGACATCCTGGGCGTGCCGGTCAGCCGGTCGCGGACGCTCGAGGCCACGGCGCTGGGCGCGGCCTACCTGGCCGGCCTGGCGGTCGGGTTCTGGTCAGGCCGGGAGCGGCTCGACGCGCTGTGGACAGAGGACCGGCGGTTCCTGCCCGCGATGGGCCGCGCCCAGGTGCGCGGCCTGGTCGCCGGCTGGGAACGGGCGCTGCGGGCGGCCGAGGCGTGGGCCGGGTGAGCGGCTGCCTGTGATCAGTGGCATGAGGCCACCAGAAACTAACCGAAAAATAATCTGTCAGTGCCATTGCCCAAGGCGTTCGTGTGCACTAGAATTAAAAGAAACAGGAGAGCTTTTACATGAATCGAATAAAGCAAGTGTGGCGGTTGACGGTTGCGCTCGGTCTCGTGTTGGGCGTGACCGGGATAGGCTTGGGGCAGACGCCGGTGATCCGCTGGACGTTCGACGGGACGCCCACGAACAGCGGCAGCGCCGTAGGCTCGTACGGCGCGACGCTGGCGGGCACGGCGACGTATACGGACGGTATCGACGGACAGGGGCTGCGGCTGGACGGCGCCGGTTACGCGAGCGTCGCCTATCAGCTCCCGAGCAAAGGGGCGATCGCGCTGTGGTTCAAGCCTGACTTCTTCTTCAACTACAACAGCGTGTTCGACAACTCGGTGCATGCGGACCAGTGGGAGATGTGGTTCTACAACGACGCGCGGCTGCGCGTGGGAATCGCCAACAGCACGGGCGGCGACATCACCTACGACAACTTCAACAATAAGCTGAACGGCTCCAACCAGTGGTATCACATCGCGTACGTCTGGGATACCGTCGCGACCAATCGGGCGTGGCTGTACGTCAACGGCGTCGAACGGGGTACGAACGCGATCACCACATGGGTTGTTCCTGGAAACACCTTCCATATCGGCGGAGGACATTCCGGTAACAATAAAGCCAAGGGCATCATGGACGACGTACGGGTTTATGACATCGCCCTTACGGCCGCCCAGGTGCAGGCGGTCCATGCGGAGGTGGCCTCCCTGGCGCCGGTCGTGCGTCTTACGCTCGACGGGGCCGTGACCAACGCCGGCACGGGCGGGGTACGCTACGATGCGTCTTTGCGAGGCGATCCGGCCCCGGTCTGGACGAACGGCTGGAACAACATGGGCCAGGCCCTAGCGTTCTACGGTACGAACGATTACGTGTCGGTGCCGTACCGGCTGCCGGCGTCGGGCTCGATCGCGTTGTGGTATTACGTGCCGGGCCCTTGGTACAACTACAACTCGGTGTTCGACAGCTCCGCTGACGCGAACGATTACGAATGCTGGATCGACGGCTCGGTCTATTTCCGGCCGACAAGATCGACCCCGGCGGCCGGCTACAACTTGGGAGCCAATTCCAACCGGTGGTATCACATCGTCGGCACTTGGGATGCGGTCTCAAGCAATGTCGTGCTGTACGTGAACGGCGTCGAGAGGGGGCGGACGGTGAACACGAACGGAACGGCCTGGCCGTTGGCGGGGACGAACGTCTTCATCGGCGGCGGGAACGCCGGAAACACCAACGGGACGGGGATCGCGTCTGATTATCAAATCTATGAGACGGCGCTCAGCTCGAACCGCGTGGCGGAGCTGTACAGCGAGTTCAACCGGCGCGGCGGGCTGCTGGCGCACGTGCCGTTCGACGGCACGGCCGTGGATGTCGCGAACAGCAACGCCGTCGTGGTGTACGGTTCGCCCTCATATGTGAAGGCGCAGGGCGGGTTCCTCAAGGGCCTGAGCTGCGGGGGCGTGGGGACCAGCGATTCCGTGGCGATCTCCAATGTGCTGGGCTCGACCGTCGGCTCGATCGCGCTGTGGTACTATGCGCGTGGCCCTTGGTACAATCACCAGACCATCCTCGACAACCCCTCGAACGCGGACCGCTGGGAGAGCTGGATCTATAATGACGGACGTCTCGCCTTCCGTGTCAGCGGCTTGGCCGGGGGCGGGACGGCCATCTACGATCTGGACAATCTGAACGAGTCCAATTGCTGGTACCATATCACCTATACATGGAATCTCGCGGAGGGACAGACCCGGCTCTATGTGAATGGCGACCAGCGGGTGTCCGCCGCGCTCACCCAGGCGGGCTGGTTCGCCCCTTCGCCCACCCTCAATCTCGCTGGCGGAAACGCGGGCAACTCCAAGGGCAACGGGGTATGGGACGAGGTGCGCGTCTACGACCGTGAGCTGACGAAACCGGAGATCGAGGCGCTGATGGTGATCCCGCCAGCCCCGCCTTGGGCAGGAACGTTGCTCGGCGTCAGGTAGCGTACGCGCCCTTTCAAAGGAACCTCGGTGAAGATATTCGGATCCGTCGCTCGCGCGCTGTGCGTAGGCGCAGTCGTCGCCTGCCGCGCGGGCGCCACGGATGGCGACCGTTTTATCTCGCACCGCGGCGAGTCGCTCGACGCGCCGGAGAACACGCTGTCGGCCTTCCAGTTGGCGGTCGACCGGCGGACCGGCGGGTTCGAGTGCGACGTCTACCTGACGGCGGACAGCGAGATCGTCTGCATCCATGACGCCACGACCACGCGCACGACCGGCACCAACCTGACGGTCAGCGCGTCGACGCTGGCCCAGCTCCGCGCGCTGGACGCGGGGTCGTGGAAGGGCGCGCAGTTCGCGGGCGAGCGCATTCCGACGCTGGCCGAGGCGCTGGCGCTGGCGCGCGACGGCTTCGAGATCTACGTGGAGATCAAGTGCGGCGCGGAGATCGTGCCGCGCCTGAGCGGGGTGCTGGCTGCGGAGCCGGCCGCGACGCCGGAGCGCGTGGTGTTCATCGCCTTCAGCACCAGCGTGATCACCGCCCTGCGGCAACAACTGCCCGCCTACCGCGCCTACTGGCTCTCGAACCTCAGTACGAACGCGGGCGGCGCGTTCACGCCCAGCGCGGCCAGCGTGGTCGCCACGCTGCAGTCGACCGGCGCCAGCGGCGTGGATGTTCAGGATCACGCCGCGCTGAACGCCGCCTACGTGAGCGCGATCCAAGGCGCGGGTTACAGTTTCCATGTGTGGACGGTCGACAACGCGCCGCGCGCCGCCGCGCTGGCCGCGCTGGGCGTGGACACGATCACCAGCAACTGCGGCGCGGCGCTGGCCGCACACCTGGCGGCCGCGTCACAAACGATGCCGGTCATTCACTGGTCGTTCGAAGGTTCGCCGGTGAACAGCGGCGGCGGCG
>JAKJGY010000389.1 GCA_022704145.1 Verrucomicrobiota bacterium
CCCGGCTGGACGGCGGCAGACACGCCCAACATCCGCGCCGTGCAGGCCGGCGACACGCTTTTCGTTTCCGCGCCTGGGCGTGCGCCCGTCCGGATCGTGCTGACCCGCACCGTCGCCAACGGATCAACGAGCTACTCGTGGAGCGTGCAGCCCGAGAAGATCGAGGGGCCGCCCGCCTATGCCGTGTCCTCCTTATCCTTCGCCGCGTCGCTCGCGGGGTGGGGAGAGATCAAGGACGTCAAGACCGTCTACTACGCGCTCTGGGCGCGCGACGAATCCGGACGCAGCACGCGGCTGTGGCAGGGCAAGGCGGTCGGCATCGGCACCGTGTGGCCAGCGGGGGCCAGCGTGAGATTCACCGTCAACCAGTCCAGCATCCCCGACGCGGCGCTCGGACACACCTGGGTGCTCTGCAAGCGGCACGGCGGCGGCTACGGCGAGATCGCCTCCTACGAGATCACCGAGGCGGACATCGCGGGCAGCGCCGACATCGTCATGTTCGAGGACGACAACATCGTGCCCGACACCTACTCGGCCGCGCAGCGCGACATCCGTGCCGCCGACGACGCGGGAGGCTACGCGATCGTGGGCTTCCACCAGCAGCGCCAGGTCTTGGCCGGCAACGGCAACGCGCCCTGGTCGCTCTGGTTCTCGCGCCTGGGCGACCTCTACACCTGGAAGGCCAACCGCCCTGGCGACGATATGGACCCCTTCAAGGTGACGCTCCCTGCGATGCGGGCCAGCGCGGTCAAGCATCTGGTCTCCGGCCGCCGCCTGCTGCTGCTCACCGAGGACGGCGTCTACGCCGTGCACTCGGGGTCGGAGGGCTTCTCCGCGCGCACCTGCACCGCCGAGAAAGTCAACCCGGCGGGCGCGGGCGCCGCGCAGCCGCTCGACACGGGCGGCTCCCTGCTCTTCTGCGCGGACGACAACGCCACGCTGCTGGAGATGCGCTACAGTTTCGCCGAAGACGCCCACGTCGCGGTCGACCGCTCCGTGCTGTCGCGGCACCTCACCCGCGCCGCGCGCGTGCGCTCGATGGCCTGGCAGCCCTACCCGGACGGCGTGCTGTGGCTGCTGCTCACGGACGGGACGCTGCTCTCCTTCACCTACCTCCCCGAGCACGAGGTGTTCGGCTGGGCGCGCCACGAGATCCGCCACCCCGACGGCGGCGCGTTCGAGGTCATCGACATCGTCGCGCCGGGATCCGTGCTGCCTGCCGAGCAGGCTGGCGACGAGCCGGTCACGGCCGTATGCCTGGTCTGCCGGCGCGGCGCGGAGGTCTGGGCGCTGCGCTTCGCGCGCGAAGGCGCCGGCCGCGCCGAACGGCTAGACTGGCGGCACACCGTGTCAACCCTCCCTTCCGGCATATCGCTCAGCTTCGCGGCCGGGGCCGTGTGGCGGCGGCTCTCCGCCCCCGGACAGCCGCCCGAACCCTGGCAGCACATCACACAGCCCGGCACCGTGCAGTTCGCCCCCGGCCCGTCCGTGGAGATTGGCATGCCCGTCAGATGGTCGCTGGAGACGCTGCGCCCGGAATCCCCCGACCGGGCCGCGCAGGGCCTGCGCCGGCGCGTGGTGTCCGCGACGGTCCGCACGCTTGCGACCGGAGCGTTTTCCGCGGGCGAGCTAGGAGGCATCCCGGACGAGGTCGAGGGGGACGCGTCCGCCGAGGCGGCGCACGACGTCAAGCTGCCCGTGCGCGGCGGCTGGGACTGGGACGGGCGCGTCAGGCTCGAGGGCTGCGGCCCGGGCCGCGCCGAGATACTGGGCGTC
>JAKJGY010000166.1 GCA_022704145.1 Verrucomicrobiota bacterium
CATCCCAGACGCGCACGCGGACGTAAACCTCGGCCCCGGCCGGCAAGGCCGCCCCCGCATAGGCCACATGCAGCGACTGCCCGGAGGCCACGCGGCCGGAATCCCACAGGTCCGGCGCCCCGGTCTTGAACCGCTCGGTCGTCGAGACCACCTGGATCTGGTACGCGGTCTGCCGGTCCCCCGCCACACCGTCCCTGAAGCGCCACGAGAACTCCGGCGTCGCGTCGGTCACCGGCACCAGCCCGGGCTTGGCCAGCAGCTCACACATCAGCCCGTCCGGCGCCAGCGCCAGAACACGGAACGCCAACAGCAAAGACCCAATCGCAGCTCCTACGACAGATGCTCTCATCCTCCCCACCTCCACCTTTAAAATGCCCCTGATTTTTGCATAAAGCGCCCCGTGGGACAAGGAGAACCGCCCCACCCCCGCAGCCGCACGCCCCAGATTCGGGTTGAGCCCGCCCCCCCTTTTCCGCTATGGTGTGCGCCATGGCGTGGCGCGGCAAAATGATCGGCGGCAGCATCGGCTCCTTCTTCGGCCCCTGGGGCGCGTTGGCCGGCGCCGCCGTCGGACATGCGTTCGTCGACCGTAAGCAGGCCGCCGCCGCCGAGCGCCAGGCGCTGCACCTGCTCGCCGTCACCGCCGCCGCCCTCTACGAGCTGGCCGGCGTCGACGGCCGCTACACGCCACGCGAGGACCGCGCCATCCGCACGATCCTCGCCGACCTCAACCTGCGCTTCGGCACACGCCTCCCCGCCCACGAGCTGGCCTACCTGATCGACGACTCCTCACGCCTCGACCAGAGCCTGTCCCGCCTGGCAGGCGCCTCCCGCGCCGACCTCAACCTCGGCCGCGCCGCCGCCACCTGGCTCTGGCGCGTGGCCGTCAGCGACGGCGAGCCCGTGCCCGCCGAGACCGACCGCATCATGGCCTTCGCCCGCCATGCGGGCCTGTCTGAGGAGGAGGCCCGCGGCGCCTCCCTGCTCTTCGTCCGCACCGGCGGCGCTGGCGCCTCCGACCAGGCCCGCCGCGACGCCTGCCACACCCTCGGCGTGCCCTACAACGCCGACGCCCCCGCCCTCAAGCTCGCCTACCGCAGCCTCAGCCTCAAGTACCACCCCGACCGCCACGCGGCCCTCGACCCCGACATCCGCGCCCTGACCGCCGAGAAGTTCGCCCAGATCAAGGCCGCCTACGACACCCTCGCCGGCGGCGCGCCCCAGACCCCCGGCGACTGGTGGGTGCGCCGCGCCGACAGCGGCCGCCTGACGCCCGCCGCCGAGGCCGCGCACGCCGCCGTGGCCTGCCTCGCCTGCGGCAGACAGGCCGCCCTGCCAGGCCCCGACGCCCTCGCCGCCGCCCGTTGCGACGCCTGCCAGGCCCTGCTCGCCCTCGACCGCGCGCTCGCCGAACAGCTCGCCTAAGCCCGAGCCCCCGGCCCCTGGCGGACCCGCTGCACCGCCCATACGGGGGTTGAATCCCGCGGCGCGCTTTGCTAAGGTGGTTGCGACCGATACGGGCGGCAACGCTGGCGCGTCACGCGCCGCCCGGCCGGCCGGGTGAGGGCGCGTGGTGAAATTGGCATACACGCAGGATTTAGGTTCCTGTGCCGCAAGGCGTGAGGGTTCGACCCCCTCCGCGCCCACCAGCCCCGGCCGCGCCCCAAGTTCACAATCACCCGATTCGGGACTTGCCAGCCGCCCGCCGGTCACGCCATAATGCGGCCTGTTTTTCGGGCGGTTATCTCAGTTGGTTAGAGAGTCTGGTTTACACCCAGAATGTCGGGGGTTCGAGTCCCTCACCGCCCACCAGCCGCCGTCGCCGCGCCCCACGCTTTTCGGCTGGATTTCCGGCGCGGGTCGGCGTATTGTGCGTAAGTGTTACGGATGAGGATATCGAAATGAAACGGGTTATCATGCTTTTCGGAGTGCTCGCCTGCCTGACGTGCGCCTGCCGCAAACAGGAGCGACCGGAGCGTCAACCCCAGAAGGAGCCGACCACCGTGCAAGTCATCATCGAGACCAGCCTAGGCAAGATCACCGCCGAACTCTTCGCCGACAAGGCCCCCGCCACCGTCAGCAATGTCCTGGCCTACGTCGACAGCCAGCACTACGACGGCACCGTCTTCCACCGCGTCATCGACGGCTTCATGATCCAGGGCGGCGGCTTCACCCGCGACCTGGTCCAGAAGCCGACCCGCGGCCCGGTCAAGAACGAGGCCGACAACGGGCTCCGCAACGAGCGCGGCACCCTGGCCATGGCGCGCACCGCCAGCGTCGACAGCGCCACCTGCCAGTTCTTCATCAACCTCGTGGATAACGCCTACCTCGACTTCAAGGCCCGCAATGACCGCGAATTCGGCTACTGCGTCTTCGGTAAGGTCGTAGACGGCCTGGACGTCGTCGACCGCATCGGCAAGGTCAAGACCGACTTCTCCGGCCGCCTGCAGAACGTCCCCGTCGAGCCGGTACTCATCCTCAGCATCCGCCGCGCGCCGGCCACCGCCGCCCAGTAAGCCCCGCCGCGCCGTCACCCTTTCCACGCCCCGCGCGGCGCCCCGCCGCCTCGGCACCCCATGCCCTCTACCCATTCGCGCCCCTATGTCCGCCCAGACCTACGACGAAAAGCACATCCAGACGCTCTCGGCGATCGAGCACATCCGTAAGCGTACCGGCATGTACATCGGCCGCACCAGCGACGGCAGCCAGTACGAGGACGGCATCTATATCCTCCTCAAGGAGGTCATCGACAACGCCGTCGACGAGTTCATCATGGGGTTCGGCAAACGCGTCGACATCGCCCTCAACTACAACACGGGCGAGGTCTCCGTGCGCGACTACGGCCGCGGCATCCCCCTCGGCAAGGTCGTCGACTGCGTCTCGCAGATCAACACCGGCGGCAAGTTCAGCGACAACGTCTTCCAGTTCTCGGTCGGCATGAACGGCGTCGGCACCAAGGCCGTCAACGCCCTCTCCACCGACTTCGAGGTGCGCGCCTTCCGCGACGGCGACTTCTCCGAGGCCTTCTTCAAGCGCGGCGCCCTCGTCGCGCAGAAGATCGGCAAATGCCCCAAGCCCGAGCGCAACGGCACCTTCGTGCGCTTCACGCCCGACCCCGAAATCTTCAAGAAGTACCAGTTCCGCGAGGAGCATATCCTGCGCCGGCTGCGCATGTACGCCTACCTCAACGCCGGCCTGACCCTCGACGTGAACGGCACCCGCATCGTGTCCGAGAACGGCCTGCTCGACCTCATCCACGACGAGGCCCAGTTCGAGAAGCTCTACCAGCCGTTCCACTACCGCGCCAAAACCCTCGAGCTGGTCTTCACCCACACCAACCGCTTCAGCGAGGACTACTACTCGTTCGTCAACGGCCAGTTCACCCATGACGGCGGCACCCACCTCTCCGCCTTCAAAGAGGGCCTCCTCAAGGCCGTCAACGAGTTCAGCAAGAAGAAGTTCGACGGCGACGACGTGCGCGAGGGCATCATCGGCGCCATCGCCGTCCGCCTCAAAGACCCGATCTTCGAGTCGCAGACCAAGAACAAGCTCGGCAACCAGGAGATCCGCGCCGACCTCGTCGCGGAGATCAAGCGCGTCATCGAGGAGATGTTCCACCGCGACCCCGCCGAGGCGAACAAGCTCATCGGCAAGATCGAGGACACCAGCAAGCTGCGCGCGGAGCTGAACGCGATCAAGAAGACGGCCCGCGAACGGGCGCGCGCCGTCTCCGTGCGCGTGCCGCAGCTCAAGGACTGCAAGCACCACCTCCATAAGCAGAAGGGCACCGGCCTCGACACCATGCTCTTCATCACCGAGGGCCAGTCCGCCGCCGGCTCGATCGTGAGCTGCCGCGACGTCAACACCCAGGCCATCTTCACCCTCAAGGGCAAGCCCCTCAACGTCTGCGACAGCAAGCGCGACGCGCTCTACAAGAACGTCGAGATCTACAACCTCATGCAGAGCCTCGATATCGAGGAGACCGTCGACCACCTGCGCTACCAGAAGGTCATCCTCGCCACCGACGCCGATGTGGACGGGCTCCACATCCGCAACCTGATGATCACCCTCTTCGTCCGCTTCTTCGACCGCGTCATCCGCGAGGGCCACCTCTATATCCTGGAGACCCCCCTCTTCCGCGTGCGCAACAAGAAGGAGACCTGCTACTGCTACTCCGAGGAGGAGCGCCTGAAAGCCCTCGCGCGCTGCGGCAAGCAGGCCGAGATCACCCGCTTCAAAGGCCTCGGCGAAATCTCCCCCGGCGAGTTCAAGGCCTTCATCGGAAAAGGCATGCGCCTGACCCCCGTCGACAGCACCCTCGACCACCTGCTGCCCGAGACGATCGAGTTCTACATGGGCCGCAACACCCCCGAGCGCCGCGCCTATATCATGGACCACCTGGTCATCACCGAGGAGTCGCTGTCGTGAGCAAACCCCCGAAAAAAGGCGCCTCTCCCTCAGGCGAGCCGCCCAGCCTCTTCGACGACCTCTCGCTCTTCAGCGCCATGGAGGCCGAGCGCTCCCGCGAGCCCCAGCCCCCCGCCCCCGCCCCGCGCGCGCAGGAGCCGGAGGGCGAACCCGCGCGCGAGGCCCAGCCCGCCGGGGGCCCCCTCACCGCCGCCGCCCGCCAGGCCGCCGCCGCCTCGCACGGCGGCTCCGGCCCGCTGCGCGAACTCCTCGACGGCAACTTCCTGCAGTTCGCCTCCTACACCATCTGCAACCGCGCCATCCCCACCGTCGAGGACGGCCTCAAGCCCGTCCAGCGGCGCATCATGCACGCCCTCTGGGAAAAGGACGACGGCCGCTTCATCAAGGTCGCCAACGTGGTCGGCCATACGATGCAGTACCACCCCCACGGCGACGCCTCCATCGGCGACGCGATCGTCAACCTCACCAACAAGCGCTACCTCATCGAGGGCCAGGGCAACTACGGCAACCTCTTCACCGGCGACCCCGCCGCCGCCACACGCTATATCGAGTGCCGCCTGACCGAACTCGCCCGCAACGAACTCTTCAACCCCAAGCTGACCGCCTTCATCCCCAGCTACGACGGCCGCAACCAGGAGCCCGTACTCCTCCCCTCCAAGCTGCCGCTCCTGCTCATGCTCGGCGCGGACGGCATCGCGGTCGGCCTCTCCACCGCCATCCTCCCCCATAACTTCATCGAGCTGCTCGAAGCCCAGATCGCCATCATCCAGAAGAAGCCCTTCCATGTCCTCCCGGACTTCCAGACCGGCGGCGTCATGGACGTCGCCGAATACGCCGACGGCGTGGGCCGCGTCAAGCTCCGCGCCGTGATCGAGCCCCGCCAGCACAACAAGCTCGCCATCACCGCCCTGCCCTGGGGCCAGACCACCGAGTCGCTCATCGCGAACATCGAGGAGGCGGTCAAACGCAAAAAGGTGCCGGTCAAGCAGATCAGCGACTTCACCGCCGAGAAAGTGGAGATCGAACTCACCCTCAACGTCGGCGCCACTCAGGACCAGACCACCCAGGCGCTCTACGCCTTCACCTCCTGCGAGTCGTCGCTCGCCAGCCGGCCCGTCGTGCTCTTCCACAACCGGCCACGCGAGATGACCGTCTCGGAAATCCTCCACGCCTGCACCGAACAGCTCCTCGACCTGCTCAAGCGCGAGCTGGAACTCCGCCAGGGCGAACTCGACGACCTCTTCCACGCCAAGACGCTGGAGCAGATCTTCATCGAGGAGCGCATCTATAAGCGGATCGAGGAGCAGGTCACCTATGAGGCCGTCCAGACCTCCGTCCTGGAAGGCTTCACCCCCTTCCGCAAGCGCCTCCGCCGCGAGGTCACGCCCGACGACGTGGAGCGCCTGCTCCAGATCAAGATCCGCCGCATCTCGCGCTACGACATCAACCGCAACCGCGAGGAGATCGAGGCCGTGCTGCGCGAGGAGGCCGAGGTCGCCGAGAACCTCAAGGGCCTGCGCGGCTACGCCACGCGCTACCTCAAGGCGCTCGTCAAGAAGTACAGGGACCTCTACCCCCGCCTCACCAAGGTCGCGCCCGCGCCCTTCGCGCAGATCGAGGTCCGCGCCCTCACCGCTACCGAGCTGACCCTCAAGATCGACCGCGAGAACGGCTACATCGGCACCGAGATCCGCGGCGGCGAGGAACTCTTCAAGTGCTCCTCGCTCGACAAGCTCATCATCGTCTGGGAGGACGGGCGCTATAAGATGATGCCCCCGCCCGACAAGTTCTTCGTGGACAAGAACCACCTCTACTGCCGCCTCTTCGACCGCGACAAAGCGTTCACCGCCGTCTACACCGAGCCCCACTACGGCTTCACCTACATCAAGCGCTTCTCCTTCGGCGGCGCCATCCAGAACAAGGAGTACCGCCTCGCCCCCGAGAAGAGCAAGCTCCTCCTGTTCGAGGAGGGCACGCCCGAAGCCCTCTACATCAAGTACAAGCCCGCCAAGGCCCAGCGCATCCACCAGCAGCTCTTCTCGCCCGGCGAGGTGCTGCTCAAGGGCGTCTCCGCCAAGGGCATCCAGATGACCTCCAAGGATATCGCCAAGCTCGCGGTCAAGAAGCCGGGCTGGTGGGACGACAGCGACCCCTCGCCCAAAGGCATGCTCACCTAGCCGCCGCCCGTATCCCGGCCGCCGCGATACGCCCGCCAGCGCGCACGCAGGCGCGCCTGCTTCTCCGCACGCGTCAGCCCCGCCGTGGCGCCCCCGACCATCTCGGCGAGCGAGAACAGCTCCGCCGCCACCGGCGGCGCAGGCTGCGGCGCAGGCTGCGGCTCCGCCACCGCCGCCGGCCACACCGCGGCCTGCGGCCGGCCGAGGTCCGGCAGCTCCTCGTGGATCAGCCGCCACAGCTCTTCGGCCTCCGGCACCGCGACCCGCAGCCCCCGCTCGGCGCAGAGCTGCGCCGCCAGCCGCTTCAGCGAGACCGTGTCCGCCGCGCAATAGCGCTCCAGCGTGCGCCGCGACCGCACGTCCCCCGCCTGCGACCACACCCGCCACAGCCACACCGCCTCCGCCCCGCCCAGCCCCTCCAGATCCGCCGGCCGCCGCAGCCCCAGCTCGCGCTCGATCTTCTTCAGGCCGCCGCGCCAGCCGACGTGGTGGCAGAGCCAGCGCAAGTCCACGTGCGCGCAGGGCAGCTCCGGAATGTGGAACCGCGCGAGCACGCGCGGCACGTCAAAGCTGGCCCCGTTGAACGAGACCAGCAGCCGGACCTCCTCCAGCAGCTCCAGAAAGTCATCCAGGTTGTCGTCCGCCAGGAACCGCAGCGGCCGCCCCCGGTGGAAGCAGCAGACGAGCGTCACGATGCTGTCCGCCTCCAGCCCGCTGGTCTCGATATCGAAATACGAGGCCTGCTCGAACCAGTGCCCCAGGATCCGCCACTGCTCGGCCGCAGGCAGGCGCGCGGTGAAATACGCCACGTCATCGGCCGCCAGGGCCCGCAGGCTGCGCTCGGCCTCCGCGCGCACCCCGTCCCATTCGGCCGCGCCCAGACCGGCCAGCGGACGCGGCGCGTCCACCAGATCCGCCCAGCACGCGCAGCCCGCATCGCGCAGACGCCCCTCGCGCGACGGCCCCACACCGGTCAGATGCCCGAAGTAACGCTGCAATACCATACTCGCACAAGACCCGGCAGAGAAGGCTCTGCCACTCCCCGCACAACCCCGACACAACAGCGCGACCCGCCCGCGCACGAGCGCAAGAGCGCACGAGGAAGCTGTTGGCGCGACACATTATCAGGTTTCGAAAGGGAGTCAAACGGATTTCTGGGACGCCCCGCCCGGCACGGCAGTACGTCCCGGACTGCCGCCCTCACCCCCGCCCGCGAGACCGACAAAGCTCGCGACAAAACTCACGACAGAGTGGCACCGCCCCCTTCCTTCTTGGCTTTTCCGTGTTGGTTAACGGATATTCCCCCGGCCCACACGAAACTTGAACCTGGAAACCGGGGTCTGCCGCTCCTGGCGCGTCAAGTCGTACAAGGGCCGGAGGCTCCGCGTGCCTCCGGAGCCTTCACAATGCCCGGAACTCTGGAGGCCGAATACACGTTGAGGCGGGCGGGCGGAATTGGTACGATGACGGCACAGCGGACGGGTCACGCTGTACGAACTTGAGCTACGTATGCGAAACCGCTCAGACCTCTGGAACGCGCGACGGTCCTGGCTGTCCAGCCTGCGCAGCCGCCCCCGCCGGCTCACGGCGGCCGAACGGCGCGCCCTGTGGCTCGCGGCGGCGCTCTTCGCGCTGGGCGCGCTCGTCCGCTGGCTCAGGCTCGGCGCGTTCTTCGCCGCGCCGCCCTGACGCCTTGGCCGCTTACAGGGCCGCCTGTGCGGCAGGCGCAGGCGCCGCCGCCTTCTTCTCGGCCTCGCCCAGCTTGCCGCTGTAGCCGGCGGTCACCGCCGAACCGAGCAGGATCACCAGCCCGGCCACCAGCAGCCCGCGCGTCTTGCGGCTCGTGCCGCGCCACTCGCCCAGCATCAGCCCGAGCACCCCGCTGAACATGATCGAGCTGGCCATGAGCACGGCCCAGCCCACATAGCCCTGCTCGCCCATACGCGGCTCGCCGGTCTTGAAGGCCACGAACTGGCAGACCCACAGCACGCCCGCGCAGAGCGCCCAGAACAGGTTCGCGACCAGCGGCGCGTCCTTGCGCGTATAGTCGCGAACCTGTTCTGGGAGATC
>JAKJGY010000167.1 GCA_022704145.1 Verrucomicrobiota bacterium
TACCAGACGCCCGTGTACGTTCACCACGCCCTCGACCAGGGCGAGGTAGACCTTCTCAACGGTCTGGGCCGCGAACTGCGCACGCAGCGCGCCGAACGTCTCAGGCGTGCGGGCCGCAAGGACGAGCCCCGAGGTCCCCGTGTCGATCCGGTGCAGCGCGCCCGCCATCAGCGGCTGGTCGCCGACTCCGGCCAGTTCGGGAAAACGTGCCACCAGCCCGTTCATCAGGGTGCCGGTCTCCTCACAGGCGAGCGGATGCACGGCCAAGCCCGCCGGTTTGTCAGCGCCGAGCAGGCTGGCGTCCTCGAACACCAGCCGCACCGGCACCGCAGGGTCGGGCCGCACGCGGTTGTCGGCCGACTCGAGCAGGCGGCCGACTGTCACGGCGTCGCCGGAGCGCACCTTGTAGCCTTTGAAGGCGGGACGGCCGTTGACGCGCACGTCGCCTGACTCCACCGCCTGGCGACAGAAGGCGCGGGTCGAGGACGGGTAACGGGCGAGCAACGCCGCGTCGAGCCGCTCACCGGCCCCGGACGGCGACACCTCGAACGTGGCGTGGGTGATCATCGTGACCCGCTCACGGCGTGAGCCGCTGCAGGCGCTGCTGCGCCTGGCGCGCGGCGGCGGAGCCTGTCCCGCCGCGCGACGCGCTACGCCGGTAGGCCTGGGCAGCCATCTGCTTCTGGCCCTGCGCCTCGTACACGAGGCCCTGGCAGAGGGCGGTGCCCGCGTCGCCGGGCACCTGGCGCTCAAAGGCCGCGAGGTGCGTCAGCGCGGCGGCGTAGTCCTTGCGCTGGAGCGCGCTCTGGGCCAGCAGGCCCTGGGCGCGCGCGCCAGCGCCGGGCTGCACACGGGCGGCCCGCTCGGCCGCCAGCCGCGCACCTTCGGCGTCGCCCAGCTTCTGCTTGGCCTGCGCCAGGATCAGCAACCCTGCGTAGTCGTCCGGCATCTGCCGCAGGCCCTGCTCGGCCGCAACCCGCGCGGCCGCGTACTGCCCCTGCGCGAGCTGGCCTTCGGCGGCGGCGAACTGCTTGAGCGCGGCGGCATTCTTACGCAGGCCGGCAGTTGCCGCGAGATAGGCCGCCCGGTGGTTCACCCCCGCGTTGCGTCCGGCGTACTCGCCGCTCACGCGCGCCTGCGCCGCCTGCAGCCGCTCCGCGCTCATCGGGTGCGACGAGAACATCTGCTCCAGCGCCGACGGCGAGCTGCCGCTCAGCCGCACCAGCAGGTTCATGAGCCCCACCATGCCCTGCGGGTCATAGCCCGCCCGCACCAGGTAGAGCATGCCGCCCTGGTCCGCCTCGCGCTCCTGCGAACGGCTATAGCGCGCCAGGTAGGCGGCGCCGCCCAACTGCCCGGCCGCGCCCACCAGGTCGGCCCACTGGCTGCCGCTGCTGGCCAGATAGCGGCTCGTTCCTGAGACCACCGTATCGAGCACCGTACCCGCGCTCATGGCCGAAGCGGTGTGGCCGCAGTTCACATGCGCGATCTCATGGCCGAGAACGGCGGCGAGCTGGGCCTCGTCCTCCATCTCCACAAGCATCCCGCGTGTGATCGCGATCGTCCCGTCCGGGAAGGCGTAGGCGTTAATGTAGACGGCGTTCACGACCTGGAAGCTGAAGGTCATGTCGCGATAGACCATGTCGGCCGGGGTCAGCTTGGCCACGAGCGAGCGGCCGACCCGGTCGACATAGGCGTTCAACTGGGCGTCCGCCACAACACCGTAGTCGGCGGCGAACTGTCCCGGGATCGCCTCGCGCGCCGCAGCCACGACCTGTGAGGAGCCCATGAAGTTAAACTGCTTCTGCCCCGAGACGGGGTTGGTGACGCACCCCAGCGACAGCGCCAGAACCGACGTGACACCCGCTGCCACACACACTCGCCCGAAACGCTCGCACACGCTCATTCCGCATCCTCCTATAAGACCGCCGCCGCAGGAGCGACGCCAAACCGGTCGCCGAAACGTACGGGGTGGCCGTTCAGGAAAGCCCGCCCGTCCATTCGCTTGCCGCCCTCCAACTGGACCGCCGTCAGGCACAGCGGGCGGCTTCCCGTCGCCACCGCAGGGCCGGACGGCGCGTACGCGCACACCGCGCCCGGTGGCGCGGCACGCACCTCGCCCTCAAACCCTTTGAGAAATTCCGCCTGGAGCACCTTCATCCGCCCTGACGGGCTCCCCCGCAGCACGGACTCGGGCAGAAAAGTGAACGCGCCCGGCCACGGGTCGTACGCCCGGATGCGGCGCTCGATCACCTCCGCCGGCTGCGACCAGTCGATCAGGCCGTCAAGCTTCTGCATCTTAGGCGCAAAGGTCGCCTCCGCATGCTTCTGGGGCTCTGCGCTGAGCGTGCCCTCGCGCAGCCGCATCAGCGCCTTCACCAGCGTCACCCCGCCCAGGATCGCCAGCCGGTCCATCAGCGTCACGCCCGTGTCGTCGGAGCAGATCGGCTCAACCGCCTTGAGCAGCATATCGCCATCGTCCATGCCCTCGGCCATCCGCATGATCGTCACGCCCGACACCTCGTCACCGGCCGCGATCGCGGCCTGTACCGGCGCCGCCCCGCGGTATTTCGGCAGGAGCGAGAAGTGCCCGTTGATGCAGCCGTAACGCGGCAACGCGAGCAGCCGCCGCCCGAGAAACTGGCCGAACGCCACCACCGCGATGACATCCGGCCTGAGCGCCTCGATCTGGGCCAGGCTCTCCGGGGCGTTGACCTTCTCGGGCGAGAGGATCGGCCCCAGGCCGCGTACCGCCGCATACGCCTTGCACGGGCACGGCGTGAAATGCTGACGACGCCCGGAGGGACGGTCCGGCTGGGTCACCACGCCGACCACACTCAGCAGCGGTGACCGCAGGATCGCCCTCAGCGACATGGCCGAGGCCTCTGACGAACCCATAAAGACAATACGCATCCACGCTTCCCTGTTACGCAACCTGATTGCCGTTCAGTTTACCATATCGACGCGCCCCGGGCGTAATGGAAAAGAACGAAAAACGCGCGTCTGGCCAGAATGCCGGGCGGCGGCGAGGCCGCACGGGGTGCGTGGGCGCCGCGGGCTTGGACTTGATCCCGGGCCTCGCTTTCTGTAGCATCCGTACCGTTATAGAAACTCGTTGGCCCGAAGGCGGCCCCTGGGACCCCGCCGGCCTTGCGAGGGAGGACTGCCTTATGCGCACACACCCGTCACTCATGCTCTGTCTCTGGACCCTCGCCGCCGCCCTCGCGTGCCGCGCCCCTGCGGCCGACGCCGACTGCTTTCGTATCCGCGACGGCATCCCTAACAGCCAGCACTTCTTCGCCAACGACCGCGTCGGCAACCAGTACCTGTTCTTCATCGGCAACACCGTCTTGGCCGGCACGGGCCTGAAAGACCCGGGCCTGCGTTATTCCGCCCAGATGGTCAAAGGCTTTAAAAAGCACTTCCCGCAGGCGGGGATGAACGAGACGCGCCATATTCAGCCGGGCGGAAGCTGGTTCGGCCTCTACCGCTGCAGCCGCGGCCAGCCGGTCTTCGGCGAGGTGATCTGCAGCGGCCACCTGGCGATCCTCGACTTCGCGGCTGAGGACCGCAACGCCGACCTCACACGCACCCGCGCCGCGCTGGAGGGCCTGCTGCGGCAGATCACCCTCTACCGCGCCACACACAGCCGAATCCTAGTCTACACCCTGACGCCCGAGCTGTTGGCCGAGTACCGGGCCGGACGGACGCCCGCCTACATCAGCCTGTGCGAGCAGCTCGCCGACCACTACGGCGTCCCCAGCCTCAACCTCGCCCAGTACGCCGCCCGCAAGATCATCGCCGGCGACATCACCGCCGAGGCGTTCTCGGCCGACGGCATCAACCCCACCGACGCGGGCGCCGCCCTCTACGCCGAAGCCGTCGCGGCCTTCACCGAAGCCCTCCTGACCGCCTTCCCCGTCCCGGACAAGCCGACCGCCTACAAGCTGCCCGCACCGCTCTTCCCCGAGACCGACGACAACGGCCGCATCGTCGCCTATGAAGACCCCCAGGTCGTCCGGACCGGCGCTTGGAAACCCGGCCAGACCAGCCCGGTCGCCCCATTCCGCCATGTGCTCGTCTCCGACCAGCCCGGCGCGGCCCTGACCTTCCGCTTCAAAGGCTCCGAGATCGGCCTCATCGACGTGGCCGCCGCGGACGGCGCCGACCTGTCGTACGCCGTGGACGGCGCCGCGCCCCAGCTTCTCGCCGCGCCGAAAGGGGCGGCCGCTCCGGCGATGCGCCCCGTCTCCCTGGCCGCCGGCCTCGACCGACAGGCCGAGCACACGCTCGTGCTCAAGGTCGCCTCACCCGGAGTCGCACGCATCGGCGGGCTGCTCCTGAACGGCACGTCTGAGGACGCCTACGCGCGCCTGTCCCCCCTTGAGCGTATCGACGCGGTCTACGCCACCCTGGAGCCGCTCCGCTACACCCCGCCCGCCGGAAGGTTCACACACCTGCCCAAGACCCTGGCCACACTGCGCGAGGGCGGCACGCTGCGACTGGTGCTGCTGGGCGACAGCATCATGGGCAACACCTCCTCCTCGTCCTTTGAGCTGCTGCTCATGCGCCGCTACCCGAAATGCACGATCGTCAAGATCCCTTCGCTGCGCAGCTCCACCGGCTGCAAATACTACCGCGAGGAGAACCGCGTGCAGGAGTATGTGCTGCGCCATAACCCCGACCTGCTGGTGATCGGCGGCATCTCCAACGGCGGCGACGCCGAGGCGGTGCGCTCGGTCGTCCGCCAGGTCCGCGCGCAGAAGCCCGACACCGAGGTGCTGCTGCTGACGCCGGTCTTCGGCGCGCTGCGGGACGAGCATATCCGGACCTTCACACGCGAGATCGACACGACCACCAGCAACTTCCGCTTCAACCTCCAGCGGGTCGCCGCAGAGGAGTCCTGCGCCTTCTTCGATATGACCGGGCCGTGGTGGCAGTACATCCAGGAGAGCGGCCTCTGCTACGGCTGGTTCATGGGCGACGCCGTCCACGCCAACGCCCGGGGGTGCCAGCTCATCGGACGCCTGCTTGAGACCTGGTTCACCGAGTAACGCCCCTCAGGCCGCAAGATTGGCCCCACACCCGAAAGGAGCACACGCCATGCGCAACCCCACCCCCCTCGCAGCGGCCCTCTCCCTGTTGTGCGCCGCGTACCTGACCGCCACGCCCGCCCACACCACGCTGGTCGAGGCCGAAGCGTTCGCCGACCCTGGCGGCTGGGTGCTCGACGCCCAGTTCATGCAGCAGATGGGCTCGCCCTATCTCCTCGCCCACGGGCTCGGCCGGCCCGTGGCGGACGCCGTCACGTCCGTGCGGCTGCCCGCCCCAGGCACCTACCGCGTCTGGGTGCGCACACTCGACTGGGTCGCGCGCTGGGGGGCGCCCGGCGCGCCGGGCCGCTTCCAGGTGCTGGTCGACGGCAAGCCCCTGCCGACCGACTTCGGCGCCACCGGCGCCGCGTGGCACTGGCAGGACGGCGGCACGGTCACCCTCGCCGCCCCGCAGTTCACCCTCGCGCTGCGCGACCTCACCGGCTTCGAGGGCCGCTGCGACGCGCTGCTCTTCTGCCCCGACCCCTCCTGGCGCCCGCCCGACGCGGCCGACGCCCTGGCCGCCTGCCGCCGACTCCTGCTCGGCCAGCCCGAGGCGCCCGAGCCGGGAGGCGAGTTCGACCTGGTGGTCGCGGGCGGCGGCATCGCAGGCACCTGCGCCGCCGTCACCGCAGCCCGCCTCGGCCTGCGCGTCGCCCTCGTCCAGGACCGCCCCGTGCTCGGCGGCAACAACAGCTCGGAGGTCCGCGTCTGGCTGCAAGGGGCGCGTAGCAAAGAGCCCTGGCCGCGTGTCGGCGACGTCGTCGCGGAACTGGAGCAGGCGCGTCAGGCCCACTACGGGCCCTCCAACACCGCCGACCTCTACGAGGACGAGAAGAAGCTCGCCGTGGCCCGCGCCGAGCCGACCCTCACGCTCCTGCTCCAGCACCGCGTCATCGCCGCCGAGACCGACGGCGCGACCATCCGCGCCGCGATCGCGCAGGACGCGCTCACCGGCCGCCGCCTGCGCCTGTCCGCGCCGCTCTTCGCGGACTGCACCGGCGACGGCGACCTCGGCGCCTACGCGGGCGCCGACTTCGAGGTCACACCCACCGGCCACATGGGCCCCTGTAACCTCTGGAACGTGCGCGACACCGGCCAGCCCCAGACCTTCCCGCGCTGCCCCTGGGCGCTCGACCTCAGCGACAAGCCCTTCCCCGGACGAGACAAAGTCCGCCCCGACCCGCTCAAACTCGGCGGCTGGTACTGGGAAAGCGGCTTTGACCGCGACCCGATCGCCGAGGCCGAGGCCGTCCGCGACTGGAACTTCCGCGCCATGTACGGCGCCTGGGACGCCCTCAAGAACATCGACCGCGCGCTCCCGACCTACGCGCTCAACTGGAGCGCCCATGTGCGCGGCCGCCGCGAGTCGCGCCGCCTGCTCGGCGACGTGCTCCTCTCCAAGGAGGACCTGACCGCCGCGCGCGCCTATCCCGACGGCTGCGTGCCCACCGGCTGGAAGATGGACCTGCACCTGCCCGACCCGCGCTATGAGAAGGGCTTCGAGGGCGACGCCTTCATCTCCACCGCGCACTTCACCGGCTACCCGATGCCGTATTGGATCCCCTACCGCTGCCTCTACTCACGCAACGTCAGCAACCTGTTTATGGCCGGCCGTAACGTCAGCGTCACCCACGAGGCCCTCGGCGCGGTGCGTGTGATGCGCACCGGCGGCTGCATGGGCGAGATCGTCGGCATGGCCGCGCACGTCGCGGCCCAGCACCGCGCCACCCCGCGCGACGTGTACGCGCGCCACCTGCCCGAGCTACAGGCCCTGATGCGGCGCGGCGTGGGCAAGGTCTCCGGCGGCACCCTCCCCTACGCCAACCAGGGCGAGGGGCCCGCCCGCCGCGCAAGCGCGCCGCCCGCGCCGCCCGCCTGGCTCGCCGCCGCAGGCCCCAACCTGGCCCGTTCGGCCCGCGTGACCGTCACCGGGAACCCCGAGCACGCCGCGCGCCTGAACGACGGCCGCGCCGACCTCGCCGACAACGGCGCGCGCTGGCTCAGCGGGCGCGGCCTCCCGGTGCGGGTCGAGCTGGCCTGGGACCAGCCGCAGACCTTCAGCGCGGCCCGCCTCCTGAGCGGCTACCGCGACGGCTCCGGCGCGCTCGTCGGCGCGGTCGAGGCCTGGACGCTGGAGGCCGCCGACGGCACCGGCTGGCGCGCGGTGCCCGGCGCGGCCGTCGCCGGCAACACCCGCGCGGACGCCTCCCTCACCTTCGCGCCGGTCACGGCGGCGCGCGTGCGGCTGACCATCACCGCCACCCCGGACCAGCTCGCCCGCCTCTGGGAGGTCGAACTTTACCGCACGCCCTGAACGCCCGCCGCCGCTCACTCCAGCGGGATCGCGGCAGCTTCGGCGCGCGCCCGCTCCAGCACGGCCGCCACGCTCACCGGCACCCCCCCGAGCCGCTTGCTCTCGTGCGCCGCCTCCATAAAGGCGAACAGCTCCAGCGTCTCCTCCGGCGCCACCGGCGCCACGCCCGTCCTGAAGAACGCCACAATCTCCGCCAGCAGCAGCTCGTACCCCTTGAAGTCGTCGACCGTCTGCACGCCCTTGTCGAGATAGACCGTCGCGCCATACTTGCTGGCCGCCGCGCGGTTGCCGCGGAACACGCCCACGCGACCGTCCTTCCAGACGCCCACCGCCACATCGGTGCCGGGCGTGCTCACGCGCGTCACCGTCTCACAACCCGGGCCCATCAGCGTGAAGAGCGACTCCACGCCGTGGATGCCGTACCAGAACAGCTCCGGATGCGTCGGCTCCAACGCGCACGGGCTGAACGCGTCCGCCCCCAGCACCCGGCCGTGCGCCCCGCGCCGAAGCTCCTGGGTCTTGACCGTGAACCGCAGCGACGACGCGGTGAACATCGGCACGCCGTACTTCTTGGCCGCCGCGAACAGCGCGACCGCATGCGGCAGCGAGCCCGCCAACGGCTTGTCGATGAACACCCGCTTACCCGCCTTGAAGACCGGCAGCGCCTGCTCCAGATGCACGCGGCCGTCGTTCGACTCCAGCAGCACCACGTCACTGCGCGTGAGCAGCTCCCCGATCGAGCCGACGATCTCCACGCCCTGCGGCCTGACCGTCTCGATGTAGCCGGGCACGCGGTTCGTGCTCGACACGATATCGCGGCTGCCCTGCGGATACGCCGCGACCACACGGAACCCCGCATACTCCGGCCGCGGCTCCTCCGCGTTCAGCAGCTTGACGAACGCCGTCGCATGCGACGTGTCCAGCCCGATGATCCCCACCCGCACGCCCGGCTCCGCACACGCCGCCCAGCCCGCCCAGAGAACCAACGCCCCCTTCATGATCGCCCGCATACTCACCCCCTTCTTATAGTCACTATTAAACCACCCTCTACCCCGGTTAGCAAGCGCGCGCCGGGAGACCGTGAGCGGGTGCAAATTTATTCTGTTGAAGGTTAGGCGGCCTAGATTCTGGCCCAGACCGGCCAACCATGATTCTGTAATCATGATTCTGTCCGAACCGACCTCGAACGCTGTTGACCGTGACCACTCTGCCGCGAGGCGCGGCCAGCCCGACCGCGTGCCGGT
>JAKJGY010000390.1 GCA_022704145.1 Verrucomicrobiota bacterium
ACTGCCCCAGGCGGTGATCCGCTTCCGGCAGGGATTCGGCCGGCTGATCCGCACGCGGGCGGACAAAGGCGTGGTGATCGTCGCGGATCCGCGCGTGGTGACCATGACCTACGGCGCCACCTTTCGCAAGAGCCTGCCCTGTCCGCTGCTGCGCGTCGAAAGCCGTGCCGAGCTGTTGGCGCGCGTGGAGGCGCTCTTCGCCTAGAAGAGGATGGCGAGCGTACGTTCGTTGATCACCGTGGTCAGCGTGACCAGATCCGTCAGCAGATTCTCGGATTCGGCGGCCAGCGGCCCTGTCATGCGCTGCGGCACATGCAGCGCGCCCAGCCCGTCCAGCAGCGAGGTCGCGGAGAGCGGCGGCAGGGAAGGCCGGAGCGGCTGCCGCGTCGCGAGCCGGGTCGCCAGCGCGGCGGTCAGCACGATCAGCGCGAGGGCGGCGACACGCCGCGCGAGCAGGCGAAACGCGGGGTGGGGCGCATGACGCGCGCATGGCGGCGGCAGGGTGTCCACGGCGGCGCAGACGCGTGCGACGCGTGCCGCATGGGCCGGCGCGCAGGGCGGGGCCGCCCGCCGCAGGCGTTGCTCAAGTTCCGTAAACGGCGTGTCGGGCCTGTCGTTCATCGTTCACCTCCTTGGGGACGCATCCCCGTGCCGTCGTGTTCAAGGGCCGTGGCCAGGGCGGCGCGCGCCCGGTGCAGCAGCACCCGCACGTGTACCGGCGTGCGGCGTGTGACGGCCGCGATCTCGGCCGGTTCGAGATCCTCGCCGTAGCGCAGCCAGAGCAGTTCGCAGGCGGCGGCCGGCAGGCGGGCACGGGCAAAGGCCCACACGTCGTCCGCGCCGCCGGTCTCCGGCACCGGCCGCTGCGTGTCGGCCACACAGCGCGCCTCGTCCAGCTCGACCGTGGGTTTGCGCGCGCGGTGCCAGTTCAGCATCACGCGGCGCGCGACCGTCAAGGCCCACGGCAGGAGCGGACGCCGCGGATCATAACGGTCTGCGGCCCGGTACAGCCGCAGGCAGGTCTCCTGAAACAGGTCGTCGCGGTCTGAGGCCGGCACGCCGAGCTGCGCGAAGAAACGCTCCAAGCGCGGCTCCAGCGCTTCGGCAACGATCCGAAAGGCCTGTATCTCTCCCTGCGCCACGCGCTGCATGGCTTCGCGCAGCGCGGCGTCAGGGTCTGCTGGATGGCTCGCCACGTCAAGGATTCCGTTAGGGCGCGTTGGCGGCCGGTGCGGGCTGCGCTGCGAGTCGCGCCTTGCGGTTCTGCAGCGCGGTCTGAAGCTGGGTCTTGCTGATGCCGAAGGCCACCTGCACTGCGCTGCCGTCGCAGGTGATGCCGATCTGGGTGGCGAGTGCTGCCGTTTCAGGTTCTTCGGCAGCGCGCAGCATGGCGAGGGCTCGGATGCCCATCAGTGCCTGGTACACCTGCTGCGCCGTCTGATTGTCCGTCGCGGTGACCGCGAGCGCAGCCTTGAGGGTTTCCGCGTCCGGGGTCCCGATCCGCAGGCTGAGTGCCGTGGCCTGACGCAAGGCTTGGGCATTGGGCTGCGCGCCCACGATCTCCGACAAGCCTGTGGCGTGAAGGGTCAGCACGTCGCCGGCCGAAGGCGTGAACGCCGCGCGCAGGGGCGTATCTGCGGGGAGGCCGGGACGGCGCGCGGCCAACACGTCGAGAGCCTGCGCCAGCGGCTCGGCCTGATCGGCAAAGAGCGCGAGCCCCGGCTTGGCAAAGGCCATGCAT
>JAKJGY010000168.1 GCA_022704145.1 Verrucomicrobiota bacterium
CAGTCACCCAAGAGCTAGCGGGCGAGGACTACGAGGCCGCCGCCGTCGAGCTGCTCGCCACGGAGTCCTCGAACGAGGAGGCCGACACCGCCTCGAAGCTCGCGCTGCTGGAGGCCGCGCTCTCGCCCGCCCAGCCGGAGAGCGTGCGGCTGCAGGCGCTCTACCTGCTCGCCGACGTGGCGCCCGATCTGGTCGGCTGTTTCGTCAACGACGCGAGCGAGCTGATCCGCCACGAGGCCGAGCACCTGATCGGCCTTCTGCCGAGCGACTGACCGGCCTGCGGCCGGCTGGAGCGACCGCGCGCTCCGCGAGCGGTCCCGCTTCGCATTTGAACACGTTCTGCGGATCGTGCTATAGTGAGCGCATGAAGAGACCCACCGCACTCCGTCCCGTCACGTTCGAGCGCCGTTTCACCTGTCATGCCGAGGGTTCCGTACTGATCCGTCAGGGCGGCACCTGGGTGCTCTGCACCGCCAGCGTGGAGGAGAAGGTGCCGCCGTTCCTGCGCAACAGCGGGCGCGGCTGGGTGACGGCCGAATACGGCATGCTGCCGCGCAGCACCGCCACGCGTAACGAGCGCGAGGCCAAGCGGGGCAAGCCCGACGCCCGCGCCACCGAGATCAGCCGCCTGATCGGCCGCGCCCTGCGCGCGGCGGTCGATTTCGAGAAGCTGGGCGAGCGCACCGTCACGATCGACTGCGACGTGCTCCAGGCCGACGGCGGCACACGGTGCGCGTCCATCACGGGCGGCATGGTGGCGCTGGCCGACGCGCTGGACGGGCTGCGCGCGGCGGGCAAGCTGGCGGCGGACCCGCTCCGCCACTGGGTCGCGGCGGTCAGCGTAGGGCTCTGCGGCGGAAGGCCGACGCTCGACCTCGACTACGCGCACGACTCGGCCGCCGACGTCGACCTGAACGTCGTGATGACCGGTGACGGCCGTTTCGTCGAGCTGCAAGGGACGGCTGAGCGCGAGCCGTTTGACGAGGCGCAGCTCGACGCGCTCAAGGCGCTCGCGCGCGACGGGATCCGCAAGCTCATCCGCCTCCAGCAGGCGGCGCGCTCGGGGAGCGCAGGGGGCCGGCCATGACCCAGAAGAGCCTGATCACCGGCGGCGCGGGCTTCCTCGGCTCGCATCTGGCCCGCCAGTTGCTGGTTGACGGCCACGAGGTGACGGTGATGGACAACCTCTTCACCGGAACCAAGGCCAACATCTACGACCTGCTGGACAACCCCCGCTTCACCTTCATGCTGCATGACGTCACGCAGCCGTTCTGGGGCCAGTTCGACGCGATCTACAATCTCGCCTGCCCCGCCTCGCCGATCCACTACCAGCGTAATCCGGTGGAGACGATCAAGACCTCCTTCCTCGGCATGATGAACGTGCTGGAGTTGGCGCTCAAGACCAAGGCCCGCGTCTTCCACACCTCGACCTCCGAGATCTACGGCGACCCGGAGGTGCACCCCCAGCCGGAGGGCTATTGGGGCAACGTCAACACGGTCGGCACGCGGAGCTGCTACGACGAGGGCAAGCGCGCGGCCGAGACGCTCTGCGCGGACTACGCGCGCGAATACGGCGTAGACGTGCGGCTGATCCGGATCTTCAACACCTACGGGCCGAACATGCACCCGCAGGACGGCCGCGTGATCAGCAACTTTATCATGCAGGCGCTAGGCCAGCGCGACATCACGCTCTATGGTGACGGCTCGCAGACCCGCAGCTTCCAGTATGTGGATGACCTGATCCGGGCCATCCGCCTGTTTATGGGGCTCGCGCCCGAGCGGGTACGGGGCTTCTTCGCCGAACGGAAACTGGGCGTGCCGGTCATCAATGTGGGCAACCCCGACGAGTACACGATCCGCCAGCTTGCCGAGGAGACGCTGCGCCAGCTTCCGGAGAGCAAGAGCCGCCTCGTGCTGGCGCCGCTGCCGCAGGACGACCCCCGGCGCCGTAAGCCGGACATCACGCTGGCGCGCGAGCTGCTCGGCTGGGCGCCCAAGGTGCCGCTGAGCGAGGGCCTCGCCCGCACGATCGCCTATTTCCGGACGATCGCTTAGGGCCGCCCGGCTCAGAGGCCTACGATCCCCAGCGGCTCGGCGCTTTTCCAGGCGCCGCGCGTGAAATCGGGGATCTCGACCGGTTCGCCCTGGCGCAGCACGGACTGTTCACTGAGTTCGACCAGCGAACTCCACAGCGCGGTGTCGTAGACGTCGATGTCGAGCGGCAGCCCCTGCTGGAGGCAGTGGCAGAGCCGCAGGTCCATCAGGTAGTCCATGCCGCCGTGCCCGCCCACCTTCTTGGCGGTCTCGCCGCTCGAGCGCCACAGCGGGTGGGTATGGGCGGACTTGAGCGCGGCCAGCTCCTTCTCGCCCATCCAGTCGTGGGCCTTGGGCTCCAGGGCGACCCGCAGCGGGTAGTCGGCCAGGATGCCCTGGGTCCCCGAGATCATATTGTGCCGGCTGTAGGGGCGGGGGCTGGTGGTGTCATGCTGGACGAGCACCGTACGGCCGCGGTACGTGCGCACGACGGTGGTGTTCATGTCACCCAGACGGTAGGCGGCCTTGGCCTGGGCGCTGTTCCGTCCGAAGCGGGCGGCCGCCGCGCGCGAAAGCCCGAACTGCGCCGTGCTGACGGAGGTCAGGTATTCGAAGCGGTCGCCGCGGTTGATCCCCAGATACTGGCAGACCGGCCCCAGGCCGTGGGTGGGATAAGGGTTGCCCGTATGTTGCTTGGACCACTCCAGGCGCCACTGCCCCTGGTAGCCGCCTTCGGCCTCGCTCCGCAGCTTGCTTGCGCGCAAGTCGTGGATATAGGCAGCCTCGCCATGGACGAGTTCTCCGAGAAGGCCCTTACGGCAGAGCGTCAGCGCGAACAGCTCGTTCTCACCGTAGCAGCAGTTCTCAAGCATCATGCAGTGGCGGCGGGTCGCCTCGGCCGTGCGCACCAGCTCCCAGCACTGCTCGACGGTCACAGCGGCGGGCACTTCAGTCGCGGCGTGTTTGCCGCAGCGCATCGCATAGACCGCCATCGGGGCATGCCAGAGCCAGGGGGTACAGATGTAGACCAGATCGAGGCCCGGCGCCTCGCACAGCCGCCGCCACTCGTCCTTGGAGCCGAAATACGTTTTCGGCGCAGGCCGGCCCTGCTCCACGAGGGTTTTGGCCTGCCGCGCGACACGGTCCTCGTAGAGGTCGCTCAGCGCGACCACCTCGACACCCGGTATCCGTGACAGCCGGTTGACGGCCGCCGGCCCGCGGTGGCCCAGCCCGATGACGCCCACACGCACGCGTTCCAGCGCAGGGGCGCGGAACCCCGGCTGACCGGCAGGCTCCAGCACCGGCCCGAAAGGCAGGCTGCGGCAGCCCGCCTGAAATAACGCTCCGGCCCACGCGGCGGCCTTCAGAAAATGTCTGCGCTCCATACCCTTCTCCTTCCGGCTGACGTGAACCAGCCACCTTTTGAAAGACAATACCACACCTTCCAGGAAGCCTCCCACCCCAAAATGAATGGAATGCCCTTGCCCCTCCGGCTTGTTTGTTGATAGAGTGACCCAAATTTGAGTCCTATCTCGTGCGCAAGCCCCTATTACAATCGACGCTTTTCTCGATCCGGACACGCTTCGCGTTAGCGTCCGCCGTGGTCTGGCTGGGGCTTTTATCGATCTTCTATCTGGGGGGGCGCGTGCTGATCGCGCTGCTGATGAGCCAGGCCGAGCAAGAGATCCAGACCGCCGGCTCCGACCTGAAGACGATGACCTTCAAGGAACTGCAGGCCATCCAGCAGATCGCCTTCCAGAGGGCCTCGCTCCTGTCGGGCGCCGGGGCTGCCCTTGAGCACGACGACCTGCGTGCGTTGCTCGCTCCCGGCGACAATCTGAGGCCGATCCATCTCGCCGCGTGGGTCGCGTCTGACGGGACGCGGTCCGTCGGGGTCTTGGCCGCCCCCGAGGCGCAGACCGTCCTGCTTGCGCCTGACGCCCTCGCGCGGTTCTTCGCACCCGACTCGCCGGTGGCGAGCGAACTGGTGGCGGGGCAGACGCCATCGGGGCTGCTAACCGTCGAAGGCCATCCCGCGCTCTTCGCCGCCCTTCCGGTGTATCCGGGCGGGACGAACTCCGGCTTCCTCGTGCTGGGCACCCTGCTGTTCGAGAGCCCCCTCCTGGGCCGGTTCAGCCGTGTCAGCTACCACGGTATGCGCGTCTCGGTCGTCAGGCGCTTTCTGGAGGGCGAGTCCGGCCGCGCTTCGGCGGCAGCCCTGGCCCGCACCTGTCCGATCCTTCACGAGATCCACGCCCCGCCGATCAAGGGTTTCTGGCGTCGTTCGGGCATGGGTCCGGAGGCCACCCTGCCGATCCGCGACGTCCTAGGTGACGAGGTGGCGACGATCCGTATCCAGCTCCCGGCGGCGGCCCTGAGCCTGCTCGACCGTACGCTCAACGGTCTGGTCATCCTCGTCTGCCTGATCGGCATCGTGTTTATCACACCGATCTTCTGGATCCAGACCCGGATGGTCTTTGAGCCGCTCTCCTCGCTGGTCCAGCAGATCCGTGACGGCGTCCGCAATGACGGCGACTGGTCTTACCTGCAATGGACCGACGGGAACGAGTACGGCGTCATCGCGCAAAGCGTCAACAGCCTGATGAACCGCCTGACCCGCCAGTCGCAACTGATCACCCAGATGGAACAGCGGCAGACCGCGCTGATCGCCGGCATGCCCGACGCGCTCTGCGTCTTCGACGTGAACGCCCAGCTTGTCGCGGTGCACAAGCAGCCCGACTACGCGCATCCGATCCCCGGGCTGATCCTCGGCAGCCCGCTCGCCCCTCCGATCTTTCCCGAGAGCGACTGCGAAGCGCTCCGCGCGGCCATCGCCCAGACCTTCCGCTCGGAGGCGGTGCAGGTGCTGCTCCTGGCCTGCCGCGAGCCAGACGGGGCCTACCGCCATTTTGAGACGCGCATCAGTCAGATGGACCGCTCGAATGCGCTGGTCGTGCTGCGCGACGTCACGCAGGAGTGGCGCGAGCGGGAGACCCGGCAGCAGATGGAGGCCCGTCTGACCCGCATCGAGAAGATGGAGAGTCTCGGTAACCTCGCCGCCGGTATCGCGCATGACGTCAACAATATCCTCTCCATCATCCAGAACACGCTCGACACGACCTGGCTCAACCCCACGCAGGACGAGGAGGAGCTTGCGGTGAGCACGATCCGCGAGGCCGCCTCCAAGGGCGCGACGCTCACCCGCGAACTGATGACGTATGCCGGACATACCCGCATCGCGTTCAAGCGCCTCGACCCCAACCGGCTCGTCCTGGACATCGAGAAGCTGATGGGCGGCGTGCTCGCCTCGAACGTGGCGCTCGAACTCGCGCTGACGCCGGACTGCCCGCCGGTCGACGCCGACCCCCACCAGTTCTGGAAGGTGATCATCAACATCCTGAAGAACGCCTCCGAGGCGATCGGCGGCGCACGCGGCCACATCAGCATCCGCTCCTACCCCTTCACCATGACCGAGGCCATCCGGGGGGAGTTCTTCAGCACCCACGAGCTGCTGCCGTCGCCGGGCGTCGTCTTCCAGATCGACGACTCCGGCTCCGGCATGCCGCCGGAAGTCCTGGCGCGCCTGTTCGAGCCGTTCTTCTCCACCAAGGCGGTCGGACGGGGACTGGGGCTCTCAACCGTGTTCGGTATCGTGGACGCCCACAACGGCGGCATCGCCATACGCTCCGCTCCCGGCAAAGGCACCACGTTCCGTGTCTGGCTGCCGGCCGCCAAGGAGTCCCTGACCGACAGCCTGCCGGCCGAGGAGCGTCCGCCCGCCACGCCGACACCCGCCGCGCCCACGCCTGTCCGCACCCCCTCCGCACCGAGCCGGCGCCCCTGCGTGCTCAGCGTGGAGGACGACCCCGCGATCCTCAAGACCAACGGCCTGCTGCTCGCCGCCCTGGGGGTCGAGCCGCTGCTGGCGCAGACCAAGCGCGAGGCCCAGATCCTGTTCCGCAAGTACGCCGACCAGATCAACCTCATCCTGCTGGACGCCCAGAGCGGCAACCTCGACAACGTCCGCCTGCTCTCGACCCTGCGCACGCGTAAGCCGGGCGTGCCGGCCGTGCTGGTGTCCGGCCATAACGAGGCACGCATCCGCGAGCTGTTCGCCACCGAACCCTTCAACGGGTTCCTCAGCAAGCCCTACACGATCCATGAGCTGAAGGCCGCGCTTGAGGCGCACCTGACGCACGCCCCCGCCCAAACGGCCGACACGCCGCCCGGCCCGCCGCCGGAGTGAGGTTACGGGACATTCCGGGCCGCCTGCTGCCAGACACGCGGATGCGCCAGGAAGAAATGGCAGGGCCGGCCAGCCGTCCGCACGGTCTCCGCACGTAAAGCCGCGTTGAGCGGGTTCAGCACCGCGCAGAGCAGCTCGTTGGCCATCAGCGCAAACGGCAGCACACCTTTCACGTGGATGTAGTGGGAGGGCAGCGCCTGCAGCGCCTGAGGCTGCAGCTCGAACAGCTCCAGCGGCAGTGCGGGCACCTCCGCCACGCGCTGCATCGCCTCCAGCAGCCCGTCCGTCAGCTCAGGATGCATCTCGTCCAGCAGCGCGAAGGCGGAGATCAGCACCGGGGCGTCCGTCACCGGGCGCTCCGTCAGCGTGTGCAGCACATCCATCCCGACATCCTTGGGCAGCAGCCCGTGCTCGATCCAATACCAGACCAGGTCCATCTCGGCGGCCGACGCCGACCGCGAGACCGCATGCACCTCCAGCGCCGCGTCACGGCCCAGCTCGCCCTGCTGCGCCTCAGACCCCTCGGAGAGCCCTCCCGCCACCTGCCGCTCATAAACCGGGATCTCCCCTAGCACCTGGCCCTGGATCGCCTCCGCCACTCGCTCCGCCGCCGCCCGCGCCTGCGCGTCGTCACGATACGCGCTCAGGCGCGCCGCGATAATCTGCGCGTTCTCATAGTCGCGCTCCGCCAGCAGGCAGTCCGCCAGACGCACCAGACACTCCCGCCGCTTCTGATCCTGCCCGGTCTGCTCGTAGGCCACGGACAAGAACTCCAGACTCGTCCGATCCAACGGCATCGTCTGCAGCATCTGCTCAAAAAAGGCGATCGCCTCCAGCACCTTCGGATCCGCTTCAGCCATACCTACCCCCTTTGACCGATATTGATTTGAAGCAGGAAACGTGCCGGACACGACGGATCCCGCCCTTGCCGTTTGGCACCTTTCCTGCTTAAAAGAACATCGGAGTATCGCCATGTCACAGACCGTCCATTACCAGAGTTTCCAGAGCGCCCTTCTCCAGCGCGGCGTCCTGACCGAGGAGCAGCTTGAGCGCGCCCTCCACGATGCGGACCAACTGCCGCTTGACCGGTACCTGGCCCTCAGCCGGACTGTCCCCCAGGACGTCCTGACCTTGGCGGTGGCCGCCTATTTCAACTGTTCCCCGCTCACCCTGCCCGCCTCTATCCAGCCGCCGCAGGAGCTGCTGGACCTGATGCCCCTGGCGGCCTGGGTCCGGCTCAAGGCCATCCCCCTCATGCGCCTCGGCAAGCGCCTGCACGTGGTGTTCGGCGACCTGTTCGACCTGCTTGCGCAGGAGGAGGTCGGCCGGGCCACGCGCCTGGAGATCGTCCCGCTGGCGGCCGCCGAAAAGGAGGTGACCGAAACCCTCGCGCGCGTCCAGAGCCGCAAGGACACCGAGAACCCGCGGCTGGCCCTCGAGAACATCATGAAGGTGCCGGATGCGGAGATCGAGTTCAGCAGCGAGAGCCAGAAGGGCGACGAGAGCATCGACAACGCGCTGGACCGCGCCGAGGAGGCGCCCGTCATCCGCATGGTGAACATGATGCTCGTCGAGGCCCTGCGCACCGGCGCCAGCGACATCCATCTCGAGGCGCTTGAGAAATCCTCGCGCCTCCGTTACCGCGTCGACGGCAACCTGGTCGAGCGGCCGGGGCCGCCACGCTCGCTCCACAACGCGGTGGTCTCGCGCATCAAGATCATGTCGGACCTCGACATCGCCGAGCGCCGGATGCCGCAGGACGGCCGCTTTAAGGTCCGCGCGCTCAAGAAGGAGGTCGATATCCGCGTCAGCATCCTGCCGACGATCCACGGCGAGAAGGTCGTGATGCGTACGCTGGACAAGACCAACCTCGCCCCAAGCCTGGCCGCGCTCGGCCTGGACGAGTACGCCTACCGGGCGATGCGCTACGCCATCGACCAGCCCCACGGCATCATCCTCGTCACCGGCCCGACCGGCTCCGGCAAGACCACCACGCTCTACTCCTGCCTGCAGGACCTCAACAAGCCGGACGTCAACATCATCACCGCCGAAGACCCGGTCGAGTATCAGTTGGCCGGCATCAACCAGGTGCACGTCAACCAGCAGATCGGCCTCACCTTCGCCTCCGTGCTCCGCTCCGTCCTGCGGCAAGACCCCGACATCGTCCTCGTCGGCGAGATCCGCGACGGCGAGACGGCCGACATCGCGGTCAAGGCCGCCCTCACCGGACACCTCGTGCTGAGCACCCTGCACACCAACGACGCGGCGGGCGTC
>JAKJGY010000391.1 GCA_022704145.1 Verrucomicrobiota bacterium
CGCGGCCAGGATTGCCAAAGTAGAGAAATACTGGAAGAGCATTTCGGCCGCGTCGGGATTAGCCCTCATGAGGACAACATCATGCCTGTAACACGGACATTTATCGGCTGGGATCGGCCGCTTTACGAAACCGTGCCGGCCTTTTTGCTGGCGCAGGCAGACGGTGTCCTGCTGGATATGCGGCACACTGTCGTGGTCGTGCCTACACGCCAATCGAGCTGGCGGCTGCGCGCCGCGCTGCCGCTGGCCGCAGACGCGCGGGGCGTCGCCTGCATCGGGCCTGAAATCGTCACGCCGCCGGTTCTGCTGTCTCCGCCGCAACAGGCCGGCGTAGCATCGGGCTTTCAGAGTCTGCTCGCCTGGACGGCCGTGCTCAAAGCGGCCCGGGCGGACGAGTTCCGCGCCTTTCTCGGCGCCGGCGACAAGCGGCCCGCCACGACCGCGTGGGCGATGCAGATCGCCCGCCAGCTTCAGCGCCTGCGGCAGGAACTGGCGGACGGCGACCTTACGCTGGCTGACGTTGCGGACCGGGGTGATGAGATCGAAGAGGCCGACCGATGGACGGACATGAAGACGCTCGAAAGCCGTTATCTGCACCAGTTGGCGGCTCGGGGCGTGCAAGACGCAGTCGCCGCAAAGCTCGACCATGTGCGTGACGGCGAGCGGCCGGCGGAAGTCGCGCGCATCGTCGTAGCCGCCGTACCGGATCCTCCCCGGCTGCTCGAAAAGCTGCTGGCGCGTTGGGCGGATGCCGGGGTCGCGGTGGACCTCCTCGTGGCGGCCCCCGAAAGCGAGGCTGCGGCTTTCGACCGTTGGGGACGTCCTGTGCCGGACTCATGGGCCAACCGGCACATCGCGTTGAACGATGAGGATCTGTGGCTGGAAGCCACGCCCGCCGACCAGGCCGGGCGCATCGCCCGGGCGGTCGCGGAGGCCCTGAAGACGCAGCCCCGCCCCGCCGCGTCACGGCCGCAACTTGCCATCGGCGTCCCCGACCGCGAAACCGTCGCGCCGCTGCAGCGCGCGCTGGCGGACCTCGGGTTGCCCGCTTTCGATCCCCAGAACCAGCCCTTCTCGCAAACCCCGCTTGCCCGGCTTGTTCATGCGCTGCTCGCCCTGCGCGATTCCGACGGCTATGCCGAGGTCGCCGCCCTCTTGCGCCACCCGGACGTCCTGAGCGCGCTCGGCAACGGCGCCGGCGCATTGCGTGAACTTGACGCATTTCAGTCGGAGTACCTGCCGGTCACGCTGGACGACCTTCGCGATCGGGAAGCCGCAGACCCTGACCACAGACCGCCCGCTGTGCCGCTGGCCGCCGTGGCGCAGGTGCGGGCGTGGCGAGCGCGGCTGTTGCAGGACGATCTTGCCACAGCACTGCGCGAGGTGCTGCAACAGATTTACAAGACACGCCTGCTCGAATCCGCCAGTCGGACCGACGCGGCCTTCCAGCAGGCCGTCACTGTCTTTGACGACTGCCTGCGCGAATGGGAGGCAGCCGGATCCGACGGACAGGACGGCAGGGAGGGTGCCGATATCTTGCTCGCCCGGTTGCGCGAGAGCAGCATCAAGCCCGAGCGCCAGGGCGAACCGCTCGACCTCGAAGGGTGGCTGGAACTGGCGTGGAACCCGGCGCCGCTGCTCTTTGTGGCCGGCATGAACGAAGGCTTCGTGCCCGACGGTCACGTGGGTGACCTCTTCCTTCCGGACGCGCTGCGGACCCGTCTCGGACTGCGCGACG
>JAKJGY010000027.1 GCA_022704145.1 Verrucomicrobiota bacterium
CCCGCGCCGCCGCCCGGGGGCGAGACCGCGCCCGAGCGCGTCCTGCGCCTGACCGGCGTGGACGTCACGCTCTGCCCCGTCTGCAAGGCGGGGCGGCTCGCCTTCGAGCGCCTGCTGCCCCGCGCGAGGGACGGACCCGCATGAGCGCCCGCGCCGCACACGCTCCCGAGCCTCTCTCACGCGCCCGCACGGGCCGCGCCGGCGGAGCCGCGCCCGCACGCGGAAAAAACGCCGCCAGAGCGGCTTCCCGGAACGGCGGAATGAAGAGAGAGCGTCTCTCCGCGTCCCCCGCCGCCCCTCTCAAGCGCGGCCGCGCGGCGTCCGTCCGGGCCGGAAGCCCTGTTCAAACCCCATAGCGCCGGGGCGTCCGACGCGGCTCCGTTCAACTGCATTTTATCCCTTATGCGGGCTCTCCGCTTCCCGTCTCTTCCCATCGTAACCGTTGCGTGGTATACTGCACCGCACAAGGGATAAAACGCTATTCGTTCGCCTGAAAGATCATACTGGTGGCGATGTTGGAGACATCATGTCGCAGAGCAATACTATCGTGCGCAGAAACTCCCGGTACTGGGTTGTGATGCTTTGTCTTTGGCTTGCAGGAATGCTGTCCGGCTGTGTTTCTCGCTTCGCTGCGACTAGGATAAGCGTGGTTGACGCAGAAACCGGACAACCAATCTTGGGGGCAAATGTGAACTGCTGGTACTCCTGTATCAACTATGACCCATGGTCTGGTCCCAAGGCCAACTCATATTGGTACAGGAAGACCGGACGAGACAATGTCGTCTGGATATTCGGACACGGGAGCGCACCGTCCGTCTATGCCTCTGTCGATACACCGCCCAGAGACTACTATAACGGGCATGGCGATGAAGCCTCGTTCTGGAAGATCTCCTACATACTGCCGCTTCCAATTTGGCTGCCCCCCGTGAGAACCCTCCGCGTTGGAGTCTTGAAGAAGTTGAACCCCATTCCGATGTATACAGGACACATTGCGGCTCCATCGCAGTACAACTATCCGAACGTCAAGAGCAGAAGCGCCAATTGGATGGATGTGACTGCCTTTGACTGCGTTGTTGGCGATTGGTGTCCCCCTCATGGCCGAGGCCTGACCAACGATCTGGTGTTCCGCTATAGATACGCGTACTTCGGCAGCAGTACGAATCGATGGGGCCAACCTGTCGAGTGCTATCGGTTGGAGCGAACACTCTCGTTCGCGAATCCAGACGACGGATACCAGTTCGTCAAAAGGGATGGCAATTTCTCAGGACGCCCGAAAGACCTCGTCGCTCCTTCGGACGGGTATCATCCTGAGCACACATCCTTCTACGGCGAAACCCCCGACCAAGGCTGGCGAGTGTCAGACGATACACACGTTGAGTTCTACTTCCGCGTGCGTACCGCACGTGACGACAAGGGAGCGTTGATTCATGGTCTCTATGGGCGGATGTCAGGACGATATAGCGGCTATTTGGGGCTGCAGATGGACTACATACTGAATCCGACACCGCTCGACACGAATCTGGAATTCGGCAGGAAACTGTAGAGCCACATTAGCGAAGAGAACGAATACGAGGCGAACCAGTAAATCCTGCCTATCGCCGCTAGCGCGGCTCAGGCAGATTTGCGACGTTCGTGCAAAAAGAAGAGCAAGTTTCCACTTGCGGAAACGACCTGTGAGACGTACAGTGTACATATGAATGACATACGGTTCGAGTGGGACGAGGCCAAGAGCCGGCAGAACCGGCGCAAACACGGCGTCTCGTTCGAAGAGGCGCAGACCGTCTTTCTGGACGAGAACGCCCTGCGTTTCTTCGACCCCGACCATTCGGCAAACGAAGACCGCTTCTTGATGCTAGGCATTAGCTGTCATCTTCGAGTGCTAATCGTATGCCACTGTCATCGTGACACCGAACGAGTCATCCGGATCATTTCGGCACGAAAGGCGGACAAACAAGAGGAAACGAGCTATTGGAGCGGGAGGTGATATTATGAGAGCGCATTACGACTTCGAGAAAATGAAGGGCGAGAAGAACCCTTACGTGAAATCGCTCAAGCAACCGATCACCATGCGCCTCGACAAGGCGACGGTTGCCTATTTCAAGACGCTTGCCACGGATCTTGGGATGCCGTACCAGAACCTCATCAATCTGTACTTGCGCGACTGTGCCGCGCATAAGAAACGGCTCAACCTGACGTGGGCATCGTAGAGCCCCGAACCAGTCGGCGCAGACAACGCGGCTCCCGCCGCGTGTCTGGCCTCCGACGATTCGTAAGGCACTAACACACAGAACCTGTCTGCGTTTTTCCAACCGGGCGCGGGTTGCCGCACAGCGCGTTCATCACCAGAAGGTACACGAACCAAAGCGACGGGAACGTGTGCGCCTGCAGCGGCGCAAACCACGCGCAACGGCTTCAGGCCAGTGCCCGCCGGCTGCATCGGCGGCGTGAGCCTCGCGCGGGTGAAGTCACACCGCCGCCGCGACGATGCGGTTCCGCTCGTCGAGCCGCACGATCTTAGGCTGGTGGTGCTTGCGCTCCTCGTCGTCGAGCTGGCACCAGGCCATCACGATCAGCCGGTCGCCGACCACGCCCTTGTAGGCCGCCGCGCCGTTCAGGCAGGCCACGCCGCTGCCGCGCGGCCCGCGGATCGCGTAGGTCTCGAGGCGCTTGCCGTTGTCCAGGTTGGCGATGAGCAGCTTCTCAAAGTTGAGGATGCCGACAGCGTCCATCAGATCCTCGTCGATGGTCAGGCTGCCCTCATACTCTTTGTTGGCCTGGGTGACGCGCAGATGGTGCAACTTGGCTTTGAGCAGCGTGCAGAACATGGAACCCCTTTGAAAAAAACGGGCCAAAGCATACGCCCAACCCCTGTTTTTTGCAAGGAATCTTAGTCGGCGGTTGCAAACCGGGTGCCTTGTGCTTATGCTATCGGGGATGGGCGGCCGCGTGCCGTCCGGCAGGGCCATCCCAAGGGCGGGGGCGCTGCCGGAGGTCAGGGACGCGCCGTCACCGGAGGAGCATTTATGGCGCTGAATGTGGTGCGGGAGATCGACGGCCGTGTGGCGGTGCGTCGGGTGCTGATGAGCGTGTCGGACAAGACCGGGCTGGACGCGTTCGTGGAGGGCCTGGTGGCGGCCTGTCCCGGCGTCACCCTCTATTCGACCGGCGGGACTCACGCCGCGGTCGAGCGCGTCCTCGGCCCGGAGCGGGCGTCCCGGCACCTGGTTTCGGTCTCGGCCTATACGGGCCAGCCCGAGATGCAGGGCGGGCTGGTGAAGACGCTGGACTTCAAGATCTATCTGGGCTTGCTGAGCGAGACCTACAATGAGGCGCACCGTGCGGACCTGGCGCGCACGGCCGCGGTGGCCATCGACCTGGTGGTGGTGAACCTCTACCCCTTCAGCCAGACGGTGGCGCGTCCCGGCGTGACGCCCGAGGAGGCCCGGACCAACATCGATATCGGCGGGCCCTGCATGGTGCGCGCGTCAGCCAAGAACTACCTGCGCGTCGCGTCCGTCACCGAGCCCGCCGACTACCCGGCGCTGCTCGCCGAGCTGGGCGCGCACGGCGGCACCCTGGGGCTGGAGACCCGTTTCAGCCTGATGCGCAAGGCGTTCGCGCACACGGCGCGGTACGACGCGGCGATCGCCGCCCACTTCGCGGGCGTCACGCCGGAGCAGGTCCGCGGCTGCTATACCGTCCACGACGCGCCCTGACCGGCCTATGATCGACCTGCACCTCCATTCCACGTGTTCGGACGGCTCCGAGACGCCTGAGCAGCTCGTGCGGCGCGCGCGCCGGCTCGGCCTGACGGCGCTGTCCCTGACCGACCATGACACGCTGGCCGGCACGGGCGCGTTTCTGGCGGCCTGCCGTGAGCAGGGCCTTGTCGGGCTTCCCGGGGTGGAGCTGAGCCTGGATGTCGCGCAGGAGGGCGGCACCCTGCATCTGCTCGGCTACGGCATCGACCCGGCGCACCCCGGCCTCGGCGCGGCGCTCGCACGGGTGCGCGCCGGCCGCGAGACGCGTAACCGCCGGATCCTCGAGGCGCTCGGCGCGCTGGGCCTGGCCCTCGACGAGGCCGCCGTCCAGGGGTTCGCCGGCGATACCGTCGTCGGCCGGGTGCACATCGCGCAGGCCCTGGCCGCGCGCGGCCACGTGGCCTCCGTGGCCGAGGCGTTCGACCGCTATCTCGCCAAAGGGCGGCCGGCGTACGTCAACCGTTACCGGCTGACGGCCGAGGAGGCGCTCGGCCTGATCCGTGCGGCCGGCGGCGCCGCCGTCCTGGCGCATCCCTTCACCTGGAGGCGTGACGAGGCGCGACTGGAGGACGGGCTCCGGTCGCTGGCGCGGGCCGGCCTGGCCGGCCTGGAGGCCTATCACTCCGACCATACGCCCGAACAGACGGTGACGCTGCTGCGTCTCGCAAACCGGCTCGGGCTTCTGACGACCGGCGGCTCGGACTTCCACGGGCGCGCGAAGCCCGATGTCGAGCTGGGGCGCGGCCGCGGCGCGCTGTCGGTGCCGGAAACGTGCCTGACGCGCCTGGCGGCCGCGCTCGGCGGCGGCGCACCCTGGCTCACTATCGCGAAGGAGGGGCTGTCCCCGACGGCCTGCGCGCCATCATGAACTGGACCGATATCCTGACCGACCTGATCCGCCGCACCACCAGCGACCTGCCCGCCGACGTCGAGGCGGCCCTGGCCCTGGCCGCGGCCGAAGCCGCCCCCGGCGGGCGGGAGGCGCTGATCCTCGGGACGCTCCTGGAGAACACCCGCCTGGCCCGCGAGGCCTCGTCGCCGCTCTGTCAGGACACCGGCACGCTGACCTTCTTCTGGCGCGTGCCGCGCGCCACCGACACGCTCGCCCTTGAGGAGGCGGCCCGCGCCGCGGCGCGCGCGGCCACCGCCCGCGGCTGGCTGCGGGAGAACACGATCGGCACGCTGACCGGGCGCCCGGCCGACGGCAATGTCGCCGAGGGCTGCCCGAGCTGCCATTTCGAGCAGTCCGCAACAGGTGACGTCGAGGTCTGGCTGCTGCAGAAAGGCGGGGGCTGCGAGAACATGAGCCGCCAGTACAGCCTGCCGGCCGGGGCGGCGACGGACGGCTTCGCGGCCGGGCGCGACCTGGAGGGCGTGCGGCGCTGCCTGCTTCACGCGGTGTGCGAGGCGCAGGGCTACGGCTGCGCGCCGGGCGTCCTGGGGGTCTGCGTGGGCGCGGACCGCGCCGACGGGTATCTCGAGGCCAAGCGGCAGCTCCTGCGGCCGCTGCACGACCAGGCCGCCGAGCCCGTGCTGGCCGAGCTGGAGCGGCGCGTGCTGCGGGAGGCCAACGCGCTGGGCGTCGGCCCCATGGGTATGGGCGGGCGGCCGACCCTGCTGGGGGTCAAGGTGGCGGCGCGCGCGCGCCTGCCCGCCTCCTATTTTGTGACGGTCGCCTACATGTGCTGGGCCTGCCGCCGCCGCGGCGTGCGGGTGCCGGCCGAGGGCGGCGCGCCGGAGTGGCTGGGATGAGCGTCAGAACGATCGGCTATCCGTATTCGGAGGCGTGCGTGCGCAGCCTGCGCGCGGGCGACCTGGTGTCGGTGAACGGCCTGCTCTTCACCGGCCGCGACCGGCTGCACAAGTTCCTGGCGGAGGGCGGCGAGAGCCCGGTCGAGCTGCGCGACGGCGCGCTCTACCACTGCGGGCCGGTCGTGCTGCGCGAGGGCGACGGCTGGCGGGCGGTGGCGGCCGGGCCGACCACCTCGATCCGCGAGGAGCCCTATATGGCCAGCGTGATCGCGCGCTTCGGCGTGCGGGTCGTGATCGGCAAAGGCGGCATGGGCGCGGCCACGCGGCAGGCCTGCCGGACCTACGGCTGCGTCTACCTCCAGGCCGTCGGCGGCGCCGCCGCGCTGCTCGCGCGCCGCATCCGCCGTGTCACCGGGGTGGCGTTCCTGGACACCTTCGGTGCGGCGGAGGCGCTGTGGTCTTTCGAGGTGGAGGCGTTTGAGGCGGTGGTGGGCATCGACGCGCACGGCGGCAGCGTCTATGACGAGGTGCTGGCCAGCTCGCGCGCGCGCTTGGCAAGGGAGGTGTCGGATGCGTAGCGGTCTTCTCGCGTTTCTCGCCCTCACGGGCGTCGTCTGGCAGGTGGCGGGGCAGCTTCCGGCGGTGCCGCCGCCCCGGCCCAACTTCGTGGTGATCAACATCGACGACATGGGCTACGCCGACATCGGGCCGTTCGGCTCGACGCTCAACCGCACGCCCTGCCTCGACCGCATGGCCCAGGAGGGCCGCCGCCTCACCAGCTTCTACGCCGCGCCGGTCTGTTCGCCGTCGCGCGCCGCGCTCATGACCGGCTGCTACCCGAAACGCTGCCTGCCCATCCCGCATGTGCTCTTCCCCGGAAATGACGTCGGGCTTTCGCCCAAGGAGGTCACGGTCGCGGAGGTGCTCAAGGGCGTGGGCTATGCCACCGCCATCGTCGGCAAGTGGCACCTTGGCGACCAGCCCGAGTTCCTGCCGCTGAACCAGGGCTTCGATCTGCATTTCGGCCTGCCGTACTCCAACGACATGGGGCCGGCCGAGGACGGCGTGAAGAGCGACCTCGGCAAGCCGCTGCCCCAGAAGAAGGGCAAGGGCCAGCCGCCGCTGCCGCTGCTGCGCAACAACACGGTCGTCAGGCGCGTCCTGCCCGACGACCAGCAGTCGCTGGTCGAGCTGTACACCGAGGAGGCGGTACGCTTCATCGAGGCGCACAAGGACAAGCCCTTCTTCCTCTACCTGCCGCACAACGCCGTACACTTCCCGCTCTACCCCGGCAAGAAATGGGCGGGCAAGTCGCCGCACGGGCTCTACTCCGACTGGGTCGAGGAGGTTGACTGGAGCGTCGGCCGCGTGCTCGACGCGCTGCGGACGCACGGGCTCGCGGAGCGCACCCTGGTGGTCTTCACCTCCGACAACGGCGGCACGCCGCGTGCCTCCAACGCGCCGTTGCGCGGCCATAAGGGCTCGACGCTCGAAGGCGGCATGCGCGTGCCCATGATCGCGTGGTGGCCGGGGAGCATACCGGCGGGCACCGCCTGCGACGCGATCGCCGGCATGTTCGACCTCCTGCCGACTTTCGCCGCGCTGGCCGGCGCGGCGGCGCCTGCGGACCGCACGCTCGACGGCGCCAACCTCTGGCCCCTGCTTGCGGGCGCGCCCGACGCCCAGCCCGTCCACGAGGCCTTCTACTACTTCCGCGGCCTGCGGCTGGAGGCCGTGCGCCACGGCGACTGGAAGCTCCACCTCCCGCCTGAGAAGAGGCCCGACGCGAAGCCCCAGCTCTTCAACCTGCGGGCCGACATCGGCGAGGCGGACGACCTCGCCGCCGCCCAGCCCGAGACCGTCGCCAGGCTGCTGGGCCTCGCCGCCGCGATGAAGGACGACCTCGGCCTTGAGGGCGTCGGCCCGGGGTGCCGCGAGCTGGGCAAGGTGGCGGAGGCCGTGCCGCTGCTCGGCTTCGACGGCGTGCCGCGCAAAGGCTTCGAGGCGAAGTGAGCCCGGGCTGACCGCCCGGCGCGCTCAGGGCTGGGCGGGGAAGAGGCGCGCCAGCTCCTCGGGCGGCAGGAGGCGGCGCTCCGCCACGAGCCGTCCGAGCGGGGTGCCGGTCGCGAGCGCCTCTTTCGCGAGGGCCGCGGCGGCGTCGTAGCCGAGGGCCGGCACGAGCAGCAGGGCTGAGGCGGTCGAGGCGTCGAGGTGCCGGGCGCAAGCGGCCGGGTCGGGCCGCAGCGTCTCGACGCAGGCGGCGCGGAGGCGCTCCGCCGCGCGCCGCAGCAGCGTGAGCGCGTCGAGCAGCGAGTCCGCGATCAGCGGCAGGAAGGCGTTCAGCTCCAACTGGCCCGCCGCGGCCGCGGCCGTGATGGCGGAGTCGTGGGCGATCACGCGCAGCGCGCACTGGGTCACGCACTCCGGGATCACCGGGTTGACCTTGCCCGGCATGATGGACGAGCCGACCTGGAGCGGCTCGAGGAGCAGCTCGCCGAGGCCGCCGCGCGGCCCGGAGGCCAGCAGGCGCAGGTCGCCGGAGATCTTGATCAGGTTCACCGCGCAGGCCTTGAGCAGGCCTGAGACCTCCACGAAGACGTCGTTGTTCTGCGTCAGGTCGAGCGGGTACTCGGCCCGCGCCAGCCCCAGGCCGGTGAGGTCGCGCAGGATCTCGGCGACCCGGAAGGTGTAGCGGCGGTCGGCGGCCGCGCCGGTGCCGACGGCGGTGCCGCCGAGGTTGATCTGGCGCAGGCGCTCCTCGACCTTGTAGACGCGCCAGCGGTCGCGCGACACGGCCTGCGCGTAGGCGCCGAACTCCTGCCCGAGCGTGAGCGGCGCGGCGTCCATGAGCTGGGTGCGGCCGAGCTTGCGGATCTCCGCGAACTCCCGCTCGCGCCGCTGGAGCGCGTCCTGCAGCCGGGCCAGCTCGTCGGCCAGCTCGCGCACGAGGACGATCGCGGCGATCCGCAGGGCGGAGGGGTAGACGTCGTTGGTGGACTGGCCGCGGTTGACGTGGTCGAGCGGGCTGACGCGCGCGTAGTCGCCGGGCTGCGCGCCGAGCCGGAGCAGCGCGAGGTTGGCCAGCACCTCGTTGACGTTCATGTGGGTGGAGGTGCCTGCGCCGCCCTGGAGCGCGTCGGTGACGAAAGCCTCGGTGTGGCGCCCCGCGAGCACCTCGTCGCAGGCTTCTACGAGGGCGTCCGCGATGTCGGCGGGCAGCGCGCCCAGCTCGCGGTGCGTCAGGGCGCAGGCCTTCTTGACCTGCACGATGGCGCGGATCAGCTCCGGGCGCACGGGGCAGCCGCTGACGGCGAAGTTCTCCCGTGCGCGCTGGGTGTGGATGCCGTAGAGCGCGTCGCGGGGGAGCTGCCTCGAGCCAAGGGTGTCGGTTTCCGTTCGCATGCGTGTCTGGCGAGGAGTGTAGCCGCACGGGTGCCCGCGCGTCAACCGTGCGCTGGCGGGCCTTCGGCTCAGGGGAGCGGCTGGCCGCTGACGCATCCCCGTTTCACTGACTCGAGCGTTGGCAAAGAAGAAGCAGCCGGACAGAAGGAACCCGACCCCGGGAGATAACCCTGACCGCCAACAGAGATCTTTTGGACGCCGATTCCCTGATTCGCTTAGAATTGGGGTCAAGCACCGAAACGGGGATACGCCCGCTGGCCGCTGACGGTTCAGCCGGAAGATGACAACGGATTCAAGACGTGATAAGGTCTTGGCATGACGACCGTATAAATGGCGCGGAGGGGACGAATGATGCGGAATGTGATACGGATGGCCGGGGTCGCGCTGGTCGGTTGCGGGACGGCGTGGGGGGAGGGCGCGCGGCCGGAGCTGAGCCTCGCGCTGGGCGCGCGCAATGCGGGCGTCGGCCTGCTGGCGCCTTCGGGCGGGGACGGCGAGAACGCGCCCGAGACGGCGGGCGGCTCCGAGGCGCGGCGCGTCACCGGCGCGCGCTCGCACTATCTCTACGTGGCCATCAGCCACCCCGACTACCGCACGGGGCCGGTCGACGCGTACGTCTCGGCCGAGGTGTTCGATGACGCGGTCGCGCGCGTGACGCTGCAATATGACCGTGCGGCGCGGAACCCGGACCTGAACAGCCGTTACACGCAGGCGGAGGGCACCTACCTGCTGCTGGGGTCGGGCCGCTGGCGCACGCTGCACTTCTTCCTGCCGCAGCTTCGGCTCGGGCACGGCCAGAACCACGGCGCGGACTTCCGTTTCAACGCGCCGGGCGTGGCCTTCCGGAGGGTGGCCTTCAGCCTCAGCAAACCCGGGGGCTTCGATGCGGCGCAGTCGCTCGACCCCGAGGCGCTGCGGCAGGTGGCGGTGGCGCGGCCACCGGGAATGGAGCTGACCTTCGGCAACGACGCGGGCGCGGCCGATGCGGCGCTCTTTAAGGCGCTCTCGGTCACGAGCGTTGAAAGTTACGTCGACTGGGCGGGCGTCGAGCCGGAACAGGGACAATGGGACTGGAGCAAATGGGACAGGCAGGTGGCGGTCCTGCAGGCGGCGGGGCTGAAGTGGGTGCCGTTCCTGATCGCCGGGCCGGCCTACGCCACGCCGCTCGGGTTCCAGAACTCGCCTGACGCGCACGTCTACCGCTGCCTGGAGCACGGCCGTGACAGCAAGGTGCAGAGCCTGTTCAACCCCGCGCTGCGGCCGCAGGTCGAGCGCTTCCTGCGCGCCTTTGCCGAACGGTACCGCGACACGGGCGTGATCGAGTCGGTGCTGCTCGGCGTCACGGGCATCTACGGTGAGAGCCTCTATCCCGCCGGTCCGGAGGGCGGCTGGACCGCGCGGCTGACCGGCGACTACCATAACCACTTCGGCTGGTGGGCGGGTGACGCGCATGCGGTCGTGGCGTTCCGCGCGGCGATGAGGGACAAGTACGGGAGGGTCAGGCGGCTGAACACGGCGTGGGGCACGGCGTACGCGTCGTTCGACGAGGTGGCGACTTTCCTGCCGGAGCGGGCGCCGGGCGACCGTGCGCGTGCGGATTTCGCCGAGTGGTATCAGGCGGCGATGACCGAGTGGTCGGTCTTCTGGGTGAAGGCGGCGCGCAAGGCGTTCCCGAAGACGGCGATCTACCTCTGCACGGGCGGCGACGGCAATCCCGCGTTGGGCGCGGACTTCACGGCGCAGGCCCGGGCGATCGCGCGTTACGGCGCGGGGGTGCGCATCACCAACGAGGGCAGCGACTATGCGGCCAACTTCACGCTGACGCGCGAGGTGGCCACCGCCACGCGGCTGTACGGCACCTTCTGCGGGTTCGAGCCCGCCTCGCAGGTTGATGCCCAAGGCGTGGTGGCGCGCATTTACAACGCCACGGCCTCGGGGGCGCGGCAGTTGCACGACTATACGCCCAACACGCTCGGTCAGGGTGTCGCGGCGCTGGAGAACTTCCGGTCGAACGCCGCGTGGCTCGTGCCGCGCCAGCCGCGCGTGCGGACCGCGCTCTACCTTTCGCGCGAGACTTGGGCGCTGGAGCCGGACGCGAACAGCCGCAGCTATGCTCTGGCCCGCGCGTTGCGCGACGCCGCGGATCTTGACTTCCTGACGCGCCGCACGCTGGCCGACGGACACCTGAAGGGCTATGACGTGCTGGTGCTCGCGGCGTCGTCCGTGCTGGAGCCTGCGAGCGCGGAGGCCATCGAGCGTTGGGTGCGCAGGGGCGGCCTGCTCATCGCGGCGACGCGTCCCGGCGAGACGCTGGGCGGACGGCTCTACGACCACGCGGCGTGGCGCAGCCGACTTTTCGCTGAGGTGTCGCCAGGGGGGGCGCTCTTGAGGCCGGCGTTGGAAGGCGCCGCGCCGGCGCGCTGGGCGCTGCGCGTCGGCAGCCGTGAGGACGAGGGGTGGCTGGACGGCGACTGGAGCCAGCGGGAGCAGGGGCGTGAGTGGGAGAACGAGGTGCCGGGGGCCACGATGCGCTGGAGCGGGGCGCGGCCTGCGGTGTGGCTGCCGGTGACGCCGGGCGCGGACCACACGCTGCGGCTGAGCCTCTCGGTGCCCGGTCTGGCGGTGGGAACGTCGGGTGTCGCGGTGGCGGTGAACGGTCAACCGGCGGGACGGATCGCGAAGCCGGGCCGCCAGACGTGCGACTTCACGTTGCCGGCGGCGCTGTTGGGCACGAACGCGCTCGCCCGGCTCGAGCTGTCGGTCACGACGTGGCGGCCCTCGGCCCAGGGCAGTGCGGACGGGCGCGACCTGGGCGTATCGGTCCAGCGGATCGAAGTGATTCGTGCCGGCGCGGAGCAGCAACTGGCTTCCGCTGTCGCGCTGAGGCAGGTTGTGGAGCCGGCGCGGCTGGCGCCGCTCACGCGCGCGGTCGGCAAGGGCCGGACGCTCTTCCTGCAGGGGCTGGCGGGCGACGAGAGGCTCGTCGCGAGCGTGGTGCCTGCGGCGGGGGACGGCCGCCAGGACCGGCGCTATGTGACCGAGACGGACGGCGGCGCGCTCTGGTTCGACGCGGAGGCGGCGCGCATCTGGCGGCAGGGCGAAAAATAGGGCCACTGGGAGGGATGGGGATGAGGGGGATCGTCGGTGTGTGGGCGTTGTGTCTGGCCGTCAGCGGCCGGGCGGCGGTGACGTGTCCGCTGGAGTTCGCGCCGCTGGAGGGGCGGGTGAAGGCGCCGGAGCGGCCGTACCGCGAGGAGCAGTGTCTGAACGGGCGGTGGCGGTTCCAGCCGGTGGCGTTGCCTGCGGGCCTGGTGCGCGACAGGGGCCTTCCGCCCGAGCTACCGCCGCCGCGGCCGGACGCCTGGGCGGCCACGCCGATCCGGATCCCGTCGCACTGGAACGTCAACACGTGGGGCGGCGGCAGGCGCCAGCACCGCAACGCGACGCAGACCTACTGGCCCGACTCGGTCTATTTCCCTAGCTATCCCCGGGAGTGGGACGGGGTGGAGATGGGGTGGCTGAGGCGCACGTTCCGGGTGCCGGAGGCGTGGCGCGGCCGTCGGCTGGTGCTGCATTTCGAGGCGGTCTCGGGCGCCTGCCAGGTCTTGGTCAACGGCCGGCCGGCGGGTGAGCACTTCGATAATTTCCTGCCGTTCGACTTCGACGTGACGGAGAGCGTGCGTTGGGGCGAGGAGAACGAGCTGCTGGTCGGGATCCGCGGGCAGAACCTCTTCAACAAGCGGAGCGCCCGGTACGCCAAGTTCCTGTCGCCCTATCCGCCCGGCTCGAACACCGACCTGCTGATCGGGATCTGGCAGGACGTGTCGCTGCTCGCGCTGCCGCCGGTCCGTGTGGCGGACACGTTCGTCCAGGCGCGTGTCGCGGCGGACACGCTGGAGGTCGAGGTGACGCTGCTCAACCAGACGGCGGAGGTGCGGCGCGTGACGGTCGGCGGGGAGGTGTGCCCGTGGCTGAACGAGGCGGGCCGTGAGGTGGCCGAGGCGCCGGTTCCGGCTTGGCGTCTGGGAGCGCCTGCGCTGGCCTTGGAGCAGGCGGAGGTGGCGTTGGCGCCCGGCTCGCGGGCGACCGTGACGCTGCGCCGGGCGGTCGGCCGCGCGCTGCGCGAGTGGTCGCCGGAGAGGCCCGAGCTGTACGGGCTGGTGCTGACGGTGTCGGCGGCGGGGGAGACCCTCGACCGGCACTACACGCGGTTCGGCTGGCGCGAGTTGGCGCTCCGCGGGCCTGACCTGCTGCTCAACGGCCGGAAGGTCAAGCTGGCGGGCGACTTTGTTCATCCGTTCGGCGTGTTCGTGATGAGCCCGCGCACGGTGTGGGCATGGTACCGGATGGTCAAGGATATGGGTGGCAACGCGATCCGGCCCCACGCCCAGGTGCATCCGCGCTTCTACCTGGAGCTGGCGGACGAGATGGGGCTGCTGGTGCTGGACGAGACGGCGGTCTTCGGCAGCTCGATCCGGCTCAATCCGGAGGAGCCGGAGTTCTGGTTGCGCTACGAGGCGCACTACGACGGGCTCGTGCTGCGCGACCGTAACCATCCGTCCGTGATGGGGTGGAGCTTCGGCAACGAGATGTTCGCGATCCCGCGTCTCAACGAGATGTCGAAGGAGGACACCCAGGCCTACTATGACCGGTTGCGCGCGATCGCCGGGCGCTCGCTCAGGCTAGACCCGACGCGGGCGTGGATCACCTGTGACGGCGACGAGGACCTGGGCGGCGCGCTGCCGGTATGGAGCAAGCATTTCGGGCATGGCGACATGGTCGGCCATCTGCCGAAGGGGCTCGGCAAGCCGCTGAAGGTCGGGGAGTCGGGCGGCACCTACTATGCGACTCCGGAGCAGCTTGCGCAGTTCAACGGCGACCGCGCGTACCTGAGCACGTACGGGCGTAACGAGGCGCTGGCGATCGACCTGTACGACAACATCGTGCGGCTGGCGTTGCCGCACCTGAGCTATTTCTCACCCAGCGAGGTGGTGTGGTTCGGGCTGGAGCACCTCAACCTCGGGTTCAGCGACTTCTCGCGGCTGCCGACGGAGGCGGACGGCGTGTTCTTCTCGTTGCCGTATCAGGAGGGCAAGCCCGGCATGCAGCCTGAGCGTCTGCCGCCCTACGTGACCACGCTCAATCCGGGCTGGGATCCGGCGCTGCCGCTCTACAAGCCCTTGCCGATGTTTCACGCGATGCGCGCGGCGCTTGCGCTGGGCGGCCCGCAGCCCTGTCCGTGGGAGCGGAAGATCCTTACGGAGCCGGTCCGCACGCCGCCGGTCGCGCCGTTTGCGGAGAGGGCCGGTTTCATCGGCGCGCCTGACTCGCCGCTGCGCGGGCGGCTTGCGGCGTGGGGTGTGCCGGTCGCCGAGGGCGGCGGCGCGCAGCGGTTCCTCGTTGTGGACGGCCAGACGTTGACGGCGGCGCAGGCGCAGGCGGCGCGTGTGCGGCTCGCGGAGACGCTCGCTGCGGGCGGTACGGTGTGGATCCTGCTCTGCGACCGGCCGTCCGACCTGGCGGCGCTGAACGGGCTGCTGCCGGAGCCGGTGGCGCTGACGGAGCGGTGGGCCACCCAGGTGCAGCCGCGCGGCGCGGACGCGTGGCTTTCCGGGCTGAGCGTGCGGGATCTCTACTTTGCGCAGCTTGAGCCGGACCGCAGGATCATGAAGTTCGGCCTGGATGGCGCTTTCGTCGCGAACGGCGCGGTGGTGCTGGAGGCCTCGCCTGTGGACTGGTCGCTGTTCAACAACCAGCCCGAGTTCGCGAAGGTCGCGGCGGTGGCGCTGTATGAGCGGCTGGAGAAGCCGGCTGGCGCGGCCTGGGTCAGGCGGCCGCACGGTGGCGGCGTGCTGGCGCTCAGCGTGCTTGACTATCGTCTTGACGCGCCTGCGGCGCGGTCGCTCTGGCGCCGGCTCTTCGCCAATATGGGCCTGAGGCTGGCGGAGGCGCAGGAGGCTGGCGGCGGAACGCCTGCGGGGCGGCCGCACGACCTGCTGCTGAACGGCCCGATGCCGTGAGCGGCTCCGCCCCGGGGAAGTCTTGGGGACGGAGCCGCAGGCGCTTCACTTCAGGGTCAGGATCGAGCCGCCGCTGCCGTGCAGGACGGTGAGGAGTCCGCTGCCGCTGAAGTGGGTGTCGCTGATGAATTGGGCGCCGCTGCCGGTCGCGCCGTAGGTGCCTGCGCGCTTGGGCCTGTCGCCGAGCACCAGCCGTGCCACGGCCTCGTTGACGCCGGACGCCAGGGCGAGCTTGGCGCCGCCGTCGTCGGCGATGCTCAAGGTCGCTTCATCGTCGATGCCGCCGGAGGTCTGCAAGGAGAGCGTGCCGGCCGTCACCGTGATATTGGTGCTGGCGCCGAGCGTGCCGGAGGCGCTCAGGGCCAGGGTGCCGCCATGGACTGTGACGGCGCCTGAGGCCGTATTCGTGCCGTTCAGGGTCAGGGTGGCGGTGCCGGCCTTGACGAGCGCGACCTGGCCCTCGATCGTGCTGCCGACGAGGCCGAAGGTGTTGTCGGAGCTGTTGCTGACGACCAGCGTGGCGGGCGTCGCGCTGAGGATGCGCTGTTTGCCGGTGCCGGACGCATAGTGCTGGTCGGCGAGGCCGGCGACGGTCTGGGTGAAGCCGTTGAGGTCGATGGTCGCGTCCGCGCCCGCAGCGCTTTTGCCGACGCTCAGGGGGCGATGGGCTGGCAGCGCCTCGGCGACGCCCAGCTTGAGGGTGCCTTGGACGACGCTCGTGCTGCCGATGTTGGTGGTGGCCGTGTTCAGGAGCAGGGTGCCGGGGTCGTCGCGCATAAGCACGCCCGTGCCGAGGTGGAGCGTGCTGTTGATGATGACGGTTCCTGCGCCGCGGATGGAGACGCCCTGATTCACGCCGGTGACGGTGTCGTCGGCTGACGCGCCGATCACCAGCGTGCCGCCGCTGTTGTCGCTGCCCAGATAGTTCGCGCCGCCGGTCATGAGGATGTCGCCGTCCCACTGGGCGGTGCCGCCGGAGTTGTAGCGCAGCGCGGCGCGGCCGGTCGCGGAGGAGAGCGTCAGCGTCTCGCCCGTGACGGTCACGTTCGCGCCGAGCACCAGCTTATTGTCAAAGTTCAGGGGGGTGCCGCCGATGACGACGGTACCGCCTGCTGTGGAGCCCAGCGCGCGGCTGTTGTTGGCGTACAGGACGATATTCGAGATGCCGCCTGCGCCGATCGTGGTGGCGCCGCCGTAGGAGTTGGTGCCCGCGAGCGTGGCCGTGCCGAGGGAGGTGACGGTGGCGGTCGCGCCGGCGATCACGCCGACGGCCTGCTGCGTGAGGGTCGCCTTGTTGGCCACGCTGACGCTGGAGTTGCTGAGCGAGCCGCTGAGCGTGAGGGTTCCGCCGCTGACCAGCGTCGCGCCGCTGTAGGTGTTCGGGCCGGAGAGGGTCAGCGTGCTGTTGCCGGACTTGGTGAGGCTTCCGGTTCCGGCGATGCCTGCGCCGCCGATGGTGTAGCTCTTGGCGGTGGTGTTGACGGTCACGGTATGGGGTGCGACGGGCGAAGGCGTGATGGTGACGGCGGGCGAGGCCGAGCCGGTGTCGTCGAAGGTGACCTTAGCGCCGTCCGAGAAGGGGATGGGCGTCCAGTTTGCGCTGGTCGTGTCCCAGGCGTTGGCGGAGCCGTCCCCGACCCACACCAGGGCTGCGGCGGTGCCGCCGCCGCTGACGGTCACGGTCACGGCCGTCTCGCCCACGTCGAGCGTGGTGTTGGGGTAGGGCGCGTCGAGGGTCAGCGAGCCGCTGCCGCTGCGTGCGGCGTAGGTCATCTGCGTGTAGACGCCGGGGGCGGCGAAGCCGTCCGGGAAGGAGAGCGCGAGGGTGTTGGCGCCGTTCAGCACCAGTGTGCCCGCGACATCGATACGGTCGCACCGGCCAGCGGTGCTGGACAGCTCGCTGACGAGGGTGTTGCCGTTGAGGGCCAGGGCGGCGGCGCCGGGGTCGGCCAGCGTGAGCGTGCCGATGCCGCGGCTGCCGGGCACGAGCGTGCCGCCTGCAACGGCGCTGACGGCGCCGTAGACTGTGCCGGTGCCGCCGAAGGCGCCCGCCGCGCCCACAGTCACCGCGCTGCCCGCGGCGGTGGAGCCGTTGACCAGCAGCGTGCCGCTCGAGACGCTGGTCGCGCCGGTGTGGACGTTCGCGCCGGAGAGGGTCCAGGTGCCGGTGCCGGTCATGCTGACGCGGAGCGGTTGGCTGATGACGCCGCGCAGCTCGCCGTCGCCCGCGCCCTGAAGCCAGAGCGGCGCGAGGCCCGAGGTGCCGATGCTGGCGTTGACGTTGCCGCCGAAGGACAACGTCTGGCCGGCCACCGTATTTTCAAGGATGCCACCGTAGACGCCGAGCTTGGTGTTCACCGTGATACTGCGGTTGCAGGCGCCGCCTGCCGGACCGGTGAACTGGAAGCGGCCGGTGGTGTCCCACGCCGTCTGTCCGAGGTAGATGGCGCTGCCCTGGCCCGCGGCGGAGGGCGAGCCCGCGTCGGAGATCGAGTTCACACTGATGACGCCGTGGGAGACCGTGATGTTACCCGCGAAGGTGTTGTTCGGGTTGGACAGGGTCAGGGTACCTGCGTCCGTGCGGCCCACGGTGCCGCTGCCCGTGGTGACGGGGCCGGTCACGGTGATCGAGCCGCCGCTGCGGGCGGTGAAATTCTGGTTCGCGCCGGTGATGCCGCCCGAGAGCGTCAGCACGGTGGCGCTGTTCGGGATATCCAGCGTGGTCGCGCCGGTCAGGTTGAGGATACGGTCTGAGCTGGTGGAGGCGCCGTTGTAATAGTGGCGGCCGCTGATATCGATGGTGCCGTCCGCCACGGTGGCTGGGGCGCCGAGGGCGCTGGCGCCGCCGCCGACGTTCTTCAGGGTGTTGAAGTAGACCGAGTCGCCGGTGAGGGTGGTCTTGCCGGAGTAGGTGTTGGCGCCGGAGAGGGTCAGCGCGCCGCCGCCGTTCTTGGTCAGGCCCCACGAGCCGCCGGTCTCGCCGATCACGCCGGAGATCGTCAGGTTGTGGAGCTTCGAGCTGGCCTGATTAAGTGTGATGGTACGCGTGCCGCTGAGCAGGATAGGCAGCGAGATCGTGTCGGCGAGCGTCCCGTTGGCGGTCAGCAGCGTGGTGGCGATATTGCCGTTCAGGATGATCCGGTTACCGGAGAGGGTGAAGGCGGCGGTCTTGCCCGACGAGTTGTCGTTGCCGAGGGTGATGCCTGCGAAGGCGGTGTCGGCAGGGAAGTCATTGGTGGTGGTGGTCCGGGCCGTACCGGCGAAGGTCAGGGTCGCCGAGCCGTCGGTGTCGGGTTTGCCGTCCGGGTTCCAGTTGGCGTCGGTCAGCCAGTATCCGCTGGCTCCGCCGTCCCAGGTGAAGGGGGCGGCGTGTGAGGCCGGGGCCGCGAGCAGCGCGGCCAGCAGCGGGAACAGGGACGTGAGGGTGAGCCTCGCTCCGTCAGACGGCTTCAGGTTCATCGTACACACACTCCTTCGTTAATTTGACATGCAGGCACAGTTAACAAGCTGCCCATAACTTACTCGGGTCAGGCGTTGTGGGCAAGCCCAATTTCCGGGCTGTGCGGATGGGCCATGGGCGGGGCGGGGGGGGTCATCGAGGGGCTCAAAATATCTTCAAATACCCCCTTGCGTCAGAGGCGGCCCATGTGCTAAATTGATACTCCATTTATTTCAACCGGAAGGATAGTTCTCCGATGCCGACGATCAACCAACTGGTGCGCAAGGGGCGCAGCCCGCTGCGCAAGAAGAGCAAGTCGCCCGCGCTGAAGGCGTGTCCGCAGCGTCGCGGGGTGTGTCTGGTCGTGAAGACCCAGACGCCCAAGAAGCCGAATTCGGCGTTGCGTAAGGTCGCTCGTGTGCGGTTGACCACCGGGTATGAGGTGACGGCGTACATTCCGGGCGAGGGGCACAACCTGCAGGAGCACAGCGTGGTGCTGGTGCGTGGCGGGCGTGTGAAGGACTTGCCGGGTGTCCGTTACCACATTGTGCGCGGCTGCCTGGACAGTTTGGGTGTGGCCGGGCGTAACCGTAGCCGTTCGAAGTACGGCATGAAGCGTGCGAAGAAGGCAGAGTAACCTATTAGGGGGCGGAAGAGCATTCGCCCTTTTGAGAGGCAAATCATGGCAAGAAGGCGTAGAGCGGTGAAACGGGTTCAGCTTGCTGACCCGAAGTTCAATAGCGAGCTGGTGGCCCGCGTGGTGCGTGCGCTGATGAAGAGCGGCAAGAAGACCACGGCCGAGCGGATCGTCTACGGTGCGATCGAGGAGCTGCGCGAGAAGACGGGCAAGGATCCGGTCGAGGTGATGGACATCGCCATCGCGAACATGAAGCCGAAGGTGGAGGTCAAGTCGCGCCGCGTGGGCGGCACCACCTATCCGGTTCCGGTGGAGATCCGTCCGGCGCGTCAGCTTTCGCTGGCCCTGCGGTGGATGTCGATGTACGCCAGCGCGCGGCGGGGCACGCCGATGCCGAAGGCGGTGGCGGCCGAGCTGATCGAGGCTTACAACAACCAGGGCAACGTGATCAAGAAGCGTGACGACACGCACAAGATGGCGCAGGCCAACAAGGCTTTCGCGCATTACGCGTGGTAACGGTTTTAAGGGAAGGGCGGACGGTGTCCGCCCGCACGTAGGGGGCGGAGCGAGTCCGGCCCAGACGGGGATAAGACGGCAGTATGCCGGGAACATCCGCTGTTCTTTGACAAGTCGAGGTGAAGGGTGGGCGTCTTGGACAACAAGGCTGATAAGCGTCATGCGACCGCCGGGCAGCAGCCCGAGTGCGGCGAGGTGGCGCTTGGCCTGGTCCGGAACATTGGGATCGTGGCGCATATTGACGCGGGCAAGACCACGACCACCGAACGGATCCTGTTCTACGCAGGGCGCACGCACCGTCTCGGAAACGTGGACGAGGGCAACACCGTCACCGACTGGATGATACAGGAGCGCGAGCGGGGGATTACGATCACCAGCGCGGCGATCACCTGTTCCTGGCGGGGCGTGCGCATCAACCTGATCGACACGCCCGGACATGTCGATTTCACGATCGAAGTGGAACGCTCATTGCGTGTGCTGGACGGCGCGGTGGGCGTTTTTTGTGCCGTCGGCGGGGTGCAGCCGCAGTCCGAGACCGTGTGGCGCCAGGCCGACCGTTACCATGTGCCGCGCATCGCGTTCATCAACAAGATGGACCGGATGGGCGCGAATTTCGGGCGTTGCGTGGCGGAGATCCGCGAGAAGCTGCGCGCCAACCCGGTGTGTTTGCAGCTTCCGGTTGGCGAGGCTGAGACCTTCAGCGGCGTGATTGACCTGATCGAGCTGAAGGCGCTCTCGTACGACAGTGGCAGCGAGGGCCGCGAGGTGAGCGAGGGCGAGATTCCCGAGGCTTTGCGTGAGCGGGCCGAGGCGGCGCGCGCCGAGCTTTGCGAGAAGGTTGCCGAGGCGGACGAGACGGTGCTGGAGCGTTATCTGGAGGATCCTGCGCTGCCGGCCGAGGTGTTGCGCGAGTCGGTGCGGCGTGGCGTGCTGGCCGGGAAGCTGGTGCCGGTGCTGTGCGGGTCGTCGTTGCGCAACAAGGGTGTGCAGCAGGTCTTGGACGCGGTGACCTGGTATCTGCCGTCGCCGTTGGATCGTCCGCCGGTGGAGGCCACGGACGTCAAGAGCGAGGCGCGGGTGACACGTGAGCAGAGCGTGACGGCGCCGCTGACGGCCCTGGTGTTCAAGATTGCGACGGACGCCTATGTGGGGCGGCTCTTCTTTGTGCGGGTCTATGCGGGCGCGTTAAAGAAGGGTCAGAACGTCTACAATCCGCGGACGCGCAAGCGTGAGCGGGTCATGAAGATTGTCAGGCTGTTCGCGGATCAGCAGAGCGAGGTCGAGACGCTTGCGGCGGGCGAGATCGGCGCCCTGGTGGGCCTGAAGGAAGCCACGACCGGCGACACGCTCTGTGCGGAGAACCAGCCGGTCTATCTGGAGCGCATCACGGTGCCCGAGCCGGTGATGTTCATGGCGATCGAGCCGAAGTCCAGCGCGGACAAGGCGCGCCTGACGGAGTCGATCGGACTCTTGGCGGCGGAAGACCCGACCTGCCAGGTGCGGGTGGACGCGGAGACGGGGCAGACGATTTTGAGCGGCATGGGCGAGCTGCATCTGGAGATCCTGGTGGATCGGCTGCGCCGCGAATTCAAGTGTGAGGCCAACACCGGCCGGCCGATGGTCTCCTACTACGAGACGGTGACGGCCACCGGAACCAGCGTCTATCTGTTTGATCGCGAGCTAGGCGGGCGGCGCCACTGCGCCCAGGTGACGATCGAGGTCTCGCCGCTCAAGCGGGGCAGCGGGCATGCGGTCGAGCTGGCGCCCGGGGTACGGCGCAGCCTGCCTGACGAGCGGTTGGCGGACTGTGTGGAGCAAGGATTGAAGGACGGCATCCTGACCGGCGTCCTCGCGCGTTATCCGATGACGGACGTGCGGGCGCGGGTGACGGGTGTCGTGATCACGGATGAGGAAACGGCGACGGACGTGGCCCTTCGGACTGCGGCCGTAATGGGGTTCCGCGAGGCGGCGCAGGCCGCAACGCCGGAGCTGCTGGAGCCGATCATGTCCCTCGACATCGAGACGCCTGCCGACTATGTCGGCGACATCATGGGGGATATCAACGGCCGCCGCGGTTCGGTGCGTGACATGACGACGCGTGGAGACATGCAGATCGTGCGCGCCTCGGTGCCGCTGGCAGAACTTTTCGGGTACTCAACCGCAATCCGGTCGCTTTCGCGCGGCCGCGCCAGCTATTCGATGGAACCTGGCGAATTTGCGGTCGTGCCACGGACGGTGAGAGAACAACTACTGAACAGGTGACGAAGAATGCAAAGTCAGCGCATACGCATTCGTTTGCAAGCGTACGATCACAGGGTGCTCGACCAGGCTGTGAGCGAGATCATCGACACGGCCCGGGGCACAGGGGCACAGGTTGTGGGTCCGATCCCGCTCCCGACGAGGATCGAGCGGTTCACGGTGAACCGCAGCCCGCGCGTGGACAAGAAGTCCATGGACCAGTTTGAGATGCGCACGCACAAACGGCTGCTGGACATCGTGGGCCCGACGGCCAAGACGGTCGACGAGCTCAAAAAGTTGAATCTGCCGGCTGGCGTGGACATCACAATTCGAATCTAAGGACGGTGAACACCATGGAAGGCTTGATTGGCAGAAAGATTGGGATGACCCAGATCTATGATGATCAGGGGCGTCGTATCTCGGTGACCGTGCTGGAGGCGGGGCCGTGTCCGGTGGTGCAGGTGAAGACGCCTGACACTGACGGGTATGTGGCCGCGCAGCTCGGCTTCGACGAGTACAAGGCGGCGGAGTACACCAAGAACGAGAAGGCGTGCGCGCAGGCGCAGGCCGAGCGCGAGAAGGCCGAGAAAAAGGGCAAGCCCGCGCGCTCGTACGACATCGCGGCCTATACGAAGCGGCTTTCGAAGGCGCAGGTGCTGCACTTCGAGAAGGCCGGTGTGAAGCCCTGCAAGGTGACGCGGGAGTTCGCGCTCGACGCGGACGAAGCGGTCAAGGCGGGCGACACGGTGACGGTCGACATTTTCAAGGACGTGAAGTTCGTGGATGTGTCGGGCATCACCAAGGGGCGCGGTTTCGCGGGCGTGATCCGGCGTTACCGGATCGGCGGCGGCGCGCACACGCACGGCGGCCACTCGAAGCACCGGATCGGCTCGATCGGCGCGCGCGATTTGCCGGGCTGGGTTGAGAAGGGCAAGCGGATGCCGGGCCACATGGGCGCGGTCAACCGTAAGGCCCGCAATCTGGCGGTCGTCCAGGTTCGCAACGAGGACAACCTGCTGCTGGTTCGCGGCTCGGTGCCGGGGCCTAAGGGCGGTGTGGTGATTATCAGGAAAGCCCTGAAGAAATAGGGGTTGGAGAACCGATGAGCACGATCAAGGTATTCAATCCGGCCGGCGAGGCCGCGGGCGAGATGAGCGTCGCGGACAGCCTGCTGGTGCTCGACAAGGGCGAGCAGGCGGTGAAAGACACCGTCGTCGCGTTCCGTAACTCGCTGCGCGCGGGTACGGCGTCGACGCTGAGCAAGGGCGAGGTCAACGGCAGCAACAAGAAGCCGTGGCGTCAGAAGGGGACAGGCCGGGCCCGCGCGGGTCTGCGGCAGAGCCCGGTCTGGCGCGGCGGCGGTGTGGCTTTCGGGCCCAAGCCGCGTGACTTCAGCCAGAAGGTCAACCGCAAGGTGGTGCGTCTGGCCTTTACCCGGGCGTTGAGCGAGAAGATCAACGACGGCCAGGTGAAGGTGATCGAGCGTTTCGACCTCGCGGAGCCCAAGACCAAGCTGATGACGGCGTTGCTGAAGAAGCTCGGCGCGGAGCGTTCGACGCTGATCGTCCTGGACCAGCCTGACGAGAAGGTGATCCTGGCGGCGCGCAACCTTCAGAAGGTTGAGGTTGCTACGGCGGCTGAGATTGATGTATATTCAATCCTTTTGTACCGCACACTGGTGGCCACGCAGGCCGGATTCGAGGCTCTGACGGCGCGCATGTTGAAGAAAGAGGTGGGCGCATGAAACACGCCGAGATCATCCGGAGGGTGCAGATCACCGAGAAAGGGACGCGGCTGGCCTGCGAGAACAAGTATCTGGTCGAGGTCGCCACCCAGGCGAACAAGATCGAGATCAAGAAGGCCGTGGAGGAGCGCTTCGGCGTGCATGTGGTGGCAGTGAACACCCAGACGTACAAGGGCGCGCAGCGGACGCTCCGTAACCGCCGCGTGGTCGAAGGGGCGGTCTGGAAACGCGCGATCGTGACGGTCAAGCCCGGCGAACGCATCGAGATCATCTAACGCCTTGTGAGAGGATAAGGGCCATGGGGCTTAAGACATTCAAACCGAGAACCGAGGGTCTGCGGCATCGCGTCGCATCGACTTTCGAGGAGATCACCGAGGTCAAGCCGCAGCGTCGGCTGACTGAGGCGATGAAGAGCAAGGCCGGCCGCAACAACCAGGGCCGGATCACCACCCGCCACCGTGGCGGCGGCGTCAAGCGCCGTTACCGCATCGTGGATTTCCGGCGCGACAAGCTCGGCATTCCGGCGCGGGTGGAGGCGATCGCCTACGACCCGAACCGTTCGGCCAACTTGGCGCTGCTGAAGTACGTCGACGGCGAGAAGCGGTATATCCTGGCGCCGGCGGGGCTCAAGGTGAACGACGCCGTGATGTCCGGCCCTGAGGCGGAGCCGAGTGTGGGCAACGCGCTCCCGCTCGCGCAGATTCCGTTGGGGCTGTTCGTCCACAACATCGAGATGGTGCCCGGGCAGGGCGGGCGGTTGGCCCGTTCGGCGGGTATCGGCTGCCAGATCATGGCCCGCGAGGGTGAGTTCGTGACCTTGCGTATGCCCTCCGGCGAGGTGCGCCTGATCAACGCGAGGTGTCTCGCGACGATCGGCCAGGTGGGCAACGCGGAGTGGAGCGGCATCAAGCTGGGCAAGGCTGGCCGTAAGCGCTGGATGGGCATCCGCCCGACGGTGCGCGGTGTGGCGATGAATCCGGTCGACCACCCGATGGGTGGCGGCGAGGGCCGCACGTCCGGCGGCAGTCATCCTCGCTCGCCGTGGGGCAAGCTGGCGAAGGGCGGGAAGACCCGCAACCGCCGTAAGACGAGCAGTCGGTTTATTGTGAAGCGGAGAAAGTAACGCATGGCAAGGTCGATTAAGAAAGGCTTTTACGTCGAGAAAAGCCTGCTCGAGAAAGTCGAGAAAATGAACGCATCCGGCCGGAAGCAGCCGATCAAGACCTGGTCGCGCCGTTCCATGATCCTGCCGGATTTTGTCGGGCACACGTTTGCCATCCACAATGGCAGGCAGCACCTCCCGATCTTCATCACCGAGAACATGGTGGGCCACCGCTTGGGCGAGTTCGCGCCGACGCGCACCTTCAAGCAGCACGGCGTCCACACCGATAAAGCGGTCGCGAAATAACGGAGTGTGATTGACCTATGGAAGTGACTGCCATCACGCGTAACGTGCGTATGTCCGCCCAGAAGGGGCGTCCTTTGGCCCGCAAGTGCCAGGGGCTGCCTGTGGGCGACGCGCTCAAAGTCGTACAGTTCAGTCCGCGCAAGGCCGCCGCCATCCTGAGCCAGACGCTCAAGTCCGCGGTCGCCAATGCGAAGACCAACGCCAACCTCGATGTGGACACGCTCAAGGTACAGTTGTGCGTGTTCGACGAGGGGACGCGCATGCGCCGGTTCTGGCCGCGCGCTCGCGGCAGCGCGAGCCCGATCGCCAAGAGGCTGTGTCACTGCAAGGTCGTGCTGACAGGCGGCCAGTAAGGGCGGCGGCTTTTTACAAGGAGCAAGACAGTGGGACAGAAAGTTAATCCAATCGGTTTCCGGGTCGCGGTCGACAAGCAGTGGCGTAGCCGCTGGTTCGCCAACAAGAAGCAGTTCGGCGTGCTGTTGGCCGAGGATCAGATGATCCGCGAGCTGGTCAAGAAACGCCTGGAGAGTGCGGCGATCACGAAGATCCTGATCGAGCGGTACGCGAACCGCGTGCGCATCAACCTGTTCACCGCCCGCCCGGGCGTGGTGATCGGGCGCAAGGGCCAGGATGTGGACAAGATCCGTCAGGACTTGGCCAAGAAGACCGGCAAGGAAATCTACCTCGAGATCCATGAGGTGCGCGACCCGGACGCCAACGCCCAGCTTGTGGCGGAGAGTGTGGCCCAGCAGGTCGAGCGCCGCGTGGCGTTGAAGCGCGCGATGAAGCGCGCCGAGAAGGTGGCGATGGATATGGGCGTCGACGGCATCAAGATCCGTTGCAGCGGCCGTATCAACGGTGCCGAGATTTCCCGTGTGGAGTGGAGCAAGCAGGGCAAGGTGCCGCTGCACACGCTCCGCGCCAACATCGATTACGGTTTTGCAGAAGCCCATACCACGGCCGGCCTGATCGGCGTCAAGGTCTGGATCTGTAAGAAGGACGATTTCCAGCCGGTCCGCACCGGCACTCAGAGGAGGAGAAAAGATGCCTCTAATGCCTAAACGGGTTAAGCACCGCAAGCAGTCGAAGGGCAATCGCGCCGGGTTTGCGACCTCGGGCGCGCAGCTCGCCTACGGCGAGTTCGGCCTGAAGGCGCTTGAGCGCGGGTTTCTGACGAACACGCAGATCGAGGCGTGCCGCGTGGTGATCAACCGTGAGATGAAGCGTAAGGGCAAGCTCTGGATCCGGATTTTCCCCGACAAGCCCGTGACGCGCAAGCCGATCGAGGTTCGTATGGGCGGGGGGAAAGGCAATCCTGAGCTGTGGGTCGCCGTGATCCTGCCCGGAAAGATGTTGTTTGAGATCGGCGGCGTGCCGGATTCTGTCGCCCGTGAGTGCCTGCGTCTTGCGGACACCAAGTTGGGTATCCGCACGCAGCTCGTGACACGTAACTTAGCGGGAGTCTGACGGAACGATGAAAGCGAGAGACCTCAGGGAGTTGGGCGCGACGGAACTCGACCAGCGGATCCGCGAGACGGAGAGCGAGCTGGCGGCGTTGCGGCTGAAGCATAAGTCGGGCATCGGTATCGAGAGGCCGGTCGTCATGCGGACGATGCGCAGAGATGTCGCACGTATGAAGACGGTGAAAGCTGAGCGGGAGGCTAAGTAAATGGCCGAGACAACGGAGACACGGGGTCGGCGCAAAGTCCGTAAGGGCGTTGTCGTCAGCAAAAGCGGCATCAAGTCCGTAGTGGTGCAGGGTGAGCGGCGTGAGCGCCATCCGATCTACGGCAAGGTGATTCGCCGCTTCAAGAAGTATCATGCGCATGACGAGGCGGACACGGCGAAGGTGGGTGACGAGGTCACCATCATTGAGACGCGTCCGCTGAGCGCCACGAAGCGCTGGCGTATCGTCAAGCCGGAGGTGAAGTGACATGATTCAGGAACAGACCGAGTTGGTCGTGGCGGATAACACGGGCGCCAAGCGCGCGATGTGTTTCCGTATCCTGGGCCAGCGGAAGCAGTACGCCCACCTGGGCGACGTCATCCGCGTGGCCATTAAAGAGGCGACGCCGACCGGCGCGGTGAAGAAGGGCCAGGTCTGTACGGCGGTGATCGTCCGGACGGGCCAGCCCATCCGGCGCGAGGACGGCTCGTATGTCCGTTTCGATCAGAACGCGTGTGTGATCGTCGACAACAAGATGAACCCGGTCGGCTCACGCATTTTCGGGCCTGTGGCGCGCGAGCTGCGCGACAGGAACTACATGAAGATCATCTCGCTGGCCCCGGAAGTGGTCTGAGCCAGCCTGTGACTGTAACGCCGATGACGTGACGGCCGCCTGGCGGCGCGGATGTCAAAACGGTTACAAGTTAGGAAACAGAATGAGCGTTGCAAGAATCCGGAAGAACGACACGGTGATCGCCATCAAAGGCGAGTGCGCCGGGCAGACAGGCAAGGTGCTGCGCGTGATGGCCGATAAAGGCCGCGCTGTGGTGCAGGGCCTGAATATGGTGAAGAAGGCCGTCCGTCGCTCCCAGACTTCGCCGAACGGCGGGTTTGTGGACCGCGAGGCGCCGATGCAGTTGTCGAACCTGATGCCGTACGATCCGGACGCGAAGAAGGGTGTCAGGATCAGCCGTGTCCTCGAGGGCGACAAGGTGGTGCGCCGGTCGAAGGCCTCAAAAAAGAACTTGGACTGATAGGGGGCTGAGATGGCCAGACTGAAAGAGAAGTTCACGAACGAGTTGGCCGCCAAGCTTCAGGAGAAGCTCGGGGTGACCAACAAGATGTTGGTTCCCCGCCTCCAGAAGGTGGTGATCAACATGGCATTCGGTATCGTCGAGAAGGACGTTCAGAAGAACATCCTCGATGACCTCGCCAAACTGACGGGGCAGAAGCCGATGCTTTGTAAGGCGCGCAAGAGCATTTCCAACTTTAAGTTGCGCGAGGGTATGGTGATCGGCGCCAAGGTCACCCTGCGCGGCGTCCGCATGTATGAGTTTGTCGAACGCCTGGTGAACAGCGCGCTGCCGCGTATTCGCGACTTCCGCGGTGTGCCTAACCGCGGGTTCGACGGGCGCGGAAACTATACGCTGGGCCTGAAGGAGCACACGATCTTTCCGGAGATGGTGGATACCGGCAATCCCGCGGCCGACGTGGGAATGGACATCACGTTCGTCAGTTCGGCCCAGGACAACAAGGCCGCCCGCGAGTTGCTTATGATTCTGGGCGTGCCGTTCGCGGGCAAATAAGGAGGATTTGCAAGATGGCTAAGACCTGTCTGATGGAGAAAGCCAAGCGTGAGCCGAAGTTCTCGTCGCGCAAGTATTATCGCTGCACGCGTTGTGGCCGCCCGCGGGCGTACATCCGCAAGTTCCAGCTCTGCCGTATCTGTTTCCGCGAGCTGGCCGTTTCCGGAATGATCCCCGGTGTGACCAAGGCAAGCTGGTGAGGAGGATAGAATGACGTCGGATCCGATTTCTGACATGCTGGTGCGCATCCGTAACGCGATGAAGGCCGGGCTCCCTTCGGTGGAGATGCCGGGCTCCCGCCTCAAGGGCGAGATCGCGCGTGTGATGAAGGCCGAAGGCTATATCGCGGGGTTCACGCTGACGCAGGCGATACCGCGCGTGTTGAGCATCGAGCTGAAGTATAACGATGACGCCGAACCCGCCATCCGGGGGTTGCGTCGCGAGAGCAAGCCGGGACTCCGTAAGTTCTGTGGCGTGCAGGATATCCCGAGCGTGCTCGGCGGTATGGGCGTGGCGATCCTCAGCACCTCTGGGGGGGTCATCAGCGGCAAGGAAGCCCGTCAGCGCAAGCTCGGCGGCGAACTGATCTGCACAATCTGGTAAGAGGACTGTAACGATGTCGAGAATTGGCAAACAACCGATCGCCGTTCCTGCAGGCGTCACGGTCACCGCAGCGGGTAACCGCGTCTGCGTGAAAGGGAAGCTCGGCGAGCTGAGCCGCGAGTTCCAGCCCGGGATCACCGTGACGGCCGAAAACGGCCAGGTACGTGTCGCCCGTGCGGACGATAGCCGGCTGCTCAAGAGCTGCCACGGCCTGAGCCGTACGCTGGTCAAGAATATGATCGAGGGTGTGGCGTCGGGTTACAAGAAGGCTCTCAATATCGAGGGTACGGGCTTCAAGGCGGCCCTGCAGGGCAAGACGCTGAGCCTGTCGCTCGGCTTCGCCTCGCCCAAGGCCTACGCGATCCCCGAGGGTATCAAGGTGACGGTCGACGCGGCCGGGCTGAACCTGACGGTTGAAGGGATCGACAAGCAACTCGTGGGCGAGGCGGCGGCCCGTATCCGGAGTTACTACCCGGCCGAGCCTTATAAGGGTAAGGGTATTAAGTACGCGGGCGAGCAGATCCGCCGCAAGCAGGGTAAGACAGTCGCGTAACGCCTGAACGGAGTTGAGAAAACATGAGTTTTAACCGCAAAGAGCAACGGGTACGGCGCCACCGGCGCCTGCGCCAGCGTGTCAAGGGTACCGCTGAGAGGCCGCGCATGGCCATCTGCATCTCGAACAAGCACATGTATGTGCAGTTTATTGATGACACGGCCATGCACACGTTGGCTTCCACCACCACCCTGAATCAGGCTAAGCCCTGTAATCTGGACACCGCCCGCCTGGTGGGCGAGCAGGCGGCCAGTGTGGCGAAAGACAAGGGCATCGCGCTTGTGGTCGTCGACCGCGGCGGGTTCAAGTATCATGGGCGCGTCAAGCAGATCGTGGAGGCTGCGGTCGCCGCGGGCCTCAAGATCTCGGAGCGAGCCGCCGAAGTGGCAGAGGAGGCGAAGTGAGCGCAGAGGCAAGATTCTCCCGCAATGAGGGGCAGAGCGAGTTCGACGAGCGCGTGGTGTTCGTCAACCGTTGCGCCAAGGTCGTGAAAGGCGGACGCCGGTTCAGCTTCAGCGCGGTTGTGGTCGTGGGTGACCGCGACGGCCGCGTGGGCTTCGGCTTCGGCAAGGCCAATGAGGTTAGCGACGCGATCCGCAAGGGCGGCGATGCGGCCAAGAAGGAAATGATGCGGGTCAAGCTCGCGGGCAAGACCATCCCGCACGAGGTGACCGGCGTCTGTGACGGCGGGCGCGTGTTGCTGAAACCCGCGCCGGACGGCACCGGCCTGATCGTGGGCGGCGGCATGCGGCCCGTTCTGGAGGCGGCCGGCGTACGTGACGCGATCGGCAAGTCGCTCGGAAGCAAGAACCGGCTGAATGTGGTCAAGGCGACGGTCGATGCGCTGAACAACCTGCGCTCGGCGGAAGAGATCGCGGCGGCCAGGGCTTAGAGGCATACGGTCTGACGGATCAGGCGTTTCGGACTGCTCCGTCTGATCAATAAAGGAATCTCGTCATGGATTTGTCATCACTGAAGAACACGCCGGGCGCCCGCAAGACGCGCAAACGCGTTGGCCGTGGCCGGGCGTCGGGTATGGGTAAGACCTCCACCCGTGGCCATAAGGGCCAGCAGGCGCGTAAGGGTCACAAGGTCAAGCTGGGCTTCGAAGGCGGCCAGATGCCGCTCATCCGCCGCCTGCCCAAACGCGGTTTCAAGAACCCGAACCGGGTGGTTTATAGCCCGGTCAACGTGGCCGATCTCGAGATTTTTGAGAATGGCACGGAGGTCACGCCTGAGCTTCTTCGCGCGAACGGGTTTTACGCGAACAAGTTCGATGGCGTCAAGATCTTGGGTTCGGGCGACCTGACCAAGAAGTTGTCCGTCAAGGCGCACGGCGTGAGTGCGACCGCCAAGGCGAAGATTGAGGCGGTTGGCGGGAGCGTCGAAATCATCGGATAGGGGTGCTTACCATGCCCATGCTTGCCACTTTCGCCAACACCTTCAAGATCCCGGAGCTGCGGAAACGGATCCTGCTGACCGTCGGCCTGGTGTTCATCAGCCGACTGATCTCCATGATCCCGACGCCCGGAGTGAACCTCCGGGCGCTGCAGGAGGGCCTCAAGACGATGGGGGCCAATTCCGGCGGCTTGTTGGACTGGTTTAACGTGTTCAGCGGCGGCGCGCTCAACCAGTGCGCCGTGGGCTTCCTGAGCATCTGGCCGTATATCAGCGCCTCGATCATCATCCAGCTCCTGACGGCCGTGTTCCCGCAGCTCGAGCGCCTGGCGCGCGAGGGCGAGTCCGGCCGGATGAAGCTGGCCCAGTATACGCGTTATCTGACGATCGCGATCTGTGTGGTGCAGTCCTTCAGCCTCTCGACGATGCTGCAGAACCCCGCCGCACTCCATATCGGCCAGCAGATCGTCGTGCATCCTGGATTGGGCTTCAGCCTGATGACGGTCATCTGTATGACCACCGCCTCGCTGTTCGTCATGTGGCTGGCGGACCAGATCACGCAGCGCGGGATCGGGAACGGGACCTCCCTGATCATCATGATCAACATCACCTCGCGGCTGCCGGTCGCGATCATCGAGGCCTGGACGCGTTATTTCGGCCTGGCGGATGTGCCGGCCACGCGTAGCCCGGTGGAGCTGGCGCTGCTGCTGTTCTTCGGCTTCCTGATCACGATGGGTACGGTCATGCTGACCCAGGGCGTGCGGAAGGTGCCGATCCACTCGACCCGGCGGGCCGTCGGCGGCGGCTCGTATGGCGGTATGCAGCAGACCTACATGCCGTTGCGCGTGAACTACACCGGTGTGATGCCGATCATTTTCGCGGGCCCCCTGATTCAGTTCCCGGCGTACGCGCTGAGCCGTATCCCGGAGGAGCTGACCTGGCTGTCCTGGCTGCGTTGGCTGGGCTTTGAGCTGAAAGACATGACCACGCCGATCCATCTGGCGGTGTACGCCCTGCTGGTGATGTTCTTCGCCTTCTTCTGGGTGGCCACTCAGTTCAACGCCATGCAGATCTCGGACAACCTGAAGCGTGACGGCTCCTACGTTCCGGGCATCCGTCCCGGACGGGCGACGGCGGAGTATCTGGACGCCCTGATGACCCGCGTGACGCTGATCGGCGGCTTGGGCCTGCTGGTTATCGCACTGGTGCCGCAGTTGCTGCGCGGGATGATGTCGCTCCCCTGGGAGATGGCCTCGTTCTTCGGCGGCACGAGCCTGCTGATTATCGTCGGTGTGGCGTTGGACACCCTGCGCCAGATGGAGTCGCATCTTCTGATGCGCAACTACGACGGGTTCCTCAAGCATGGCCGTCTGCGGGGGCGCCACTAAGGCGCTGCGCCCCGTGATGATTTTTCGGAAAGACCGGCCCGCAGGTGCTCCTGCGGGCCGGTCTCTTTCGGTTACGAACCGGTTGCCGCCCGACTGTCACCCGAGCGTCCGCGACTGAACTGATCCGATTGACCGGCACCGCTGTTTTCTGATATCTTCTTGATGTTTAACTGAAACGGTGGAGATTAAGCCGGGGTACGGCTGTCGGTGTGCGACCTTAAGGGCTGGCCATGGCCGGGTGTTGGGGCGCCGCTGAAAAACGCCGTTATAAAGCGGACGGGTACAGTTCAAGAGGAGGTGGCAGATGGCTCAGGTGACTTTCAAAGGCAATCCGGTTCAGACAGTGGGTTCGGTCCCGGTGGCAGGGGCGTCGGCTCCGGCTTTCACTTTGACCGGTAAGGATCTCTCAGACGTGCGGCTGTCGGACTTCGCGGGCCGCAAGGTGGTCCTCAATATCTTTCCGAGCATCGACACGCCGGTGTGCGCGGCCTCCGTGCGGCGTTTCAATGCCGAGGCGGCTGCGCTGGGCGGCGTGGCCGTGCTCTGCGTCTCGGCCGACCTCCCGTTCGCCCACGGGCGCTTCTGCAGCGTCGAGGGGCTGGAGGCGGTGAGCCCGCTGTCGACGTTCCGCTCGCCGGAGTTCGGCCAGGACTACGGCGTGGTGATCGGCGCGGGGCCGCTGCGCGGCCTGCTCTCACGCGCTGTCGTGGTCATTGACGGTACGGGCCGCGTGGTCTACAGCGAGCACGTGGCCGAAATCACCCGCGAACCGGATTACGCGGCGGCGCTGGCGGCGCTGGCGTAGCGCGAGCAGGGGAATGGGCTTGGGCTGCTCCGGCGGCCGGGGAGGGGCGATCATGCGGAAGTGTGCGGTGAGGGTTCCTGCTCCGGCGGCCAAAGGTTTGGCGCGGCGGGCGTTTCTGAAGGGCGCCTGCCGCGCGGCGGCCGGTCTCGGCGCATGGACGGCTTTGGGGCAGGAGCGGGTCGCGGGCGCAAACGAGCGGGTCAACGTGGCGATTATCGGCTGCGGCGGCCGCGGACGGTTTGTCATGCGGGTGATGATCGAGGAGGCCGGTGCGAACTGTGTCTGCCTCTGCGACCTGAGCGACAGGCGCCTCGAGCAGATGTGGGCGTTCATCGAACCCGTGCAGTCCGTCAAGCCGCGCTTCGAGAAGGACTTCCGCAAGGTGCTGGACGCGCCGGACGTCGATGCCGTGATCATTGCGACTCACGACAACTGGCACGCTCCGCTGACGGTCCTGGCCTGCCAGGCCGGCAAGGACGTGTATGTCGAGAAGCCGCACTCGCACTGCATGTGGGAGAGCGGCGTCATGGTCGAGGCCGCCGCCAAGACCCGACGTGTCGTGCAGGTCGGGACACAGAACCGCTCGACCGAGTACAACCACCAGGCGCGCGAGATCGTTCGTAGCGGCCGGCTCGGCAAGATCGGCCTGGTCAAGGTCTTCAACCTCAAGACCGGCTCGCCGTTCAGGTTCGGCGAGCCCGGCGTGCGGCCGGACGGCTTCGACTGGGACCGCTGGCTCGGCCGAGCGGCCGAGAGGCCCTACCATCAGAAACTCTGGCAGGGCGGCTGGCACTACCACTGGGACTACTGCGGCGGCGACCTCACGGATGACGGCATCCACCAGCTCGATCTGGCGCTGATGCTGATGGGTGACCCCGGCTTGCCCAAGAGCGTGCGCGCGCTCGGCGGACGCTATGTGCATCAGGGCGACGACGCCGAGGTGCCTGACGTGCTCAACATCGCCTGGGATTTCGGCTCGTTCGCGCTGACCCTCGACATGAGCCAGTATCCGGCGTATATGGAGAAGAGCACGGATGTGCTGCGTAAGAAGATGCTCGTCACCGACTGGAAACAGAACGCTACGCGCGTCGAGATCTACGGGCAGGAGCTGCTGATGATCCTGGGGCGTCACGGCGGAGGGTTCGTTGTCGAGAAGGGCAGCAGCCAGGTCGTTGAGAAGGTGCACGGTCAGGCGGGTGACCTCGAGCACTACCGGAATTTCATCGCCTGCGTGAAGAGCCGCAAGCCGCCGAACGCGGACATCGCGGTCGCCCATGCGAGCAACCTCGTGGCGCACATGGGCAATATCGCGCACCGTGCGGGTAATGTGGCCCTGGCCTACGACGCCAGGACGAACACGTTTGACAAGCCCGAGGCCACGGCGCTGGTCAAGGACACGTACCGCAAGGGATACGAGCTGCCGAAGGTGTAGAGAACGTGCAACGTCTGCTGCGGGCAGGGCCCGCAGCCCAAACTGGAATACGGGAATGATGGAAGGGCGGGGGTTGAGACCGACGCAGGAGAAGTGCTCTTTCAACATTCCAGTATTCCACCCTTCCAAAACAGCTTGTTTAATCAGTGTTGATCGTTTGTAAGTGTCTTGTCTAAGAGGTGGAAGCATGAGACGACTCCTGGCCGCCCTCTTTCTGATGCCGCTGGTGCTGTGCGCCGCCGACAGGCCCAACGTGGTGATCATCTTCATCGACGACATGGGCTACGGGGATATCGGGCCTTTCGGGGCCACCCAGCAGAAGACGCCGAACCTCGACCGCATGGCGACGGAGGGCATGCGGCTCACGAGCTTCTACGCCGCGCCGGTCTGCTCGGTCTCGCGGGCGCAGCTCATGACCGGCTGCTACGGCGCGCGCGTGTCGGTGCCGGGCGTGTTCTTCCCCGGACAGTCCGTCGGGCTGCATCCGGCCGAGGTTACGGTCGCCGAGCGCCTGAAGGCGCTGGGCTACGCCACCCAGTGCGTCGGCAAGTGGCACCTCGGCGACCAGCCCGAGTTTCTGCCCACGCGGCAGGGCTTCGACCGCTACTTCGGCATTCCGTACTCGAACGACATGCAGAAGAAGGCCCAGGCGACCGGCGAGAATACCGTGCCGCTGCTGCGCGATGAGGCGGTGGCCGAGCTGCTGACGGAGGAGCAGCAGACGTGCCTGGTCGAGCGGTACACCGACGAGGCGCTGGGCTTCATCCGCACCAACCGGGACCGGCCGTTCTTCCTCTACTTCCCGCACAGCGCCGTGCACACGCCGATCCACCCCGGCAAGGCGTTCCAGGGCAAGTCCGCGAACGGCCGTTTCGGCGACTGGGTCGAGGAGGTCGACTGGAGCGTGGGGCGCGTGCTCGACACGCTGCGCGAGCTGAAGCTGGACCGCAACACGCTGGTGGTCTTCACGAGCGACAACGGGCCGTGGTTGATTCGCGGCGCCGACGGCGGCAGCGCGGGGCCGTTGCGCGGCGGCAAGGGCAGCACGTGGGAGGGTGGCGTGCGCGTGCCGACGCTCGCGTGGTGGCCCGGCCGCGTGCCGGCAGGCGCGACCTGCGATGCGGTCGCCGGCACGATCGACCTGCTGCCGACCTGCGTGGCGCTCGCCGGCGGGCGGG
>JAKJGY010000392.1 GCA_022704145.1 Verrucomicrobiota bacterium
ACCTTCCGCAGGATCCGGATCTGCAGATAGGTGAACCCGATCAGGGCCACACCCAGGAACCACGCCATCGTCGTGGCCGTACTGAACCGCAAATTGTTGTAGGCCTCTTTCCAGATCGCCAGGCTCAGCACGTTCGTCGCGTCGCCCGGCCCGCCGAACGTCAGCAGGAAGATCCCCCCCATGCCCTGGAACGCCGCGATGAACGCGCCCACGAAATTGATGACCATCAGCGGCAGGAGCTGCGGCAGCGTGACGTGGCGGAACCGGCCCAGGATGCCCGCGCCGTCGATCGCGGCCGCCTCATAGTAGTCCTGCGGCAGCGCCTGCAGCGCCGCCACGTAGATCAGGCTCGCCATGCCCGCGCCCGCCCAGACCCCCGGGAGGATACAGCAGACCATCGCCAGCGCCGGATCCTGCAGCCAGCTCTGGCGCGCCACCCCGAAACAGCCGAGAAGCTGGTTCAGCATCCCGTTCTCGCTCGGGTCGTACATCAGCCGCCACAGCAGCGCGATCACCAGCGCGCTCGTCAGGTGCGGCAGGAAGTAGACCGTCCGGAAGAACACCCGCCCGCGCGGGATCTCCGACAGCAGCAGCGCCAGCACCACCGGCGACAGGAACCCCAGCAGCAACGTGAGCCCCACATACCGCAGCGTCCGCCCCCAGGCCGCCCAGAAACCGCCGTCGGTCGCCACCAGGATGAAGTTGTCCAGTCCGGCCCAGCGCGACTCCCCCACGATCTTGTACTCCTGAAACGCCATCAGCGCGCCGCGCAGCAGCGGGTAATAGCTCCACAGCGCGATCGACACCAGCGCGGGCGCCAGCATCAGCCACGGCGTCAGCCCGCGGCACCGCGCGCCCGCCCGACCCCCGCCCCCGTCCGCGTCACCGTCCCCGCCGCGGCCCCCCTGCCGCCGCGCCGCAGGCCACGCCAGCCAGACGCACACCAGCGCGGCCAGCGCCGCCACGCCCGCGATCACGCGGGCCGTCGGGCGCTGGCGCTCCAGCACCCGCTCCGAGGCACGGAACATCAGCCCGCGGTTCGCGTCCTCGTTGATCCCGCGCAGCGCCGCCGCATAGTCGAAACCCTCGCCTGTGTCCGCCAGCAGCAGCCCCAGCAGCCGCCGGTCGATCAGGTCCGACACCGCCTGCCAGAACCCCGCGTGGGGCTCGGTGCGCGACAGGATCGCGCCGCTCTCGAGCCGTTCATAGTTGCGCCGGATACCGGCCGGCACCTCGTCGAGATACTCCTCCAGCCCGAGCCGCCGCAGCTCCGCAGGCGTACACCAGCGCGCATGCCCCTCCAGCACCTTCTGGCGCACCGTCTCCTCGTTGACCGCCTCGCTCGCGAGCTGCTCCACGCACTTCCACACCAGGTCGCGCTCGGCCTTGGGCCTCCGCCCCACGCCCTCGGTCATACTATAGAAATGCTTGTGCGCCTGAAACACCGGCCGCAACCCCGGCCGGGCCGCTGGGAACGGCATGATCCCCACCATGTCCGGCGGCAGGTTGAGGTCGCGCGTGAGCTGCTCCACCAGCTCCGCGCCCGAAAAGAGCGCCACCACCTCGCCCTGCGCGAAAAGCTGCGGCAGCTCCTGCGTCAGCCGCGGCAACGCCCGCACCACGCCCTTGATCACCTCCGACTCCCGGAACGCGTGGACGCGCCCCCCCGCGAGCGTCACCCGCCCCGCCGCCAGGTCGGCCGGCGTCAGGTCCACCGGCTCGCCC
>JAKJGY010000169.1 GCA_022704145.1 Verrucomicrobiota bacterium
CGCGCCCTCACTCGACGAGGCGAAACGGCTGCTCGACGCCGCTGTGCAGAAGTACTCGAAGACCCAGTCCAAGCTCGCCGCGTGGATGGAGGAGAACATTCCCGAAGGCTTCGCCGTCTTCAGGCTGCCCGAGCCCATGCGCCGCAGGCTGCGCACCAGCAACATGGCGGAGAACCTCAACCGCCAGATCCGGCGCAGGACCAGGGTCGCAGGCCTCTTCCCGAACGAGGCCTCGCTGCTCAGACTTGTCTCGGCCGTCCTCTCCGAGATCGGCGAGGAGTGGGAGACCGGTAAAATCTATCTCAGCACGGAGGGTATGCCCGCATGACCCGCCTTCACGAATTTACAGACAAATCCCTTGCACTGCCCAAAGTCAATTAAAGAGACTGACGTTTAGATCGCCTCTGTGCGCCCGAGATTCAACGCCAGCAGGCGTTCAAGAAGGGCGTCGTCGGGGAGGTCGGCGGGCCAGCCGTAGGCGGCGGAGACGGCGGAGTCGAGGGCCGCATGGGCGTTGATGAGCCATTGCGGGCGCTTATTGTAAAGGTTGGTCAGCGTGCGCGTCTTGTCGCTGCGGTCGCCCAGCCAGTTGCTCCGCGCCAAGTCCAAAGCCTGGGCGGCCGACGCGATCGCGCCCCATTTTGCATCGTCCGGAGCGGGCAGCGGGAAAGTCTCGAAACAGGTTGTCGGCGTGTAGCGGAACCCGGACTCCTTTTCGCGAAGTTGCGTGCCCTGGCCCAGCGCCCACACTTCATGAATGTGCGAGTGAAGCAGGCCGAAGAAGGCGTCATCCTCGCGGGCGAAGACAATGAGCTGGCAGTCGGGCAGGACGGATGCGTCTAGCCAGGCGAAGATCCTATGCTTGGAGACGCGCGACGTGGCGATGTAGCGGGAGAGGCCTTTCAGGGCCTCGCGCATGTCGGGGCGGGCCTCGGCGTGTATCCACCAGCGTTCGGCGTAGACCTTGCGGGAGTTGGCCGCGCGCATGGGCTTGACATGTTCGCGGATGTACTCGAAAGGGGCCTCGTACTGCGCGGCCTCGGCCTCGGTCGTGCCGGGCGGGAAGTCGACGATCCAGAGCCGCTGCGGCGCGCGCGTGACCTCGAGGCCGTTGGCCCAGGGGCGCACGACGTCGGTGTTCGGGCGGCCGTTGGGGTTGGCGAGCGGCAGCCACGCGCGGGCCAGCTCTTCGGGGATGTCGAAAGGGCCGACCTTGGTGTCGCCCATGAAGGCGACGCCCGCGTTGGTCGCGAGCCGGGCGGCGCGGGTGGTGTCGGCCGACGCCGACAGGTTGGCGTTGATCGTCGCGACGGGCCGGCCGTCCAGCGTGCGGGAGGGCTCCGCGCCGTCATCGAACGCGGCCATGCTGACATGGACGTTCGCGCCGTCCTGCACCCAGTCGCGGTCGGACTCGGCCCAGAAGATGTCGCCGCTCTCCTTGATGCGCTTGAGCACCGCGCGGTTCGCGCCGCCGCGGATGCCCTGCGTGGCGAGCAGCCCGGCGCGGCGGCAGCCGCCGGCAGCGATGTGGGCGCGGGCCTTCTCGAACCAGTAGCAGCAGAGGTCGGCCTCGCGGGGGACGCGGCCGTCCCAGACGGCGAAGAGGGCGTCGAGGTTGGCGTCGCCCAGCTCGCGGCGCAGCATCTTGCCGCCGAGGAAGGGCGGATTGCCGACGATGAAATCGACGCGAGGCCAATCGGGTTCTTTCGGGTTCGCGGGGTCGGTCCGGTCGAGGATCGCGTCCCGGCACTGGAAATTGCCGGGGATGGCCCGCAGGATGGGCTCGTTGGGCGAGCCGAAGCCGTTGAACCTGATCCACTGGAGCCAGCCGATCCAGACGGTCATCTGCGCGAGGTCGTGAGCGTAAGGGTTGATCTCGATGCCGTAGAGCTGCCATGGCCCGACCAGCGGGATGAAGGAGCCGAGGCCGTTGTCCATGGAGAAGACGATGACCGCTTTCTCCAAATCCTTGAGCGCCTGCAGGGTGACGTAGAGGAAGTTTCCGGAGCCGCAGGCGGGGTCGAGCACCTTGACGCCCTGCAGGCGCGTGAGGAACGCGTGGATGAGGCTGGAGGCCTCCATGCCCGCCTTCTTGACCTGCGCGGGGGTGAGCGGCGCGGACACGCCGCTGGTCGGCGCACTCTTCCTGCCGGTGGTCAGCAGGCTGGTGACGGTCAGTCGGGCCTCGTCCCATTCGCGGAGCAGGGGCGTCATGACCACGGCGTCGACCAGCATGCGGATATCGTCCTTGCCGGTGAAGTGCGCGCCGAGCTGGGAGCGCTTGGCGGGGTCGAGGCCGCGTTCGAAAAGGGTGCCGAAGATGGAGGGGTCGACGGCGCTCCAGTCGAGCTGCACCGTCGAGACGATGCGCTTGACCTCGCCGGCCGTGAGATCCGGAACCTCGGCCGAATCGAACAGGCTGCCGTTGAAATGGCGGATGCGGTCCACGCCGAAGAAGCCGCCCGACGCCATGTTCGCGAAGAGGCTTCCGAGCATGCCTTTGAACGTCGCCGCATCGCCGCCCGCGTTCCCGGCGATGCGCGTGAAGAGCTGTCCGGGCAGGAGGCCGATGTCCTCGGCGAAGAGACAGAAGACCACGCGGTCGAGAAAGTGCGCGACGGCCGAGGCGTCGAGGCCCCTGCCGCGCATGGACTCCGCGATGCCGGCGATCTGTTCTGCGGCATCGCGGGTGACAGCCTCGCTGGTCTGGCCGGGGCGGAGCGCTTCCGGATGGTGCAGCACGGCCCGCATGATCTCTATGCTGCGCGGCTCGCCGAGCTGCTCCAGGGCGATCTCGTGGCGCGAGGAGACGGTGTTGGTGAAGTTGGTGTGGACGATGATTCTGTCAAGGTCGCATAGCACGAGCAGCGGCGGGTTGGCCAGCGCGTCACGGTAAAGCAGGAGCTGGTTATAAGCCGCGTTGAGATCCTTATGCTTGCCCTTGTACTCCCAGCCGAAGAAACCCTTCTTCCACACGTCCGCGAACCCGTCGCCGCCGCCGTGCTTGGCGATGCCTTTCTCGAAACAGTAGGTCGCGCCGGTGGGATCGCCAGCCGCAGGCGTGGGGTGATCGAACACGTGGCACAGGTCGATGAAATGCTCCTGAGCGGCGGAGCGCTCCTTCAGCTCCACCTTACGCCATTTGGCGATGAAATCGGCTACGGTCATGATGTGGACAGTGTACCGCCGAACCGGCATCGCGGCAAGCGTGTTACGGGAATAAGAACGTGAAGAGTGCTCGCGGGGGCGATTTTCGCATTGCCCGGCGCGGCGGGGCGACGTATCATAAGGCGCATATGGCGAATGAGAATTCTAGCAAGCCGGAGCTTCCCCAGCCGCCCCCCCTGAACCCCTCAGTTCCTGAGCGTCCGGAGGGTGCGGCGGCGGCGGGGGCTTTGCCTCCCAAGCGTGTGTTCGGCGTGTGGCTCGCGGTCGGCGTGCTGGTCGCGCTGATGGTGGCGATGTTCTTCCACAAGCCGGAGGGCGAGACGGAGGAGATGAACCAGCTCGACTTCCGCCGCATGGTGGAGGGCGGGGAGGTCGAGAAGGTCGAGTGGGTGCGTGAGGACGACGGCACGACGTATCTGAGCGGGACGCGGCGCGGCACGGCGAAGAAGAAGCGTTTCCGGGTGAACGTCCTGCCTTCGGAGGGGCTTGAGAACTATCTGCTGGAGAAGCAGTTGCCCTGTCCGCTTGTCTATCGCAGCAACGTGTTGGGGCAGTGGGCGATGCAGCTCCTGCCGCTGGTGCTTTTCGTGCTGCTGATCTCGTTTATCTTCATGCGGCAGATCCGCTCGGCGAACAGCGGGGCGATGAGTTTCGGCAAGAGCCGCGCGAAGATGCTGAACCAGGACAAGAAGAAGCTGACTTTCGCCAACGTGGCGGGCATCCGCGAGGCCAAGGAGGAGGTCCAGGAGATCGTCGAGTTCCTGAAGGATCCGCAGAAGTTTCAGAAGCTGGGGGGGCGGATACCGAAGGGCGTGCTGCTCATGGGGCCTCCGGGGACGGGCAAGACGCTGCTGGCGAAGGCCATCGCGGGCGAGGCGGGGGTGCCGTTCTTCAGCATCAGCGGCTCGGACTTCGTCGAGATGTTCGTGGGCGTGGGCGCGTCGCGGGTGCGCGACATGTTCGAGCAGGGCAAGAAGCACGCGCCCTGCCTGATCTTCATCGACGAGATCGACGCGGTGGGCCGGAGCCGGTTCTCGGGGATCGGCGGCGGCCACGATGAGCGCGAGCAGACGCTCAACGCGCTGCTGGTGGAGATGGACGGCTTTGAGACCTCCGAGGGGGTGATCATCATCGCGGCGACCAACCGGGCCGACGTGCTGGATCCCGCGTTGCTGCGGCCGGGGCGTTTTGACCGGCAGATCATCATCGACCTGCCGACCTTGAGCGGGCGCGAGGAGATCCTGAGGATGCACGCCGCCAAGGTCAAGCTGGGGGCGGACGCGGACCTCGGCCGGATCGCGCGCGGCACGCCGGGGTTCTCGGGCGCCGACCTGGCGAACCTGCTCAACGAGGCGGCGCTGTTGGCGGCCCGTGTGGGCAAGCCGGCGGTTGCGCATATCGACTTGGAGGAGGCGCGCGACAAGGTGCTGTGGGGGCGTGAGCGGCGCAGCCGCGCCATGGACGACCGCGAGCGGCGCATCACGGCCTGGCACGAGGCCGGGCATGCGTTGCTGCAGGTGCTGTGCGAGCATGCCGAGCCGCTGCACAAGGTGACGATTATCCCGCGCGGTCAGGCGCTGGGCGCGACGATGTCCCTGCCGGAGCGCGACGTGCTCAACCGCACGAAGAGCGAGCTGCTGGATCAGTTGGTGGTGCTGATGGGCGGGCGGATCGCCGAGCAGGCGCACACGGGCGACCTCTCCACGGGCGCGCGCATGGACATCAAGATGGCCAGCGAGATCGCGCGCAAGATGGTCTGCTCCTTCGGCATGAGCGAGGTTTTCGGGTTCCAGTCCTTCGGCGACAATCAGGAGCTGCTCTTCCTGGGCCGGGAGGTTTCGCGCAGCCAGGCCTACAGCGAGGCCACGGCGCGTAAGATCGACGAGGAGGTCGACCGGCTGGTGACGGAGGCGTACGCGCGTGCGGCGCGGATGATCGGCGAGAACCGTGAGCGTCTGGAGCGGCTGGTGGAGCACCTGATGGAGGCGGAGACCATGGACGGCCGTGATGTCGAGGAGCTGCTGGGGCTGCCGCGCGGGCGGGGCCGTTGCGATCCGGCGGCTCAGGCGGAGCCGCCGCAGTCTGCGGGCGAGGCGGCTGGGACGGCCGTGCTGCCGGAGCCGCCGCCGCTGCCGTAGTGCCGGGGCGGGGTTTTAAGGAGGGACAGGGGATGGTGAACGGGCAAGAGGCGCGCGTGTGGCGGTGCGGCAAGCGCCAGCTTGCTCTGGACCGGCCGCTCGTGATGGGAGTGGTGAACGTGACGCCGGACTCGTTCTACGACGGGGGGCGCTGTTTCGATGCGGCGCAGGCGGTCGCGCACGGTCTGCGTCTGGAGGCGGACGGCGCCGACCTGCTGGACATCGGCGGGGAGTCGACGCGTCCGGGTGCGGCCGAGGTCAGCGCGGAGGAGGAGGCCCGCAGGGTGGTGCCGGTTATCCGTGCGCTGGCGGCGCGCACGGCGCTGCCGCTTTCGGTGGACACGCGGCGGCCTGCCGTGGCGCGGGCCGCGGTCGAGGCGGGCGCGTGTGTGGTGAACGATGTGATGCCGTTCGCGGGCGACGCGGCGATGGCGGCGGTGGTGCGCGAGACGGGGGCAGGGCTGGTGGTGATGCACATGCGCGGCACGCCGCAGACGATGATGCTGGAGGCCGCCTATGGCGATGTGGTGGGGGAGGTCGAGGCGGCGCTGCGCGAGGCGCTCGAGTATGCTGAGGCGCAGGGTATCGGGCGTGACCGTGTGCTGATCGACCCGGGTGTCGGGTTCGCGAAGCTGACGGCCCACAACCTGGCGGTGCTGGCGGCGGTGAGCCGTCTGGCCCGGCTGGGGCCGGTGCTGGTGGGCGCGTCGCGCAAGCGGTTTATCGGCGAGCTGTGCCAGGAGCCTGAACCGGAGAAGCGGTTGGGCGGCAGTGTGGCGGCGGCGGTCTGGTGCGCGCTGCAGGGGGCGAGTGTGATCCGGGTGCATGATGTGCGCGAGACGCGGCAGGCGCTGCGGGTGAGCCGCGCGCTGCAGGAGGCTGGCGGACTCCATGTTTGAGGGCTTACAGGTCGGCGTTTCCGACGGGGTGCAGATCCTGATCCTGTATCTGGCGATCTACGCCCTGATCCGTTACGTCAAGGGGACGCGCAGCGCCCAGATCCTGCTGGGGGTCTGCGTGCTGGTCGTGCCGCTGCTGCTGTTCTCGCACCTTTTCCGGTTTGACGTCCTGGCGCGGGTAATGTACTTCCTGCTCGGCTATCTTGCGCTGAGCCTGGTGATCGTGTTCCAGCAGGAGATCCGGCGTGTGCTGGCGATGTTCGGCGGGCAGCGGTTGTTCGTGCGGCCCTACGGGCTGCGCCAGGAGCAGGTGCCTGAGACGCTCAGCCGCTGCGTGAAGCATCTGGCGCGGGCGCGTGTCGGGGCGCTGATCGCGGTAGAGCGGGGCATATCGCTGTTCGGTTATGAGGACTCTGGCGTTCGGCTGAACGCGCTCGTGAGCCATGAGCTGATGGTCTCGATCTTCACGCCGCCGCTGCCGCTGCATGACGGCGGCATCATCATGCGGGAGGGGCGCATCGCGGCGGCGCACTGCCTGTTCCCTGTTTCCAACCAGAGTGATCTGATCGCTTCGGGGATGCGGCACCGCGCGGCGGTGGGGTTGAGCGAGGAGACGGATGCGGTGGTCATCGTGGTCTCTGAGGAGACGGGGCAGGTCTCGGCGGCCTACAACGGGAGGCTGCACCGGTACGGCTCGGGCGAGCAGGCGGAGAAGATCATCCTGAGGTGGCTGCGCGTGGCCATGCCGAACGAGCGCGCGCGCGCGCTCACCGTCACCGACTGGGTGACGGGGCGCATCGCGAAGTTCTGGCAGGGCCGGCTGCGGCGGGAGGGGGTGGACCATGTCCGTTAAGCGGCCCTCCCTGCTGCGTATGCTGTTCTTGAATAACGGCTCATGGAAGCTGTTCGCGCTGGCGATCTCGGTGCTGATCTATTTCTCGATCCGTGCGGATATCAGCCACCGTCGGACGCTCACCATTCCGGTTGAGGCGGTCTTGGACGGGCAGTCGGGGGGGGCGGCGATCGAGTCGGTCGAGCCCCGTTCGGTTCAGGTGACCTTGCGCGGCTCCTACTCCGATGTCAATCAGGTGTCGGCCTCGTCGTTGCGCTGCGTGGTGCGGCCGAAGCTTCGGGATAAGGCGATCCTCGACGCGGTGGAGGTGCGCCTGGACTCCGCGTCGCTTCTGGGCGCGCGCGGGGTGCGGGTGGTCAAGTTCGAGCCGCCCGTGGCGGTGGTCAAGTTCGATGTGCCGGTGATGCTGCGCCTGGATGTCGCGCCGCCCGCCTTGACAGGCCGCGCGCGCGGTCGTGTGGAACTGGTCTACGAGCAGACCAACGCCTGGGTGAAAGGGTCGCGGCGGTTGCTGAGCCCGCTGGATACGGCTAAAGTCAGGATACAGCCGGAGGCGATCGATGTGGACGGGCGTTCGCAGACCTTTGGCACGAGCGTGCGGCTGCTGCCTCCGGGCGGCGCGGAGACGGCGGTGGTCGAGCCCGGGGAGATGGTGGTGCAGGTGCGGATTACGAGTGAGAAGGCGAGCACACGGCTGGAGCGTGTGCCGGTCTTTGTCCTGCATGCGTTCGAGGCTGGCCCGCGTTGGCGCGCTGAGCCGGAAGGGGTGGACATCGAGGTGACGGGGCGCTCGGAGATCGTGCGCGATATCGGTTACGGGTCGGTCACGGCTACAGTGGTGTTGCACGCGCCGTTGGCGCCCGCCGAGACCAACATGTTTCCGGTGACGGTGCAGGTCAGGCAGGGTCTCGCCCTGGATGACGCCGTGGCGCAGCCGGGAGCGGTGCGGCTGGTTCCGGTTGAGACCCCTGCGGGGAAAAGGAGCCGAGGATTGTGAGTCGGAAAGAGCGCGAGCGGGTGTCGGCCGAGCAGGTTCAAGACACGCAGGAGCTGGAGCGGCGTCGGATACGGCGGCTGATCGGGTTCCTTTTGTTGCCGGTCCTGCCGTTTCCCCTGTTGAGCCTGCTGACCTACAGTTGGAAAGACATTTCGTGGCTGAACGCGCCGCCTCCGGATGAGCCGGCCAACCTGATCGGACAGGTCGGGGCGTGGTCGGTGTTCTTCGGTTATACGCTGATGGGGCTGGCGTTGTGGCTGCTTCCGGTGGTGGTCCTGCTGTTCAGCCTGCTGTTGGTTTACGGCAAGATCGCCCACATGTGGCGGCGGCTGTTTTGGACAGCGCTCTTTCTGGTGGCGCTCTGTTGCCTGCTGCAGAGCGCCACCAGAAAGAAGAT
>JAKJGY010000170.1 GCA_022704145.1 Verrucomicrobiota bacterium
GCCCCCCGCGACCTCCTCGCGCACCGCCCCGACCTCGTGGTGGTCGAGTACGCCGTGAACGACGGCAACACGCCCGCCGCCGCCGAGTCGCTCGAGGGCCTGCTCCGGCAGATCCTCACACAGCCGCACCGCCCCGCCGTGGTGCAGCTCTTCATGATGCACCGCGGCGGCGGCAACGCCCAGGAGTGGCAGGGCCGCGTCGGCCGCCACTACAGCCTCCCCGGCGTCAGCTTCCGCGACGCGCTCTGGCCCGAGGTCGCCGCCGGCCGCCTCGCCTGGGAGGCGGTCATGGCCGACGACGTCCACCCGAACGACACCGGCCACGCCTGCGCCGCCAGCTTCCTGGCCCACCTGCTGCACACCGCCCTTTCAGCCCTCCCGCCTCCCGACGCCCCCGCACGCCCCGCACCGCCGCTGCCCGCCCCGCTGACCAGCGACCTCTATGAGTTCACCACCCTCGCCGAAGCCCCGGACCTCACCCCGCTCAGCAACACCGGCTGGACCCTCGACCCCGTCTGGAAGACCTGGTGGAGCGACAGGCCCGGCAGCGTGATCACCTTCGCCCTCGAGGGCACCACGATCCTCTCGATGCACCTCGTCGTCAAACGCGCGATGGGCAAGGCCCGCCTCCAGGTCGACGACCTCCCGCCCGTCACCCTCGACGGCTGGTTCAACCAGACCTGGGGCGGCTACCGCTGCACCACGCCCCTCGCCAGCGGCCTGCCGCCCGGCCGCCACACCGTCCGCCTCGAGCTGCTGGCCGACCGGAACCCCGGCAGCGACGGCCACACCTTCAAGCTCTACGGCCTGGGCTCGGCCGGCGCGCGCCCCCCTCAGCGTTGAGCGCCCGCTCCCCCTCCCTCCCTTCATCCTTGGGTATTCCGTGTTGGCTATAGCGTACAAAGGGACAGGTATTTAGGCTGCCCCTAGCAGCGTACAAAGGGACAGGTAATTAGGCCGCCCCCAAACCGACTTCTAGCAGCGTACAAAGGGACAGGTATTTAGGCTGCCCGTTCTGCGGGAGAATCAATCGTTTGTCAGCCTCCGGTTACGCCACAAACCGATTTCTAGGGGGTTTTTCTCACAAACGGGCTTGACTTGTGACAACCCGTCCCTAAGAATAAATCCTATATGAAGGTGCTGTGGGTCGATCTGATCTCCGAATTGGGTGGCGCGCAACGGAGCCTGCTTGAGGTGTGCTCCGCGTTGAACGTCCCGCCGGTCGAGGTCGCCGCCGCCGTGCCGCACGGCCCACTGTTCGACCGCCTGACCGAGCGCGGGATCACGGTATTCCCCGTCTCCGCCGTGCGCGCCCGCCGCAGCGGCTGGGGCCTCTTCACCACCGCCGCCCGCCTCCTGCGCTCGCCCGCCTCCGTCTCCCAGATCATCCGGGCCTTCAAGCCCGACCTGATCCACGCCAACAGCCTCCCCGCCCTCCTCGCGCTCGGACACACCCCCGAACGGCAGCCGGTCTTCTGGCATGTCCGCGACCTGAAGTTCCCCACCCTCGTGGGCCGCGACGCCGCCCGCAAGGCCGCCCGGATCATCGCCGCCTCCGAGGCGATCGACGAGACCCTGGCGGAAGTGCTCTCCCCGCGCCTGCTCGGCCGCGTCCGCGTCGTGCGCAACGGGATCGACGCCGCACGCTTTGTGCCCGCCGACCCTGCCGCTGCCCGCGCCGCCTTCGGCCTCCCGCCCGCAGGCCCCGTCCTCGGCATGGTCGCGCACCTCATCCCCTGGAAACGCCACGACGCCTTCATCCGCATGGCCGGCATCATCCTCAAGCAGCGCCCTGACGCCACCTTCGCCATCGTCGGCCGCGACCTCTTCAAGGAGCACGCCCGCTGGGTCGGCCAGCTCAAGAGCCTGGCCGAAAGCTGCGGCCTCGGCGACCGGCTGCGCTGGTTCGGCGAGGTCGACGCCGCCGAGGCGATCCTGCCCGCCTTCGACCTCCTCGTCCACCCCGCCCTCGGCGAGCCCTTCGGCCGCGTCGTCTGCGAGGCCCAGGCCTGCGGCCTCCCTGTGATCGCCGCCGACTCGGGCGGCCCCGCAACCATCATCGAGCATGACGTCACCGGCCTGCTGGCCCACGCTGGCGAGCCCGCGGCCTTCGCCGCCCTCGCGCTTGAGCTGCTGGCCGACCGGCCCCGCGCCGCCCGGCTGGCCGAGGCAGGCAGGCGCCGCGTGCTCGAGCAGTACACCACGCGCCACGTCTGCGAACAGCTCGCCCAGGAGTACCGCACCGCCCTCGCCGCCGCCCGCGCCACCGACGACGAGGACGACTCCGACAAGGAGCGGTCGCGCAACCGGTACTCCGACGAATGACGCCCCCCGAACCCAGCCTGCTGGACCGACTGAACGGCCTCGTCTGGGGCTGGCCCCTGATGGCGCTCCTCATCGGCACCGGCCTCTGGTTCACCCTCCTGCTGCGGGGCCTCCAGTTCCGCCTCCTGCCCCACGCGCTCTGGCTCGCCTTCGTCAAACGCCGCGAGAATGACGGCCCCGGCGACATCAGCCACTTCCAGGCCCTGATGACCGCCCTGGCCGCCACGGTCGGCACCGGCAACATCGTCGGCGTCGCCACCGCCATCGCCATCGGCGGGCCGGGCGCGGTCTTCTGGCTCTGGCTCACCGGCCTGGTGGGCATGGCGACCAAGTACGCCGAATGCCTGCTGGCCGTGCGCTTCCGCGTCACCGCGCCGGACGGCACCATGGCGGGCGGCCCGATGCACTATATCGAGCGCGGCCTCGGCCTCCGCTGGCTGGCCGTCACCTTCGCCTGCCTCACCGTCGTGGCGAGCTTCGGCATCGGCAACCTCACCCAGGCCAACGCCGTCGCCGACGGCCTCCGCGCCTCCTTCGGCTTCAACCCGCGCGACACCGGCGCGGCGCTCACCGTCCTCTCGGGCCTCGTGCTGCTCTTCGGCATCAAGGGCATCGCCCGTGTCACCTCCGTGCTGGTGCCCGGCATGATCCTGTTCTACCTGGCCGTCACGCTCGGCGCCCTCTGCGTCAACGCGCACGCGATCCCCGACGTCCTCGCCCTGATCCTGCGCAACGCCTTCACGCGCGCCGCGCCCGTCGGCGGTTTCGCAGGCGCCACCGTCGCCGCCGCCATGCGGATCGGCCTCGCCCGCGGCCTCTTCTCCAACGAGTCCGGCCTCGGCTCGGCCCCGATCGCCGCGGCCGCCGCACGCACCCGACAGCCCGTCGTACAGGCGCTGGTCGCCATGACGCAGACCTTCATCGACACCCTCGTCGTCTGCACGCTCACCGCCCTCGTGATCCTCACCAGCGGCGCCTGGACCGTTGGGGACGCACCCGGTCAAGGCCTCACCGGCGCCGCCCTCTCAGCCCAGGCCTTCACCTCGGTCTACGGGGTCTGGGGCGGCCGCTTCGCGACGGTCGCGCTCGTCCTCTTCGCCTGGTCGACGCTCATCGGCTGGGGCTACTACGGCGAGAAAGCCCTCCAGTACCTCGCGGGCGTCCGCGCGATCCCGGTCTACCGCACCCTGTTCGTGTCGGCCGTCTACCTCGGCTGCGTCTCGCGCCTGACCACCTGCTGGGCCGTCGCCGACCTCTTCAACGGGCTGATGGCGCTGCCCAACCTCGTGGCCCTCCTCGGGCTCTCAGGCCTCGTCGCCCAGGACACGCGCGCCTACCTGGCCGCGCGGTCAGCCCCCTGACGCTCCCGACCGGCGGCGACGACCTCCTGGAGCACCGCCTCCCAGGACGCGGCCGAGACCGCCTGCGAGAAGACCCCGCAGGCCGCCGCCCGACCCAGGCGCGACTCCCGCCTCAGGCGCTCCGGATCGCCCAGCAGCTCCGCCCAGACCCGCGCCAGGGTGGCAGGCTCGGCATCCGGCGCCCGCACGCCGCAGCCCGCCGCCGCCGCGATCTCCGGAAAGGCCCCCGCCGCAGGCAGCACCACCGGCACGCCCGCGGCCATCGCCTCGATCGCATAATACCCGAACGCCTCATGCTCGGACCCCGGCACCGTCAGCAGCGTCAGCTCCGACAGGAAGCCGGCGCGGTCGCCGACGAACCGGTCCGGCGACAGGGCGCAGTCGCGCCACGCGCCCGCCGCCCGCAGACGCCGGACCTGCCGCCGCAGGAACCCGCGGTCGGGCGACGGCCCGCCGGTCGCCGCCAGCCGCACGTCCGCGAAGCGCGGGTCGCGCCGCAGGAGCAGGTAGGCCTCCACAAAACGGTCGAACCCCTCGGCCGCCGAGAGCCGCGAGAGGAAGCCGACCGTGGCCGGCCGGCGCGCCATGTCCGCGCCGCGGTAGGCGTCCGGGTCCAGCCCCGGGAAGACCACGCTCACACGCGCGGGATCCAGTCCGATCTCACGCGCCATCCGCCCCGCGTACGACGCGCTGACCGCCACGAACCGGTCCACCGCAGGCGCGTCGTCCGCCAGCGCCCGCAGCACGGCCGCGCGCAGCTCCGGCCGCATCGCGTCGATCCAGACATGCTCGTCCTGCAGCCAGCAGACGACCGGCGCGCGCGCCGCGCGCCCCAACGCCCCGGCCAGCCCGGCCAGCAGCGCGTTCGACAGCACGACCGCCTCGGGCCGCGCGTGCTCCGGCAAACCCTCCAGCCAGCCCGTCACCAGGCGCAGCTCCTCGGCCTGCCCGCCCTCCAGACCCCGCAACATCGAGAGCGTCAGCTCCTCCAGGCCCCGCGCCGAGGTCGAGCCCGCCAGGCGGGCCGCCACGCGCAGCACGGGCCAACTGTCCAGCGGCGCGAACCACGCGCGCGGCAGACGCCGCAGCCAGGCGTAACGGTGGCGCAGGTACAGCGTCACCGCGCCATAAAAGACCGGCGCGTCCTGCGGCGCCGGCGTCAGCGCGGTGGCAGGCAGGTAGAGCGGCATCAGCGTGACCTCATGGCCGCGCGCGCGCAACGCCGCCGCAAGGGCCATGTCGCGCAGGCAGTTCTGGCAATAGAACGACCCCCCCGAACCCGACTGCACATACAGCACCCGCATACCGCACCCCCTCGGGCGCGTAAGATAACACGGCCGCCACACCCCGGTCGAGCCCCCCGCAGCAGGGAACGCCCGGCGCGGGCCGAGGGCTCATGCGTCCACCTTTTCCCTTGTCAAGCGCGGGCTTGTGACGCTAAGGTATCGGCGTGGCGGAGAGCGAAGGCGGAGGGCGGGCCCTTGACCAACAGTCTTGAGGATTATCTGGAGCGGATCTACCTGCTGACCCAGGAGGGCGGCGGCGCGCGCGTGCGCGACGTCGCGGCCGCCCTGCGCGTCAAGATGCCCTCCGTGATCAAGGCCCTTCAGGAACTCAAGCGGCTGGGCTACGTGGTGCAGGAGCCCTATGGCGCGGTCGAGCTGACCGAGGCCGGCCAGGCCGCCGCAGGCGAGATCCTCGGCAGGCACACCCTGCTCAAAGAGTTCCTGATGCAGCTTGACGTCAGCGAGGAGAACGCCGAGCGCGACGGCTGTCTGATGGAGCATGTCCTCAGCGCCGAGACGCTCGACCGCATCGCCGACTTTGTCCGCGCGCACCGCCGCCGCCGCAGCTAGCCCGCACCCCGCCCCTCCCGCCCGCCCCTTCGGGCCGGGCGGCCCACGGTCTTGTCAGCACCGCGACAGCGAGGCGCTTCTGGGTTGACTCGCCTCGCGCGTCAGCCAATAATGGGCGTCCACGTGATGGCCGGTGCGCGTACCGGCCGACGTAACCCGCATAAGGAGCCCCCATGACACGACACCTCCCCCTCTGTGCCGCCCTCGCCGCCCTCCTGCCCGCGCTCGCGCCGGCTGCGCCCGACGGCGCCGTCGACGTGGACCGCATCATGCGCGTCGCCGCGCGTAAGCTGGCCGCCTTCGACGCCTCCCGTGCCGATAAGAGCGGCTACCCGACCGAGGCCAAAGGCGCGACCTGGGTGACCGTGCCGCCCAAGGACTGGGTCTCCGGCTTCTACCCCGGCGCGCTGTGGTACCTTTACGAGTACGCGCAGGCCTGCCAGTGGCCGGACGCCGCCGCGTGGCGCGGCCGCGCCGAGGCCTGGACCGCAGGCCTCGAGGCGCAGCAGCACAACACCGGCACCCATGACCTGGGCTTCATGATGTTCGACAGCTACGGCAACGGCCACCGCCTCACGCAGAACGCCGACTACGTGAAGGTCATCAACCAGTCCGCCCAGTCGCTCGCCGCCCGCTACCTGCCGCAGGCCCGCGTGATCCGCTCCTGGGGCAAAGTCGGCGACATGGACAAGGCGCTGATCATCATCGACAACATGATGAACCTCGAGCTGCTGCTGTGGGCGTCGCAGCACGGCGGGACCGCTCCGGGCGGCACCTCTGAGGACCTGCGCACCCTCGCCCTCACCCACGCCGACCGCACCATCGAGCTGTTCTTCCGCCCGGACGGCAGCACCTACCACGTGGTCGAGCTGGATCCCAAGACCGGCACCGTGCAGCGCAAGCGCACCGCGCAGGGCAAGGCCGACGAGAGCTGCTGGTCGCGCGGCCAGACCTGGGCCATCTACGGCTTCGCCTACCTGGCCGAGGCCACCGGCGAACGGCGCTACCTCGACGCCTCGCTGAAGGCGGCGCGCTTCTACCTCGACCACCTGCCCGCCGACCGCGTGCCGCCCGCCGACTACAGCAGCGGCCTGGACGGCCTCGAGTTCAAGGACTCCAGCGCCGCCGCCATCGCCCTGTGCGCCTTCTTCCGCCTCCACCGCCTCGTCCAGGACCCCGCCCTTAAGAAGACCTACCTCGACGCGGCCCTCGCCACCCTGCGCGCGCTCACCTCCGAGCCCTACTTCTGCCCCGGCGACGAGCACGCCAGCCTGCTGCGCTACGCCGCGCGCAACTACCACGCCGACCCCGCCCACCGCCTCACCAACACCAGCCTGATCTGGGGCGACTACTACCTGCTGGAGGCGCTGCTCCAGTACCGCGCGCTGGGCGCCGCCCGCTGAGCAGGCAGCCCGCTACGCGGCGGAGAGGGCGGCGGTGCGCTTCCGACACGGCCGCCCCTCCGGCCTCGCCCCTCAGCCGTTCTTCACATGCACATCGAGCTGCGGGAAGGGGATCGCCACGCCGTTGCGGTCGAACGCCTCCTTGACCGACTGGGTGAGCGCGAAGTAGACGGCCCAGTAGTCGGCCGGCTTGACCCAGGCGCGCAGCACCAGGTTGACCGAAGAGTCGCCCATCGACATCACCTCGGCCATCGGCAGGGGGTCGGCCAGCACCTGCGCATGGGCGCGCAGCACGTCGAGCGCGACCCGCTTCGCCAGCCCGATATCGACCCCGTACGCGATGCCCACGGCCACCTCCACACGGCGCCGGTCAGTCGCCGTGAAGTTGGTGATCGGCGTGCCCCAGATCACCTTGTTCGGCACGATCACCTTCTTATAGTCGGCCGTGGCCAGGGTCGCCGCCATCATGTTCAGCTCCAGCACCGCGCCCTCCACGCCGCCGGCCGACACGTAGTCGCCGACCTTGAAGGGCTGGTTCAGGGCGATCATCATGCCTGCGGCGAGGTTGCTGAGCGACTCCTGGAACGCGAACCCCATGATGAAGCCGGTCACGCCCAGGCCCGCGATGAGCGGCGCGACGTTGATGCCCAGGCGCTGCGCCACCACCATCAGCAGCAGCGCCCAGCAGCCCTTATGCACCACGCTGCAGACAAAGGTCTCGAGCAGCTCGTTCACCCGGCCGGTGCGGTGCAGCGCCTTGCGCGCCGAGTTCGTCACCAGCCGGATCAGGCGCGCGCCGACCAGCAGCAGCACCAGCGAGACCAGCACGCTGACGAGATAGGACGGGCCGTTCTCGGACAGCCATTTCAGGGCCGAGTCGACCAGCTTACGCCCGCCGTCGACCTCCGCCGCCAGCGCGTTCGTCACCTCGGCCACCGGCGCCTGAAGCGCCGCGACCGCATTCGAGACCGTCTGTTGCGCCATCACGTTCATCACATACCCCCTTTTCCGACTTCAAACTCCGCCGTCACCGCCGCCAGCCGGCGCGGGATATCGAGCCCTTGCGGGCAGTGGCTCACGCAGCGGCCGCACGCCACGCACGCCGAGGCCTTCTCCTGCGGCAGCAGGCCGTTATAGAGGGCGGGCTGCAACGCGTGCCGCCGCCCCGTGAGCAGATACTTGTTGTACAGGTCGAACACCACCGGGATACGCACGCCGGCCGCGCAGCTCGACAGGCAGTAGCCGCAGCCGCTGCAGGCGATCGGCACCTGCTCGCGGAAGAGCCGGCAGGCCGCGTCGAGCGTCCGGGCCTCGTGCGGCGTGAGGCAGCCGGGGCAGGCGGCGGCGGCGGCGCGCGCGTTGTCCTCCAGTTGGGCGAGGTCGCCCATCCCGCTCAGGACCAGCGAGACCTCGGGCTGGTCCCAGAGCCAGCGCAGCGCGGCCGCCACCGGCTCCACCGCCGCCTCGGCAAAGAGCCGGGAGGCGTCGGGCACCAACTGCGGCGGGG
>JAKJGY010000393.1 GCA_022704145.1 Verrucomicrobiota bacterium
CGCCGAGGCCCTCGCCACACTCACCCGCCTCAGGCCCGACGACGCCTCCGCCTGGCGCGAGTACGCCACCGCCCTGACCCGCCTCAACCAGCCTGACGCCGCCGTCGCCGCCCTCGAGCGCGCCGTGGCCGCCGACCCCCGCGACGCCTCCGCCTGGCGCGCCCTCGCCCGGCTCCATCAGGCCGCCGGCCGCGGCGACGCCGCACTCAACGCCTTCGAGCGCGCCCTGGCCGCACACCCCGCCGACCCCGCCACACGGCGCGACCTGGGCTGGTTCCTCTGGACGCGCGGCCAGCGCGACCAGGCCCTCGAGCGCCTGACCGAAGCGATCGAGACCGGCGTCGAGGCCCGCGACCGGGTGATCTTCCAGGTCGCCGCGCGCCTCTGCGAGGAGGGCGCGTACGACCGCGCGCGCGCCTTCCTGAAACGCGTCGCGCCACAGGACCCGCCCTCCGCCCTCGGGCTGACCCTGGCGCGCGCAGGCCGACTGCGCGCCGCCGCCCCGCTCCTCGCCGCCGCCTGGCAGGAGGGCGAGCGCACCCCCGAGGTCGGCCTCTACCTGGCCTACGCACGCGCCGTCAACAGCGAGTTCACCGGACTCTCCGACAACCTGGCGCCGCTGCTCGCCACCCCCGCCGCGCTCACGGCCGAACACCTCGACCTCGCGCTGGAGACGCTCCGCCTCGGCAGCGCGCGCCCCGAAACCCCCGCCCTGGCCGAACGCCTGGAGGCCCTGCTCGCAAACCACCCTGAAGGACGCGCCCGCGTGACCGATATCCTTGAGCGTGCGGCCGACGCCAGCCGCGCCCGCGGCGAGGCCGCCCAGGCCCTGCGCCTCTACCGCCGCGTCCTCGACCGTGACCCCGACCGCGCCTGCTGGTTCTGGGCGCTCCTGCTGGCCGAGCGCGCCGAAGGCAAGACACCCTTCGAATGGCTCGACGCCTACGCCCTCCGCGCACACAGCCACCCCGCCCGTACGGCGGGCGTCGCAGGCGTGCGCGCCGAACGCCAGGGCCGCCCCGCTGAGGCGCTCCCCGAGCTGCGCCGCAGCCTCACCCTCGACCCCCAGCAGGCCGACCTGCGCCAGCTCCTCTTCGGCTGCCTCCTGAGCCTGGGCCGGCTGGCCGAAGCCCGCGCCGAAACCGAGTGGTTCGAACGGCAGGTGGAGGCGGGCGAGAGTGCGTTGCGCCCCTACCTCGCCGAACAGCTCACCCGCCTCGGCGAGCCGCGCGCGGCCCTGTCGCACTGGGAGCTGCTGTATCAGGCCAACCCTGACTCGCTCTACTACGGCATCGAGTCCGCCCAGGCCCTCTTCCGCCTCGGCCAGCCCGACGACGCCCGGGCGCGCCTGGAGGCCCTGACCGCCAACAACCCCGACCCGCGCCCGTTTGAGGGCCTGGCGGAGATCGCCGCCGCCCGCGCCCTGCCGCGCGAGACGCTCGCCGTGGCCGAACGCGGCCTCGCCGAGGCGCCCTCGCCCGCGCTCCTGCGCTACCGCGCCGAAGCGCTCGAGGCCCTCGGCTCCCTCGCCCCCAAGGCCCTCGCCGACGCCCAGGCCTTCCTGAGCCACGACCCCGGCAACGTCCCCATGAGCCTGCTCGCCGCACGCCTGCTGGAGGCCACCGGCCAGACCAACACGGCGCGCGCCTTCCACCAGGACCTGCTCAGCCGCAACCCCGCCTTCGTCCCCTCGCTCATCGCCCTGCGCGACGAC
>JAKJGY010000394.1 GCA_022704145.1 Verrucomicrobiota bacterium
CAGGACGCCAGGCTCACGCCGAAGGCCACAAACGCGGAGTTGACAAGCATCGGCTTCGAGCTGATCTGCGAGCTGGCCGCGACCTGCAACCGTTCGGTCGAGACGATCACTTTTCATCCGATGGACAAGACACCGCTCCTGGTTTTCAGGATCAAATGGCCCGGCGATCCGGAAGGGCTGCCGGGGTTCAGTTGCGGGAACCCGCTTTGCGAGTCGGCTAGATTCATGGCGTGCCGCGGTCTGCAGATTCCTTGTGAAGACCCGGTGACTCCGGCCGATAAGGGACAGGGCCATCTGAAACAGTAACGGGCCAGCCCTTTTGAAGGACTGGCCCGCATCGTCTTTCGGTTCACACCTCGACACGTCACTTTGTGGCTGGCATTGAACACGCCCCGTCGGCACAGGCGAAACCGGTGGCGGCGGGTTCGGCGGTCTTGGCGGTGGCGGGGGTGCCGGCGAGGCCTGCTGCGGAGGCAGCTTGCTTGAGGACCGTCGAGGTGCCGGAGGTGAGCGCGGTCTTGCCGACATCGCCCAGGGTCTCGATGGGCTTGTCGCCCACGATACCGGGGGGGGGAGGCTGTTAGGCTGTAGACTGTAGGCTGTAGGGAGACAGGAGGGGCGCGGGGAGGGGGGATTGGGCTGTCGCGTCGTTTTCAAAAGTGGACGGTTGTAGCGAGCAAAAGTGGACAGCAAAAGTGGACGGTTGTAGCGAGCAAAAGTGGACAGTTCCTTTGTAGTCAGCAAAAGTGGACGCGGGTTTCGGCCTCGTGCGGAGGCTCAATTGGGGCGGTTGGAGAAGAGTACGCGAGGAAGTGTGTTTTTCGCGGGCGGTTGCGCGATGATCGAGACGCGGCCGTCGGTGTGGTCGCACCTGATGACCCTGGATCCCGGCTTGGCGTTGACCTTGACCTTGAGGTGCCCGACCTCCACCTTGCGGCCGTTTCCGACGCGGACGCTGGAGCGCTCGCTCCAGACGAAATTCCACCAGGGACACGCGGGTGCGGGGCGGAGGCAGACGCGGTTCTCGCGTTCAGCAAGCCGCCAGGCGTCCGCCGGCGTGGAGCCGATCTCGCGGTGCGTCTCGTGGTGGTTGCGCTGGTAGATGAGCGAGCCGGCGTGCTCGTTGGCGCTTTCCAGTGAGGCCACACGGTTCAGCGCGAAAAACGCGGGGAGGCGGTCGAGCCAGACCTGGTGGACGCGCTCGATCTTCCCCTTCGCCTGGGGCGTTGGGGCATAGATGAAGGTGACGCCGTAGAACAGCAGGTTCTCCTGGAGGCGCGTGACGGAGTCCTGCGCGGCGGTGAAGAAGGCGGAGGCATGGTCCACGTAGATCTGCAGCGGCATGCCGTGGGTGCGGAAGGCCGTCTCGAGGAAGTGGAGGTAGGCCGCGTGCGTCTCACGGGCGTAGAGCCCGCCGCCGGTCTGGAATCGGCTGCAGTCGTCCAGCATGTTTATCATGGGCATCATGGGCGTGTCGGGGCCGAACCAGCGGTAAGGGGTCGCGTCCATCTGCCAGAGCTCGCCGACGCGCGGCCGCTGCCAGCGGCGGGAGTAGGAGTGTGCGGGGCGCGGGGCAGGCTTCACGACGCCCTCGCGCAGCGCCCAGAGCCTGACCTGGGCGCGGTCGAGACGGAAGCCGAACAGCCTCGACGCCTCGCTGGCCGCGAAGGCGAAACTGTAGGGCGGGGTGGCTGCGAGCCAGAGC
>JAKJGY010000395.1 GCA_022704145.1 Verrucomicrobiota bacterium
GCCGATGCGCGTGACGGTCATGCGCTTGAGGTCGAGGCGCTGGATGAGTTCGCCGTGGATCTGGTTCTTGATCTCGCGGATGATGGCGGCCAGCGGGTCGCGCGGCTGCGCGGGCATCGGCGCGGGAGCGGGCGCCGCGGCCGGCGGCGGCTGGGGCGCGGCGGGCATCGGCGCGGGCGGTTCGGGAACCGGAACCGGGGCGGGCGCGGGGCGGGCGGCGGCCTCGGCGTCGGCGGGGGAGACGCGCAGCAGGCAGGGGCCGATGCCGATCACATGGTCGGGCCGCACGGGGGTGGGCTCGCCGATGGGGATGCCGTTGACGGTGGTCCCGTTGCTGGAGTGCAGGTCCTCGATCACGGCGCTGTGGTCGCGCAGGGTCAGCACGGCGTGGCGCTCGCTGATTTCGGGGTGGCGCAGGCGGATCTTGCAGCCGTCGCTGCGGCCGATCGTGTAGGTGCCGGGCGGCAGCTCGAAGCGGCTGGAGGGCTGGTCGGGGTTGGCGATATCGAGGAAGAAGGACATGGCGGGGTGGGGGCTATTCGCCGCGTTTGCGCAGGATCTGCTGCTGGCGGTAGGTGTTGAGGGACTCGATCTCGGACTGGATCATCTCGAAGTCGACGCGCGGGAGCGATTTTTCGAAGTAGACGTCATCCGGGTTACGCAAGGCGAGGGCGATGCGCCCCTTGATCTGTTCGCAGAAGACCAGCATCTCGGCCTCGCGGGGGGTGACCTCCAGCGTCACGGTGGTGTAGTTGCCGGATGAGCGGCTGTCGCCGAGGAGCCGCGACTTGGCGGTGTCCTTGCCGGTCGCGAGCACGAGCACGTCCTGCAGGATCGTGAGCGTCACCAGCTCCATCTCGCCCTGCACCTTTTTGGAGGGGAAGGAGAAGGTGCCGAGCACGTCCACATGGTCGGTGGGCCTGACCATGCCGCTCACGGAGGCGGCGCCCGAGACATTGACCGAGATCGCGCGCATACGGGTCTTGATGTCGCCCGCGAGACCGCGCGACCCCGGCTCGCCGCCGTCGATATCCGACCAGAAGACGGCGGTATGCTTCGTGACGGCGCGGAGCAGCTTACGGCCGATCAGGGCGTGAAAGTTCTCGGCTTTGACCACATGGCCCTTAATGCCGCGCTCGACAAAGAAGAGGGCGCCCAGGTCTTCGCTCGTGAGTACGGTGCCGGAGGGCAGGTCGCGCGTGACGACGACCACCTCGATCTTGGCGTTCTTGCGGTTGAAGTCGTCCTTCATGCGCTGCACCTCCTCGTCCTTGGCGTTGAGGTAGGCGCGGGTGAGGACGGCGGCGAGCAGGCCGACGACGACGGAGGCGATCAGGACCAGTTTCTGCTTCATGGCGGCGGCATTCCTTTGGCGCTAGTGGGCGTGGGTCATAGTTTAAGGGTTTGAGCCCTCCCGATGCAAGACGCTGAGTGTGGTGCGTCCGGTCGGGGGGTCGCGGGAGGCGAGGACGACGCAGACCTTGCGGCCTGACGCGAAGAGCCTGAAGGTGGGGGCGGGGGGCGCGGCCTCGCCCCAGCCGGCGGCGGTGAGCGCGGCGGCGGCGTCGCGGACGGCGTCCGCGGGGTCTGCGGCGCTGACGGCGGTGACGAAGGTGGTGCGTGTGGCGGCGCTGACGGCCGAGAAGAGCGGGGTGGCGTCGAGGGGCGGGAGGCCCGTCGGCCAGGCGGGGGCCTCT
>JAKJGY010000396.1 GCA_022704145.1 Verrucomicrobiota bacterium
GACCGGGAGGAGACCGCCCCTCCCGATCAACTCGCCCGGTCATCGCCGACGGAGGCCACCGGGCGGCCACATGAGACAACGTTAGCAAAAGGACGGAGCGCGCGCAACATGAAGGTCGAAGTCACAGGAGCGGAAGAGGCGAAGGCCGCGGCCGAGGCGGTCATGTCGGCCATGGCCGACAAGCCCGCGCTGCACGCGCGGATCGCGAAGGGCGCGCGGCCCGTCGTCAGCAACTGGCTGCTGGACCGCGACGGCAAGGCCAAACGCAAGCCCGGCTGGCCGCGCTCCGGCTACTGGGGGCACGCCGCCGAGTCCGCGTCCGGCGAGGCCGACGCCGAGGCGGCGTGGGTCATCATCCGCAAAGAGGGCGTGGGCCTGCACCTGCGCGGCGGCACGGTGAAATCCCGGCGCCCCGGCGGGAAGCTCGCCATCCCGCTGCGCGCCGAGCTGGCCGGCGTCAACCCGCGCGAAAAGTTCGCGGACCGCGCGGACGCCTTCGTGCTGAAATCCAAAGGACGCGGCCCGGACGGGCGCGCCTTCCTGGCGTACCGCGAGAACGGCGCGTTGCGCCTGGCGTACCTGCTGCTTTCCAGCGTCACGCTCGGCGCGGACCCGACCGTGCTGCCGCCCGACGACCGGCTGGCCGAGGCGGCCCAGAAGGCCTGCGCCTCCTATATCCGCAGCGCCGCCCGGAAGTCCGGCGCGGGAGGAGGCCGGTCATGAGCGACACCACCCTCACGATCACGCCGTCCGGCGGCGGTACGCCCTACACGCTGGCCAGCTCCCCGGGGCGCAGCGGTGACGGCACGCCCGTCGGCCCCGACGGCCTGGACTTCCGCACCGACAAGGGCGTGCTGGACCGCGAGCCGATCGGCGCGGACGGCATCGACAGCGAGGCCGTGGGCTGCGACCGGCGCGCGCTGACCTTCTCCGTGCGCCGCGTCTACGCCTCCGAAGCCCTCGCGCTGGCCGGGGCCGCCGGGCTGGAGGCGGCCTGCCCGGCGCAGGGCGCGGTCGCGCTCGGCGGCAACACCCTTATAGCCAACGGCACGCTGCGCAGCCTCGGCGTGCGGGTGAGGGGCCGCGAGGTCTCGGCGGTCTACACGTTCGAGGGGTACTGATATGAGCGGAGCCGACAGAGAGGTCAAGGTCAAATTCACCACCGAGCACGACGGGCGCGGGGCGGACGAGGCCAACAAGACCATCGACAAGACCAAGGCCAAGGCCGACGGCGCGGCCGGCGGCTTCGGCCGGCTCGGCAAGGCCGCGACCGGGTTTAAGGGCGTCATGGAGCGGGTCAACAGCGCAATGGCCGGCTTCGGCGTGCTGGCCCTCGTCAACCAGATCATGAATATCGTCAAGGCCTTCAAGGAGGCGCAGAAGGCGCACGACGACATGGTCGCCGCGATCGGCGCGGACAACGCCGCCGCCGGAGTCGCCCGGCTCAAGACCGCCTACGAAGACCTCACGAAGAGCATCGCCCGCACGGGCGAAGAGGTCAAGGCCGCCCGCGAGAACATGGATATCCTCATCGACGCCGAGCGCCGCCTGGAGGACGCGGCATCCGTCCGCCGCGAAGAGGACGAGGTGGCCGCGCTGGACAAGGACGACCCGCTGCGCAAGGAAAAGGAGGCGGACATCCGCGCCCGCTACGGGCAGCGCCGCGCCGAGACCGCCGGCAGACGCGGCGTGGA
>JAKJGY010000171.1 GCA_022704145.1 Verrucomicrobiota bacterium
GGCTGGGGGTGGTGTCGTTCGGCGCGCGTGCGGCGGTGGAGCATCCGCCGCAGGCCGGGGCGTTCGGGACGTTCACGGCGGCGCATGACCCGGACGCGTCGAACCTGTCGGAGGCGCTGGAGGCGGCGCTGGCGCTGATCCCGCCTGAGGGGCCGGGCCGCGTGCTGGTGCTGTCGGACGGGCGTTTCACAGGAGGCGACCCGCAGGTGGCGGCGGGGGCTGCGGCGGCGCGCGGGGTGGCGCTGGACTACCGTCTGCAGGCGCGCGGCACGGCGGGCGATACGGCGGTGGCGCGGGTGGACGCGCCGCAGGAGCTGCGCGCGGGGGAGGCGCTGCTGGCGACGGTCTGGGTCGAGTCGCCGGTCGAGCAGACGGTCCGCTACACGGTGCGGCGTGGCGGGACTGAGGTGGCGTCGGGCGAGCGGCGGCTGCCGCGCGGTCTCGCGCCGCTGGCGTTCCGCGACGCGCCGGGCGCGCCCGGCGTGCGCGGGTATGAGGTGTCGGTGACGGGGGCGGCGGGCGGCGATCCGTGCCCGGAGAACAACACGGCGCGCTTCCTGGTGCGGCTGGAGGGGGGGCGGCCGCTGCTGTGTGTGACCGCCTCGCCGGGGTCGCGGCTGCCGCGGCGGCTGGCCTCCGGCGGCGTGGAGGTGGTGGCGCGGCGGCCGGAGGAGGTGGACGGGAGCCTGGCGTCGCTGGCGGGCTACTCGGGGATCGTCATCGAGAACACCCGCGCCGACGCGCTGGGGAGCGGGACGCTGCGGAACGTGGCGGCGTGGGTCGAGCACGCCGGGGCGGGCGTGCTGGTGACGGGCGGCCGTAACGCGTTCGGGCTGGGCGGCTATTACCGGTCGGCGCTGGAGGAGGCGCTGCCGGTCTCGATGGAGCTGCGTCAGGAGCACCGCAAGTTCTCGATGACGATCGTGGTGGCGCTGGACCGTTCGGGGAGCATGGCCGTGCCGGTGAGCGGGGGCAAGACCAAGATGGATATGGCCAACCTCGGGACGATGGAGGTGCTGAACCTGCTTTCCGACCAGGACGAGATGGCGGTGATCGCGGTGGACAGCGCCGCGCACATCGTGGTCAACCGCACGTCGGCCGCGCGGGTGAGGGAGACGCAGGAGGGGCGTATCCTGGGCATCCAGTCGATGGGCGGGGGGATCTTCATCTATGAGGCGCTCAAGGCGGCGACGCTCCAGATGGCTGGCGCGAAGAGCGGCGTCAAGCACATCCTGCTCTTCGCGGACGCGGCCGACTCGGAGGAGCCCGGCCGTTATCGTGAGCTGCTGGCGGCGGCGGCGGGGTCGGGCATCACGGTCAGCGTGGTGGGTTTGGGGACGCGCGCCGACTGTGACGCCGCCCTGCTGGAGGAGATCGCGCGGCTGGGGGGCGGCACCTGCGCGTTCTCCGCCGACGCGCACGAGATTCCCCGCCTCTTCGCGCAGGACGCGTTTACCGTGGCGCGCAACACGCTGCTGACCAACGCGGTGGCGCCGCGGTTCACGGCGGCGCTGCCGCAGCTCTCCGACGCGCTGCCGCCTGCGGCCCCGCCGCTGGGGGGCTACAACCTCTGCTATCTGCGTCCGGACGCGACGGCGGTGGCGCTGAGCGCCGACGAGCACGAGGCGCCGCTGGTGGCGTTGCGCGCGCACGGCAGCGGTCGGGCGCTGGCGTTCATGGGCGAGGCCGACGGCGAGCTGTCGGGGCCCTTTGCGCGGTGGGAGCATGCGGCGGAGTTCTATGGGGCGCTGGCACGCCAGTGCGCGGGGCCTTTGCGCGATGTGACGGGCGGGTTCCTGCCGGTGCAGCGGAACGTGCCGGGCGGGGTCTCGGTGACGGTCTACGCCGACCTGTCGCGGCCTGACGCGCGCGCGGCGGAGTCGCTGGAGCTTGCGGTGTTGCGTCACCGGCCGGGCGAGGCGCCGCGTGCGGAGCGGATGAGGCTGCCCTGGCGCACGGCGGACACCTTGGCGGCGGAGCTGCCGCTGAAGGGTGGGGAGACGCTGCTCGCGACGGTGCGTTATCCGGACGGCCGTACGGAGGGTCTGCCGCCGGTGTGCCTGCCCTATTCGCCCGAGTTCGCGCCGGGCGCGCGGCAGGACGGCGCGTCCGCGCTGGCGGCGCTGGCGGAGGCGACCGGCGGCAGCCAGTTGGCGGACGTGTCCGGGGTGTGGGCCGGGCTGCCCCGCGAGCGGCGCTGGGTGGAGGTCGCGGCGGTCGCGTATCTGCTGGCGGCGCTGGTGTTCCTGCTCGAGGTGTTCGAGCGCCGGACCGGTTGGCTGGCGTCGCGGCGCAGGCGGCCGACGGGCGCCGTGCCGCGGGCGGCAGACACGCGGCCGGAGGGCGTGGCTGGCGAGGCGGCCCCCGTAACGGCCGACGCGGGGCTTGCGGTGTCCGGCCCCGGGCAGGAGCCTGGAGCTGAACCTGCGGGGGCCTCGGCGGCCGCACCGGCGGAGAGCCCGCTGGCGCGGGCCAAGCGCCGTGCGCGGGAGCGCACCGGGGACGCTTCCTAGCGCGGGCCGCGTTCGGAGGCCTTTTGAGGCGCATCTTGAAGACGCCGGTCAGTCTGCTATACTCGCAGGCATGCAGAGCGAGCATCAGCGGCGGTTACGGGGGGGGCTTGACGCGGACACCGAGGCGGCCTTACGCGCCTATCTGGACGCGCACGCGGCACCGTTCGGAACAACCGAGGTGCGCGAACCCCCGGCGGGTTTGAACGCCTACCTGGCGCAGGCCGCCGGCGTGACCTTCTCCCGCCTGCTTCTGTCCCTTATCCGTGAGAGCGGTCTGGGCGAGGTCGAGGTGTACAAGCGCGCGCAGGTCGATCGCCGGCTCTTCTCCAAGATCCGGAGCGACCCGCATTATCAGCCCGGGAAAAGCACGGTGATCGCGTTTGCGCTGGCCTTGCGGCTCACCGTGGCGCAGGCTCAGGAGCTGCTGGGTTCGGCCGGCTATACGCTTTCAGGCGGCGCGACGTCTGACCTGATCATCCGCTTCTTTCTGGAGCGGGGGGTCTACGATCTCTTGCGCGTCAACGATGCGCTCGACGCGTTCGGCCAGCCCGTGCTGCCGGTCTGAGCGTGCGGCCGGGCCCCGATGCGGCGCTCTGAATTTGTCGCCTGACGGGCGACACATCCGCTTTCCCGATGTGCTACCTTGGCGCCGTCTTCACGAAGGGGTCGTGGGACGCACAGCCAAACAGGCACAAGGAGGAAGAGATGAATACCGAGAACGCTCAATCCGAAACCATGCAAGCGCCGGAGGACTCCGCTTCAGCCCGCGCCTACCGGCCGCGCCTGATGTTCTATCACGCGAACGGGAAGGGAAGCGGAAGCGCGGCGCGCTTTGAGCTGGTCCCGGCTTGCGGGGACCGCGAGGGCGCGATCTTCCTGACGCTCGCCCAGCAGAAGAGTGTGGCCACCGGCACGAACGACCAGGGCAACCGGCAGCATGCGACCTTCAACTGGCAGAGCCGCGTGATCGTGAAGCTCAATTTCAGCGACCTCTGCCAGATGCTGTTGGTCTGTCGCGGACAGCAGAACGCCATCGCGGACGGCAAGGGGCTGTACCATGACAGCCGCGGCGCGACCACGATCATCAACCTGAGCCGTCAGGCCGAGCCGGTTCCGGGGCTGGCGCTCGAGGTCTCGCGCCGCGTCAAGGGGGAGTCCGACTCCGGCACACGGGTGCGCATCGTTTTCAACGCGGCGGAGGCCTTGGGCCTCGGGGCCGTCCTGGAGCAGTCGCTGGCTGTGGTGGCCTTCGGGATTCCGCGGGAGTCCGCGCCCAACGGGGTTGAGGGTTAGGCGTGCGTGCGGAGATTTCATGTTTCGCGCGTGCTGCGGAGCGTCCGCGATGTGGTATACTTCCGGTCTGTCAAACGTGCGGGAGGTGCGATGAGCCGAAGGATAGTGTTGGCGGGGACGGTCGCGTTGGCGGCGGGCCTGGGGGTCGCCGGGTCGTTGCTGAAGGCGGGCGACCGGATCGTGTTTGTGGGCGACAGCATCACGGCGCAGGCCGTGGGAAGCGCGCAGGGCTTCTATCACCAGTTCACCAACGAGTTGAGCCGGGCCTATCCCGACGCGCGGCACGAGGTGGTGGGGCTCGGCTTCTCGGGAAACACGCTGTTCGACTGGACGGACGGCATCGAGGTCCGCAGCCGCACGCAGGCGGTTCCGGCCAACACCGGCGGGTTTGAGGTGCGCAGCGCCTTCGCGACCCGCGCGGACATCGTGTTCGTGCTGCTGGGCATGAACGACCTGTTGCGGCCGAGCCTGCGCGACGAGGAGGCGTCGCTGCTGGCCTGGAAGGAGAAGTACCGGGAGCTGGTCGGCGCGCTGCGGACGCGTGTCGCGCCGCGCGAGCTGGTGCTGTGCGAGATCCCGCCGCTGACCGAAGACCCGCGCTCGCCGAAGAACCGTGTGCGTGAGCGGCTGACGTGTCTGACGCGTGAGCTGGCGCAGGAGAGCGGCTGCCGGGTGGCGGAGACAGGGGCCTCGATCCTGGAGGTGGTGGCGCGGTGCCGTAAGGTGCGGCAGGACCATCACGTTGTGCCTGACACGGTGCACCCGCAGATGCCGCTGGGGCATACCGCCCTTGCGCGCGGCATGGTGGCGGCCTTACAGGACGAGGCGCTGGTGGCGGCGTTTGACGCCCGCATCGAGGCGGAGGTCGCCAAGCTCCGTCCCGACCGGCCGGCGGTGACGGTTGTCTTCCGGCCGCAGCCCGGCTGTGCCGCCGAAGGCCCTGAGCAGACGTATACGCTGTGCTGTTACTGGAACGACCCGCAGGCGGGGGGCGGCGGGCGCGTGCCGGCGTTCTCGCTCGACGTGCCGGACGGCTGGCGTGTGACTGACGGCGGGCAGGCTGGGGGCGAGGCGACCTTTGTGGTGCGGGGCGTGCCGGACCGGCTGCAGACGCCGCTCACGGCGGTGGTGCGGGCGGGTGACGAGACGGTGCGGGCCACGGTGCAGGTGCCTGCGCCGTGGCGCGTGCTCTGTGGTCCGGACAACGGCGGCGCCTGGTCGGCCCAGCGGGCGTATCAGCCGGAGCAGAGCGTGCCGTTCATGGAGGCCGACCTGGTTGCGGGGAAGGGTCTCCTCGCGCCTGTCACGGGTGGCGGGAAGACGTATGGCTGGCAGGTGTGCACGCCGTGCGTGGACTACACCGCGGGCGACGATCCGGACGCGGTGGTGCCTTACAGCCTGACGTTCGGCAGCGAGAACGACGTGCTGTACGCGGCGCGCTGGGTGTTCAGCGCGCAGGACAGGCCGGTCGAGGTCGTGCTGTCGCACCGCACCTTCTCGGCCACGCTCGGGTTTGTCGTGTGGGTCAACGGCGCGCGCGTGCTGGTGGCGGATCTGAACCGCGGCGGCAAGAACCGGGCGACGGGGCGGGCCGAGCTGAAGCGGGGCTGGAACCGCCTGCTGGTGCGCAACGACCACCTGCAGTGGCAGCGGCAGTTCGCGTGCGCGCTGCGTCCGGCGGCCACGAACGACACCCTCGGCGACCTGCGTTACGCGATACACCCGCAATGAGCGCGCGCGAACTGAGGATCGAGGAGGTCTCGCCCGCGTGGCGCGTGCTCGTGCTGGGGCCGCACCCCGACGACTTCGACGCGATCGCGGTGACGCTGCGTCGGCTGGCGCGGAACGGCAATCCGGTGCGGGCGGCGGTGGTGCGCGGGGGCAGCGGCGTGCTGGACAGCTACGCGCCGGGCCTGACGTGGGAGCGCAAGGCCGAGCTGCGCGAGCGCGAGCAGCGCGCGAGCCTGCGCTTCTTCGGGCTGCCGGAGGAGGACGTGACGTTCCTGTCGCTCGACAACGACTGCGAGGAGGGCCAGTTGTGCGACACGCCGCGCAACCGTGCGGAGCTGGCGGGGGTGCTGGCCGAGCGCGCGCCGGACCTGCTCTTCCTGCCGCACGGGAACGACACGAACAGCGCCCACCGGGCGTTGTTCGCGATGGTTCGCGAGTGGGCGGAGGGGCAGGCGCGCGCCCTGGCCCTGCTGCTGATCCGCGACCCCAAGACCGTGGCGATGCGGACGGACCTCTACACCCCTTTCGACGAGGCGCAGGCCGCGTGGAAGGCCGAGCTGCTGCGGCATCACGACACGCAGCATCAGCGCAACTGGCTGACGCGCGGGCACGGCTTTGATGACCGCATCCTTGCGGGCAACCGGCAGATCGCGCGCGACCTGTCGCTGGCGGCGCCGTATGCCGAGGCGTTCGAGGTGGCGCGTTACGGCGCGTCCGTGCTGCGGTGAGCGTTCAGAAGAGGTTGAAGCGGCGGCGCAGGAACCACTCGGTCAGCAGGAGCAGGATTGTGACGGCGAGGAGGGCGGGGCTTTCGAACAGCGGGAACTGCTCGCGCAGCAGGACGTTCTTGCGCACGGCGCCGAGCAGCGCCTCCTGGAGGCGGTCGGGCTGGTCGGGGGTGAACAGGTTGCGCTCGGCGCAGAAGGGGCGGAAGGCGTCGCGCGTGGAGCGCAGGGTGGCGCTTTCCGCGAGCGCGTCGCCGACCAGCAGGAGCGTGTAGCGGGTGCGGACCGGCTCCGGGCCGGCCGCCGCGGAGACGCGCAGGACGTAGCGGCCGGGAGGGTAGCCGCGCAGCTCGCCGAGGAAGCAGCCGGCCTTGGGCTCGAGGGTGAGGGATTGGACCGGGGTGGGGGAGTCGGCGGGGAAGACGTCGGCGGTGACGGTGAGGGCGAGGTTGGTGGCGCTGTCCGGGGGGCGGGCCACGGCGGAGACGGTGACGCGTTCGCCCTCGGCGAGTTCGGTTTTGGGGAGGGAGACCCGCAGGAGGTCGGCGTCGTCGTCGGGGTTGCGGGCGAAGGCCACGAGCTGCCGCCAGAAGCGGCCGAAGTTGGCGTCGCGGGTTTCGGGGGCGCCCCAGAGGTGGAGGGCGTTGGAGAGCAGGGCGACCACTTTGCCGCGGCCGTAGGGGTGCCACACGAGCAGCGGGAGGCGGGTGTCGGCCTCGGCCCAGAGGACGACCTTGGCGCCGGCCTTGACGTCGGCCACGGGGTTGACGCTGGCGAGCGTGAGGGAGGCGGGGTCGGGGTTGTCGGCGATGATCCGCTCGAGCTGTCCGGCGAAGGAGCGGTCGGCGAGGGGGTCGGGCGCGAGGCGGAAGGCGCCGTGGCGCAGGGGCGCCTCGGCGGGGACGACGGGCAGGAGCTTGAGGAGCGGGGAGTCGGCGGGGAGTCGGCCGAAGGAGTCCGCGCCGCCGAGGCAGATGAGGGCGCCGCCTGCGGCGACGTAGTGTTCGAGGGCCAGCGCCTCGGCGGGCTTGAGCAGGTCGTTGTTGTGGGCGCCGAGGATGAGGCAGGCGTAGTCCCGGAGGTGGGCGGGGTTGGCGGGCAGGCCTTCGCTGAAGCGTGCGTCGGGGGGGCGTCCGGTGACGCGGAAGGCGGTTTCCGAGACGCGGTAGAGGGCGGTGAAGCGGCCGGTCTCGCTTTTGAGGAACTCGCGCAGCAGGGGCCGGAGTCCGTTGTTGAGGAGCGGGAAGTAGGCGGCGACGGCGTCCTGGGCCTCGACGGTCTCGATGATGAACTCGCGGCGGTTGTTGAGGGCGGTGGCCTCGTCCGGGAGGCTGGGGCAGTCGATGCGGAAGACATGGGCGCCGGGGCGGTCGAGGGTGGTCTGGAGGCTGACGGTGTGCGGCCGGCCGCTGGTGAGGCGGGGTGTGGCGCGGTGGACCGGCTGGCCGTTGAGGGAGACGGTGACGGCGGCGTCGACCTCGTGGGGGTAGCCTTGGGCGAGGAGGGGGATGTCGAGGGAGAGTTCCGAGCCGACGTTGACTTTGGGCGGGTAGGGGAAGGCCTCGATGCTGAGGTCGCGGGTCTGGGCGAGGTCGGTGCCGACGTGGACGCCGAAGAGGGGGGTGGCGGTCTCGCTGCCTTTGTAGCCGGAGGTGTCGAGGCCGTCGGAGAGCAGGACGAGAGCGGCGGTGCGGTTGAGGCCGATGTCGCGGTCGACGCGTGCGATGGCCGCCTTGAGGTCGGTGCCGCCTTGGGCCGTGAGGGCGGTGGCCTCGGCTGGCGCGGTATGGCGGAGGGTCTGGGCGTTGAAGGAGTAGTAGGCGGTGGGGTAGTCGGCGAGGTGCGGGAAGCGGGTGCGGGCGAGGAAGGCGGCGGCGCGGGCGAGGCGGGTCTCGCCGTGGGGCAGGTCGGCGGCGCCCATGGAGGCGGAGCGGTCGAGCAGGAAGACGATATGGGAGCGGTCGAGGTTGCGCTCTTCGGTCAGGCGGCCGGGGCAGAGGAGCAGGAGGAAGACGCAGGCGACGGCGAGGAGGCGCAGGGCCAGGAGCAGGCGGTGGCGCAGGGGGGAGACCACGGGGTTGCGGCGGCGGTAGGTATAG
>JAKJGY010000397.1 GCA_022704145.1 Verrucomicrobiota bacterium
CCCGCCGAGACCGCCGACGCGGTCCAGGCCGCGCTCGGCCGCTACCGCGTCGCGGGCATGGGCGCCGCCTATGACGTCCAGGTCGGCCCCGGCCTGCTCGGCCGCGCCGCCGACGCCTTCGCCGCGCTCGGCCTCGGCGGCCGCACCGTGATCGTCGGCGACGCCCACACCCTGCCGCTCTACGGCGAACAGGTCGCCGCCCCCCTGCGCGCCGCTGGCGTCACCGTCTCCTTCGCGCAGATCCCGGCCGGCGAGGCCACCAAGACCGTCGCCACCGTCGCCACCCTCTGGTCCGCCTTCCTCAAGGCCGGCATCGAGCGCGGACACGCCGTCATCGCCCTCGGCGGCGGCGTCGTCGGCGACCTCACCGGCTTCGCCGCCGCCACCTGGCTGCGCGGCGTACGCTGGATCGGCCTGCCCACCACCCTCCTCTCCATGGTCGACTCCAGCCTCGGCGGCAAGACCGGCGCGGACCTCCCCGAAGGCAAGAACCTCGTCGGCGCCTTCCACCCGCCCGCGCTCGTGCTGGCCGACACCGACACCCTCGCCACCCTTCCCGCGCGCGAGCTGCGCGGCGGCCTGGCCGAGGCCGTCAAGCACGCCGTCATCGCCGACCCGGCCCTGCTCGACGCGCTGCCGCACTTCGCGTTCTGCCGCGCCGCCCCCGCCGACGCCCCCTGCCAGCCCCTCGCCGGGGCCGCCTGGCTCGCGCCCTTCGTCGCGCGCGCCATGGCCGTCAAGATCCGCATCATCCAGGAGGACCCCTACGAGAAGGGCCGCCGCGCCGCGCTCAACCTCGGCCACACGCTCGGCCACGGCATCGAGAAGGCCACCGACTTCGCCGTCTCGCACGGCGAGGCCGTCGCCATCGGCACCGTGCTCGAGGCGCGCCTCGCCGAGCGCCTCGGCCTCGCCGCGCCCGGCTTCGCCAGCCAGCTCGCCGACCTCCTCGCGCGCCTCGGCCTCCCCGTAAGCCTGCCGCCCGGCATCGACCTCGCCGCCGTGCGCGCCGCCATGGCGCTCGACAAGAAAAAGGCCGGCGGCGTGGTGCGCTTCGCCCTGCCCGCCGCCCTCGGCGACGTCCGCACCGGCGTCGCCGTCGACGAGCCGACCCTCCAGGCCGTCACCGCCCCCTCCCCCTAAGCCCGCAACCCAAATTGGAAGACTGGAATGATGGAATGATGGGGGTAGAGACCTAAGCAGCCGAGGTGCTCTTCCAACATTCCAGTATTCCACCATTCCCAAACAACTTGTTATTGTTGGCGGAAAGAGGAAGACAAAGGAAAGCGGCTACCATCGGGGTCGGGGTCGGTATCGCTATCGGGGTCGAAAGGGGATGGGTATGGCATTTGGCCACGAGAAACTGGACGTCTATCGCGCCGCCATCGAAAAACTCGGCCAGCAAGGGTATGCGGTTCACGAAGAGACGGAAGCGTACCGGACAAATCAGATCGATACCGATACCGACCCCGACACCGAGAGGCAATCATGACCGCCAACAACGCGGTGGAGGCGACGGGATACCGCCGCCTCACCGCTGCCGGTTGATTCGGAATCGCCGATCCTCAACAGCGGTTCCAAATCAAGAATTCTTCGAGTTGCGAAGTTGCTGGATAGCGCGATAAGGAGCGGGCGGGGTGAGGGTCCGCAGTTTTTCAAGAGAATTTTTTCTTCGGATCGCTTTTTTTATTG